>JBARJU010000339.1:0-5032 GCA_049800435.1 Solirubrobacteraceae bacterium
CTGCTTCAGCCCGCACGTCCCCGCGAGCGCGGCGGCGCCGAAGCACGCGTAGCGGCTGCGGCGCCCGTCTTCGGTTTTGGGCGGCAGATAGTAGCCGCCGCTCACTTCCCTGCGACCGGAGATCGCCGCTCCCACCAGCACGAGGCATACCTGCACGCGCTCCCGCAGCCCTCCCGGTGAGATGTTCCCGCAGACCGTGTCGCGCGTGGTGTGGCCCTTGACGTCCTGCTCGGTGCCAAGGTTGTGGTAGTCGTGGCCGGTGAGAGCGCGCCATGTGCGCAGGTCCGCGGCGAGTCGGTGATTGACGTGCGTCTGCTTCACCACATCGCTGACGGTCGCGATTGCGAGAAACAGGCCAAGGAGGATCAGGATCGTCGTCTCGGCGAGCCGCAGGCTGCCCAGGCCGCGACGCTCATCCTCACGCGGGCGCGCCCACTCGGGAAGGCTCGCAGAGAGGCCGGGCTCAGGTGAGGCTGACTGCTTGCTCATGAGACGGGCGCCCACAGCGGCGAGGTCTGATGCAGGATGAACAGAGATTGCACCGCGAGCGTCGCGACCAGCAGACGGCGGTCGCGGCTGACGGCGGCGAGTGGCAGCGACCACAACGTGTACCACGCCAACAACCACGTGCTCGTGACCGAGATCGCAAGCAGAGTCCAACCGGAGGCCGCCACCCAGTCATAGCCGCGCCACGTGCGCCACATGAGGTGGACCACAATCAGGACTAGGGCCGCCTTGAGCAGGTCGTGGTCGATCGGGAACACACCGGGCTTGCCGAGCAGGTGAGCGATCTCGGTGGGGAAGCTGTCGGTGGAGACGAACGCCGCGTCGCGATTGAGCGCGGCGAGGACATCCACGCCGTGGATACCGAAGGCGAGGTAGGCGGCGAGCACGCACGCGAGGCCGGCGAGCGCGGCTCCGATCAGCGGGGCGAGCCGCCTCTTGCCGAGCAGCATGAATGGCAGCAGCACGATGCCTGTGGCCTTCACGAGTGCGGCGGCGATCACCGTGGCTCCGGCGTAGGCCTCGTGGCGGGCGAGCGTGAGGCTGACCGCGCCCATCGTCAGCAGTGTCATGAGCAGGTCGTTGTGGGCGCCGCCGAGGCCGTAGATCACCCATAGCGGGTTCGCCCCAACCGCTATCAGGGCGAGCCTGGGATCGAGCTCGCGCAGGCGCGCGCAGCGCCACGTGAGCGCGAGCGTACCGGCGCCCGCGAGCAGCGCCATCAGCTTCATCCCCCATAGCGCACCAGTGACGCCCTGCAGGCCGAGCGGGTAGGAGATCAGCGTGTAGAGCGGCCCATAGGCGGTCGCGACTGCCTTCCAGTCTTTGCCAACGTAGTGGTAGACCGGATCGCTGACGATCGACTGCGGACCGTGAGTGTAGGGATTGATGCCGTGCACGACACCCATGCGCGCGTAGGCGATGTAGCTGAACACGTCGGTGGACAGCAGGATCGGCCCGACGAACACGATCAGCTGCAGCGCAATCGTGAGCGCGATCGCAAAGCGCGCAGAGACTCGGCGCGCCAAGAGCAGCATCCCCCCGTACGCGCCGGCGTACGCGAGCAACGCGATCAGGAAGACGCGAAAGCCGAGCCGCTCCCCCACGCCGTCGAGCCATCCCGCGATCCGCGGCGACTTGGGGATCAGCGGCGAGTGCCCGACCGCCCCGTCGAGCACGATCTCGACAGTGGCCGCGAGTATCACGAGCGCCAACGCTCCCGCCAGCGCGGGCGCCCAGCGACGCCCCGCGTCCTTCGAGCTCGCCCCGCTCACATGTCGCGGTCGTTGCTCCGCGATCGCGCTCAAGACTCGAAGCGCAAGACGTCGAGCGCGCCGGTCATCTCGAACACCCGCCGCACGGGCTCCTGGCCGGCCAGCAGGACCAGCTCGTAGCCGCGCTCGCGTGCACGCGCGTCGGCAAGCAATAGCACGCGCAAGCCGCTCGAATCGATGAACTCGAGTCCCGCGAGGTCGACCACTACCCGCGAGGGCGACTGCTCGTCCAGCGAGGCGAAGTGCTCTTCCATCTGGCGCGCCGACGCGAGGTCGAGCTCGCCCTGCAAAGCGACCCGCGCGGCACCGTCGACGAGCACACTCGATATCTCGAGGCTCCCAGGCTTCGCACTCATACCGCGGACTCTAATGCACCATGCGGCCCCTGTGGGGCCGCTCCACAGCTCTGTCGCACACGCGTGACGCGTGAGGACCATCGCTCGAACACTCGCGTTGGGACCGCTTTACTCGAGTAAGAGATCCCTGCCGAGCCAACTCAGCCGAGCGAGGCCCACACGGTCTTGGTCTCCAGATATGCGTCGAGGCCGTCATGGCCGTGCTCGCGCCCCACGCCCGAGGCCTTGAAGCCCCCAAACGGCGCGCTCGGATCGGACCCACCCCAGTGGTTTATGTACACCGAGCCGGCGCGCAGCATCGCCGCGAGCCGATGAGCGTTGCCGACATCGCGCGTCCACACGCCAGCGGCGAGCCCGTACTCGGTGTCGTTGGCACGCCGGGCGACCTCCTCGAGCGTGTCGTATGGAGAGGCGACCAGCACCGGCCCGAAGATCTCCTCGCGCGCGATGCTCAGATCGTCCGAGGTGGCGCTGAACAGCGTCGGCTCGACAAACCAACCCCCGCTATCGGCGAGCGCCACCCCACCTCCCGCAACCAGCTCGGCGCCCTGCTCGCGCCCGGCGTCGATGTATGACATCACGCGGTCGCGCTGCTCGGCCGAGACGAGCGGCCCGAGCTGGGTGGCCGGGTCGAGGCCCGCCCCAAGCCGGGTCGCCCTGGCGCTATCGGCCAAGGCCCCGACGACCTCGTCGAAGCGCTCGGCAGGCACGAACAATCGCGAGCCGGCGTTGCACGCCTGGCCGGAATTGAAGTAGATCGCCTGATAGGAGCCCTTCACGGCCGCCTCGATGTCGGCGTCGGGGAGGATCACGTTGGGTGACTTGCCGCCAAGCTCGAGCGTGACGCGCTTGAGCGCGCGCCCCGCCTTGGCGCCGATCTCGCGCCCGACGGCCGTCGAGCCCGTGAAGGCGATCTTGTCGACACCCGCATGGTCCACGAGCGCCGCGCCGGTCTCGCCGTCGCCCGTGATCACGTTCAGGACGCCCGGCGGGAAACCCGCCTCGAGCGCCAACTCGCCGAGGCGCAGCGCACTGAGGGGCGTCTGCTCGGCTGGCTTGAGCACGATCGTGCAGCCGGCCGCGAGGGCGGGAGAGATCTTCCACGCGGCCATCAGCAAGGGGAAGTTCCACGGCACGATCTGCCCGCACACGCCGACCGGCTCACGGCGCGTGTAACAGAGCATGTTGGGCGACGTGACCGGCAGCACGCTGCCCTCGATCTTGGTCGGCCACCCCGCGAAGTAGCGCAGATGGGCGATCGTCCCACGCACGTCCACGTACTGGGCGAGCTTCACGGGCTTGCCGTTATCGAGCGACTCGATCTGGGCGAGCTCCTCCTCGTGAGCCTCGATCGCGTCCGCGAGGGCTCCCATCAGTCGGCCACGCTCAGACGGCGCAAGCGTCGCCCATGGGCCGCTCTGGAACGCCTCGCGGGCGGCGGCGACCGCTCGCGCGACATCCTCGGGGCCCGCGTGTGCCACCGTGGCGATCTCGTGGCCGCTTGCGGGATCGAGCGTCGCGAACGTGCGTCCGTCGGCAGCCTGTACGCACTCCGAGCCGATCAGCAGGCCATGCTCCGCCAAGATGAACTGGCGTGCGGCGTCGCCGAGCGCGTCGGGCAGGGCTGTGGTTGCGACGGTGGTCATTGCGGCTCCTTGGGGCTGTGGGGGCTCAGCTCAGAGTACCGGTCGATGCGCTGCGCCGGCGACTCTGCCCACGACCCTCGCTCACGGCGTCAGAACGATCTTGAGCGCCTCGTGGCGATCATACAGAGCGTACGCCTCCGCGGCCTCCTCGAGGGCCATGTGGTGGGTGACGAGCGGGGTGGGATCGAGCAGTCCGGCCGACATCATCGCGAGCACCCGATCGACGTGGCCGATCACGTTGGCGTGTCCGGCGCACACGCATAGCGACTTGATCCACAACACGCCCATGTGCACCTCGGCGCGCTCGGCGTACACGCCGACGGCGTGCACCGTGCCGCACTTACGCGTGAGGCGCAGGGCAAGGTCGAACGCCTGTGGGTGGCCTACCGCGTCGATGCACACATCCACCCCACGCCCCTCCGTTGCCTCGCGCGCCGCCCCGCGCGGATCGCCGTCGGTGAGGTGAACCGCTTGGGCGCCGAAGGACTCGGCCATCGCCAGACGCTCTGGGACCGTGTCGACGGCGATTACCCGCGCGGCGCCGGCCGCCCTGGCGGCTTGCACGGCGCACAGCCCCACTGGACCGAGTCCGAGCACGGCCACAGAGTCTCCGGCGCACAGCCCACTCTCGACGACGGCGTGATAGCCGGTGCCCATTACGTCGCCCGCGAACAGCGCCGCCTCATCGCTCATGCCCGACGGGATCTTGCGCAGCACCAAGTCCGCACCGGGAATGAGAGCCTGCTCGGCTTGGGTGCCCTGTAGCGAGCCAAGCGCCGCGCCATGGCCAAACGTGCGCGAGTGCTCGCACTTGTGAAAGCAGCCACGCCGGCAGAAGAAGCAGCGCCCGCATGCGGTCTGAAAGCAGCCGAGCACACGATCGCCCACCGCTACGCTCTGAACCGCCTCGCCGACCGCGAGCACCGTGCCGACGTACTCGTGACCGATCGTGAACCCCGGCTCGATCCGTACGCGGCCGTGGTAGATATGCAGGTCCGACCCGCAAACGCCCGTGGCCTCGATCCGCACGATCGCGTCGCCGGGATCTGAGATCTCGGGCTCGGGCACATCGGTTACGAGCACCTCGCCGGGCGCCTGAAATGTGACGGCACGCATCGACCGGCAGCCTAGATGACTGATTCCGAATTGGTGCCGGGCATGGCTGCGGCGCGAGGGGACATAGGCGGGCTGTCGAAGGTCGGCGTTGCTATCGCAACGTCGACCACGGAGGTGGCCTCGTGCACGCCGACCT
>JBARJU010000340.1:0-2394 GCA_049800435.1 Solirubrobacteraceae bacterium
GCGCGCCACCTTGGTACATGCGCTCAGCCGCGAGGATGCCCGTCCCGCGATCGTGTACTGCGGCACCCGCAAGCACACATCCGAGGTGACGGCGCTGCTCGTCGAGCATGGGCTGGGCGCGGTTTGCTACCACGCTGGAATGCCTCCCGACGCGCGCCGCTCGAGCCAGGAGGCATTCATGAGCGGGCGCGCCGAGGTGGTAGTGGCGACCAACGCGTTCGGTATGGGGGTCGACAAGGCCGACGTGAGGACCGTGGTTCATTGGGCGGTGCCGACGAGCCTCGAGGCCTACTACCAGGAGGCGGGTCGCGGTGGGCGCGACGGGCAGCCCGGGCGCGCGATATTGCTGGCCTCGCGGATGGATCTCGGCCGCCTGATCCGGTTCATCAGGGAGCGCGAGACGAGCGTGGAGGACGTGAAGCGGTATGTGACAAGGCTGCGCGGTCGCGCTCAGGAAGGGGTCGCCGCGATCGGGCACGGGGAGCTCGACGCCCTCGGGGGCGCAGGCGAGCGCGAGCGGGTTTTGCTGTCGATCGCCGAGCGAGCCGGGGCCGTGGAACTGAAGCCGGGCGGCCCGGAAGGCCTGCTCGTGCGGCTCACAGGCGAAGGGAGCCCACGGCGGGCATACGAGGCGATCAAGGGAGCGAGGGACCGTGGCTGGGCGTCATATCGCTCGATCGAGCAATTCATCTCCAGCGGTGAGACATGCCGCAGGCGTCAGATTCTCGACCACTTCGGCGACGACGAGCCGTGCGCGCCAGAGGTTCGCTGCTGCGACGTGTGTGAGCCGGACGCGGCTCTGGTGGAGGCTTCGCGCCGGGCGGCGCCAGTGGTTCGCAAAGCTCGCGGCGTGCGCTCGCTCGCAAGCACCAACGGGGTGGCCGGAGGAGCTGACGCACCCGAGGAGATCGCTCTTAACCCCGTGCAGGAAAGCCAGTTCGAGAAGCTCAAGGTGTGGCGCTTGGGGCGCAGCGAAGGCAAGCCCGCCTACACGGTGGCGGCCAACGCGGCCCTCGCAGGCGCGCTGCTGGCCAGGCCCGCCAGCCTCGACGAGTTGATCGAGGTCAAGGGGATCGGACCCACGTTCTGCGAGCGACACGGCGAGTCGCTACTCGAGGTGCTCGCAAAGCTCTGAGTGGTCCCCGACGTTGCGGTAACAAGAGTGGTGCTACAGCAGAGCCGACGGTGAGATTCGAACTCACGACCCCCGCTTTACGAGAGCGGTGCTCTGGCCAGCTGAGCTACGTCGGCATGTCTTCGCATCCTACCGCCGCGGCGCTAGGCTCGACCCGAGCGCGGAGGCGTCGACGTACTCGGCGCTCAATCCCCGCGGGCCCACCGCGGCACCACTGAAGCCGGGCCATCCGACTGGCCGGCTGGGCGGGCGTCGAGCCGCATCTCTTGACCGCCGTCACCAGGCGGGGCGACTGAGCGGGTGTACGGGCCTCGGTCGGCGGTGAGGATCGTGGAGCGCGCGAGCGATACTGACGAGCGCGAAGCGAGACCGGCTATAGACTGGCTTGCGATATAACCGCAACGTGACGGAGGCCAAAGATGGCGATAGGAACGATTACCCGACTACCTCAAGGCCAGGGCGCAGAGCAGTACGACGCTGTGAACGGGCAGATGGGGCTCGCGACCGACCCGCCGGAGGGCTTGATCTTTCATTCCGCCGGCGAGCTCGATGGGCGTTTCCAGATCTTCAACGTCTGGGAGGCGCGTGAGCATTCCGAGCGGTTCACCCGCGAGCGAATCCGGCCCGCCCTGGTCGCCGTCATGGGCGAGGAGCGAGTCGCCTCGTTGCCCGAGCCCGAGATGGTCGAGGTCGCGATTCACAACTACTTGATTCCGTAGCCCAGGTCTGAGCCAGGCAGATGTTTCATTTCTGCTTTCGAGCGTTTCCCTCGTAGTGTGTGAAGAGCTGGGGATTATCCCAAACTCTCGGCCCTGGCTGTGATTCGAGCTAGCTCATTGCTATGAAGGATGCTGTGCGAGACCGGCGACGTACAGGTCTACCGCGCTGGCAAGCGCACGGAGCTGTGCGGCGAAACTCGGAGCCAAGATCGGCCCGAGAAGGGTCTTGGTATGGGCGGGAAGCTGTGTCGGCAGTAGAGTCCGCGCTCGTCGGATGGTAGCCGCATCAATGCCCAATCCTGCTAGCTCTTTGGCGAGCGATCGTGGCAGCCCGTGGCGGCGTGCGACACGAAGCGCCTCGCGAAGCTTGTTAGTCGGTATCTTCATTCTGCCGAGCGGAGACCCTGCTAGCACTGACGGGGTCCCTGTAGGTGGTCCAGGGCCTATGCGCAGTCTGGTTGTTGATTGTCGGTAGGGGTGTCTGCGTATTCGGTGGGTGTGAGTCCGTCTAGCGCTGAATGTGGCCGGTAGGTGTTGTAC
>JBARJU010000341.1:0-21422 GCA_049800435.1 Solirubrobacteraceae bacterium
ATCCCACGCCGAGCGCATCGCTATCGCCACGGGCGGGGCGACGGCGAGCAGTGCCGTCGGGAGCGTGCTGAAGCGCGTGAGCAGGCAGTATGCGAGCAGGCCGAGAACAGCGACGCCCATCGCTCCGCGCGAGAACGTGAGCAGCAGGGTGGCGCCAACCGCGGGCAGCACGGCCGCCACCGCCACGCGCACGCCCGGGTGCTCGGAGCGGTCGGCGGTGAGATGAAAGCCGAGGATCAGCACGATCGCCGCCACCATCCCCTCCGCGTTCCAGTAGGTGAGCGGGTAGTTGAGACGGTTGGCGAAAAAACTGCTCGCGGTCGGCCACGTGTGCGGGAGCACGCGCGAGACGAGGCCGATCAGGCACACCGCCGCGAGGCCGGCAACCAGCCCGCGCACGAGCCAGTCGACGCGTGCGCGCGTGTAGCGGAGGGAGCCGAACAGCGCGAGCGCGAGCACGTAGAGCAGCGTGCGCGCGAAGCTGTCGAGCGTGTGCGCGGTCGCGTGCGACCACAGCGCCGAGGTCAGCTGTAGGGCGGCGTACAGGGTGAGGCCGACGAGCGGGACCGCCAGAGCGCGGTCAAAGCCCTCGAACGGCCGGGCCGCCAGCGTCGTGCGCAGCACGAGCGCCTGGGCGAATACGACCGCGACGAATCCGGGCGCGCTTGGGAAGTAGCCGCCGGCGTTGAACGACAGGTAGATCAGCGACGCGGGCGCGAGCGCCACGAGCGCGACCCACCCGATGCCCTCGAGCGACGGGCGAGTGAACGCGTGGCCCCTCGACGCCGCCGTTGTGGTCTCGAGCGCTCCCACCGGTAGGCGGGCAGGTTACTTCCTCAAGCTCGTACATGCGTCAGGCTCGGCGCAGGATGCGCCGAGATGCGGACAGCCGCTACTCGAATAGGCCGATGCCGGCGAGGTAGCGGCGAAGCAGGGGGCTGGCGAATCTCCAATCTCCCCGGCCTCTGCTTTCGATGATCGCGGCGTCGCGGAGCGCTTCGAGCGCGCGGCGCACGGCTCCGCGCGGCATCTGGGGGTAGACCTGCTCGCCGCGGGCGAGCCGCTCGGCGACGACGAGGCCGAGCTTGTGTAGCCGGCGGATCCGCTCGACGGTCTGCTCGTGGCTGACCCTGTCGGCCGCGAGCGCGGTGAGCAGGCCCTGGTCGATGAGCGGGACGTCCACGCGGCGTGTGTCGAGTTCGATGCTCGTCAGATGGCTCTTCTGGGCGATCAGCATGGTTGTGCGGGGGTGCAGCTCGCCGTAGTCGACGATCCGCGAGAGGGCGCCGGGCTCGATCGTGCAGTCGTCGGCCGCGAAGCGCTCGGCCAGGCCCACTTCCCAAGTCTCGCGGTCGATCGGGCGCAGATCGTGAAAGCCGCCGAACTGGTGAAGCGCGCGCTGGGAGGGGGTGAAGAGGTCGCGCATCAGGTGCTCGAGGCTGCCCGCGAAGAGATAGCTGACCCCGGTGGAGCGCTGGAAGATCGCGCGCATGCGCTTGGTGAGGCGGTCCGGATCGCCGTAGGGCTGCTGCTGGCTCGCGATCTCCTGAAACTCGTCGAAGAAGACGATCGCATCCTTGCGATCGGCCGCCGCGATCCGGGCGGGGAGCGCGAGCGCGTAGTCAAGGTAGCGCACCGGGTCGCGCGCGGCGAGGCCGGGGGAGAAGGCGATCTCGAGCTCCTCGCCGAGCTGTGCCTTGGACTTCAGCACGGCCGATGTCTGCAAGGCGTCGGCGACGAAGCGCCCGGCTCGGCGGGTCTGGTGAAGCGCCCGTCGCAGGGCCGAGCGGTTGGAGAGCGTGGCCGCCACCAGCGACTCGGCGAACTCGGCTGTGGTGGCGACCCGGAAGAGGTCGATCGAGACCGTGTAGTAGCCGCGCCGATGAAGTCGGCCGAGCACGGCGTCGCAGACGCTTGTCTTGCCGGTGCGGCGAGCGCCCGCGAGAATGACGCTCGATCCGCCGGCGAGCGTGGAGGCGATCTCGCGTACGTCCGCGCCACGGCCGATCATCTGGCTGGCCGGGATCGGCTGGTCGGTCGGGAACAGCTCGCTGCTGCGCTGACGAGGCATCAAAGTAGTATATGCACCCTTGCCGGCGCATCATGCACCGGATTGGGCGCATAGCCCTTTTTGGCCGGCAGGGCGAGGGGGGGCGGGGCGTCCTTGCCCCGCCGCGGGGCACGCGTTTCAAGGCGGGGCTCGGACCGTGTCGATGACTACGGATAAGCGTGATTGGGTTGCGTTCTAAGTCAGCACGGATGCCCCACGGCACCCGGTCCCGAGGGCGCTCACCGGCGCCGGCTCTCGCCACCTGACTGCCTTCTCCCCTTCGTGGCGGCTCGGCCTCGTCCCTTCTCCTCGTCTTCCTTCCCGGACTCCTTGCGCTCGCGGTGCGGCTCGTCGATCTTGATCGATGAAGAGAGGCGATCGACATCCCTGGACAGGCCGCGCAACTCGTGGCGGACGCGAACGAGCTCTGGCTCGAGCGTCGACTCAGTTTCCCGGCACCCGCAGCCTCCACCGCATTTGGGCGCGCAGCAGCACAGCTGAGAGCGGCACCCCTCGTCGTCCTCCCCGTGCTCGTGGTGGCGATGACGATGCGGGAAGCCGACACACTCGGAGCTGATGCCGTTCGCGATCGCGCACAGCTCGTACCGGCCGTGCGGGATGTGCGCGGCTGAGAACTTCACCGACTGCGGAGCGCCGGCGGCGATGCCCCTCGTGCTGAAGTCGTGCGTACGAGCAAAGTGCACCTCGCCGGTATGGGCGTCATGGAGCCGAACCAATGGATAATTTGTGGCGGAATTGCAATCGTCACCGTAAAGGTTGGCCTGCGACAGGCCGTTGAGTTGCCTTCCGGTGATGAGGTACTCCGCCTTTCCCGGCCGATGCTCGATCGAGGAGATCACCGGCCGCCACGCGTCCTGAGGCCCGCCGTCCGGGGTGTAGCATTGGACGTTGCTCGAGCCCGGACTGAACAACACCTGTCCCGTTGGAGTGAGCATGAACCGGCTCCAGTACAGCTGCGCCCCATTGTTGGGTGGCGTCGGCGCGTGGCTGATCGTGTTGGTGAACGGGTCGTACTCGATGAAGTAGATCGGGGAGCCCCAGTCGTTGAATACGAATGGCGCGCATGCCGCCAGGACCTTGCCGTTCGGGAGCAGGCTCGCCGGGCAGTCGTTGCACACGATTGTCTTGCTGCCGACCTTCGGAATGTTCGGGCCCTGCACCCAGGTGCCGGTCCCGGTGTACGTCGGCGGCGGCGTGTAGATCGCCGTTGTCCCATAGCCGCTGACGTCGGCCGCGCCGAAGTAAATCACCTGGCCGTTGTACATCAGCATCGCCGGGCCGATCTCGTGCATCGCCCGATCGACGATATTGACCGGTAGCGGTCCCTCGTCCTTCCACGCGTTGGAGGAGATGCTGTAGCGCTCGGTCAGGTACGGCGCGAAGCACTGTACGGTGACGATCGTGTCGTCCGCCAGCAGTACCCAGGTCTCCTCGTTCGAGCGAACCGCCTTGCTCGCCGCAGGCGTCCAGTCGTTCTCCACCGGGTCGTAGATGATGCAGTCGGACGTCAGCAGGGCACCGATCATGAGGCACCCGTCTGGGAGGATGCAGCAAGTGGCGTCACCCACCTGGGCCCAACCGGGCGGTGACGGTATCGGGCTCCACGTGTCCGCGACGGGGTCGTAGATCTCACCCCTGTTGGTGTCACCGCCGGCGCCGCTCTGCTCCCCGCCGATCACCACGATGCGGCCGTCCTTCAACATCCCGGACGCGTAGTAGCGCCTCCAGAAGCTCATGTCCGCGAGCGGCGTCCACGTTCCGTGGACGTAGCTGCCGGTGTGATCGGGAGTCAACGCGTGCCAGTGCGGCGTTGCCTCCTCCTGAACCATGATCCGGCCGTCAGACAGCTGGATCATCGTGCTGGTATTGAACGTCGGTTGATGCGTCAAGGCTTGCCAGGTCCCAGCCATTCTTCCGTCCCTTCTCGGTTGCCAACGGGCGATGCCCGCCTGGGCGAGGCAGGCGCGGCGGGTACGCGTTCAGTCCCCTCGGGGACATAACGCTCGGCGTCGAGCTGTCTCGCGTAAACCGTATCAGACGATTCAGAAGGTTGGATGTCGGCCGGAGTGTGGTTCTGTGGTGTGGAGAGGATGGAGCGCTTCGATATGGCGGTGGGGTCGGGAGCGGAGCGCGGAGAGCAGGGTGAGGATCTTCAGGGCGGCGGACTTGCGGATGTCGCCTACGCTTGGCTGCAAGCGCATGAACTCGTAGGGCTTGGTTGCCGCGGCGTCGACGACCCCCCATATGTCGATGCCCATGCGGTCGGTCAACATCGCCGGTTCGTTGACCAGCGCGATGTTCACCGAGAGGAGGGTGTTCTCGAGGAGTTTCGTGGGCTCCGCGGCCTCGAGGGGCCCTTAGTAAGTTAGGGCCAATTTACAGGCAGCAGCTGTCGAATCAGAGGTTATGCTGTACGAGGAGGTGAACAGCCACCCATTGTCGCCAAGGCCCGTCGTGGGACCGTTACTAATACCATTAGTGACATTCCCAATGCCAAGGCCCACGCTCCCGGAAAAGGGGTTGGTGACGGTGCCGGTGAACTGGGTGCCGGGTGACGGCGTTGGCCCTGGATTGGGGGACCCATTTATCCCGGGTGGTGCGGGTCCCGGTTGCTGAATTACCGGTTTTTGGTCGGGGTTGCCGCCGCCAAGGCCGGCCGGCTGTCCTGGCCCAGGCAGGAGCGAGATGATCCCGATAAGAATTTGCTCCCATGTTTTATGCTTCAACCCCGATGGGTCTGTCCAATTCAAGGGGTTCTCGCCAGCATAACCGTAACGTGCTTTGGTCGTCGCTACCGCTGGGTCGACGGTTAGAAACTGGCCCGTTACCGGGTCATAGTATCGAGCACGCAGGTAATAGAGCCCACTCTCGCTGTCGCGATATTGGCCTGCGTAGAGTAGCGGTGTAGATGCGGGACCTGTAGAGCTCGCCACACTTCCATATGGGGTGTAAGAGTATGTCGCCTGAACCGCGCCGGTCGCATCCGTGAGAAGGCGCGTGCCGCCGAGTTGGTCGTGATGGAACCAGAGGGGAGTGCTACCGCTGACCTGCTCCAACGGGAGCCCACCTGGCCCGTACACGTAGACGTTGGTTCCGTCTTCAAGAAGGGATGGCAGTTCGCCCGCGATGTCCCATGCGAACGATGTCTTACTCGCGCCCACGGCCTTGGACGTGCGCAGCCCGTCACCGTTGTAGGCGTATGAGACTTCCGGGCCGACCCCTGTCAGCTCCAGGGCTTGGTTATACGAGTGCGTTTGCGATGCTCCGCCACTCGTGGTGAATCCTGTGCGATCGCCCTCGGCGTCGTAAGAGAAAGTGCTGGTTTGGTTCACTGTGTACGCCGGTGTCCGAGCGGCCACCGCGGCGGCGCCTTGCGGCGAGCTAAACGATGCGATCGGTCCCGCTGTTAGAGCGGCGGAGCGCCGGGCGACCCTCCCCCTCGGCCGCTCCTGGATCGTCACCGCTCCCAGCATCCAGCTCGATGACCTTGGCGCCGAGTCTCCCAGCACGAACCGCCCAGCAGAGGAGGGCGCTGCGCTCTGAAGCCACGACGTAGCGCTCCCCGGCGCATTGACCTCGCCGAGCACCTTCTGTCCTCGCAGCGGCTTGAGCTTGGCGTGGCGCAGGGCGTCTTGGCCGACGGCCCATACGGCCGTGTCCGCGGGAACCGTCTGCGCGACGCTAGGAGTGCCAGAATTGTGGCTCGACCGCGCTGCGCCTACCACCGACGCTCCACCGTCGAAGCCGACGACGGCAACTGCCGCGGGCGCGTCGGTCCGGTGCAATCTGACGCTGACGTGTGCCCGCTTCAGAGGCTTCGGGGCTCTGGCTTGCCAGACCGAAAGGTAGCCGTTCGACGACGAACCGTTAGTCACCGCGCGCCATTTGAGTCCGGCGCCCTTGACGCTGACCACGCTTCGTTCCCCACGCCTGAACTCCCTCGTCGACACAAACGCCAAGAGCAGCCCGTTCGCGCCGCCAGTCGAGACGACCTGCGACACCGCGCTGCCATGTCCATTGGTATGAGAGAAGGCGACCTTGCCGCTTGTCACGGATGGTAGGCCTTGTTCCCTGTGGGGGCCGGGCACGATTTCGTTATGGATAACCGGCGGTTCGAGAACGGGTTCGTGCGTAATCACAGGTTCCACTTCGACTGGTGCTGTCGTGCTGGTCAATTGATTGGCGGCGTCGAAGGTTTGGGTGGCGGTCCCTATCCTTGTCAGGTTATCCGCGCTGTCGTACTGGTATTGAGAGACTCCGGATGGCGGAGACGCGCATGAACCGGTACCGCTGCCCGTGTAGCAGACCTGGTTGAGCGTGTTGTACCCGTACCCGCCTTCGGGTGCCGGCTTCGAGCTGTCACCCGTAACTTGGCTGTTTGCGTCGCGCGTGTAGTTGGCTTGCAGGAGCGTGCTCGCCCCCTGCTTGTCGCTGATCGAGCTGAGCGTGTCGTTGGCGGCGTACGTGGAGGTGTCGGTGATACCCGTCGCGTTCGGCAGTGTCTCTGAGGTCAGGTTGTTGTTCGCGTCGTAGCTAAAGTTGGTCGTGTTGCCCAACCAGTCGGTGACGCTCGTCCACCGGCCGGCGTCGTCGTAGCCGCGGGTCACCGAATGACCGTCTGGATAGCCGATCGTCGTGGTGTCGTTGCGCAGGTCGTAGTGGTAGTTGACGGTGCCGTTGTTGCCCTCGGCGACACTCGTTAGGCGGTGCAGCGAATCCCAAGTCCACGACCATGCGCCGCTGCCGTCGGTCATCCCCGTTCGCTGTCCGTCGGCGTCGTAGGTAATGCCGGTGACGTTCGGCGTCTTGCCGTCGCTGTAGGCGATTGACGTTGGCTCATTGGCGGCGTCGTAGGCTGTCGTGGTGACGCGCCCTTCGGGGTCGGTGAGAGTGAGCCTGTTGCCCGCTGGGTCGTAGCCGTAGCTGGTTGTGCGCCCGAGCGGGTCTGTGACCGACGACACGCGTCCAAGCGGGTCGTATTCGTAGCTGGTGGCGTGACCCGCGCCGTCGATTTGTTCCTTGGTTGTGCCGTCAGGCCAGTACGTCGTTTGTAGGGTCGTGCCGTCGGCTCGGTGTGTGGCCGTCTGCTCGTCGGCGCTATCGTATGTGTAGGTCGTCGTGTTGCCGTTGGCGTCGGTGGAGGCGATGAGGTTCTGGTCGGGGTCGTATCGGCTGATCGTCTTGTGTCCGAGCGGGTCGACCGTTTCCGTGAGCTGGCCAAAGTTGTTGTGGGCGAATGTCGTGGTGAAGCTGGCCAGGTTGGCTCCTTTGGCGTTGCCGCGCGCGCTGGTCGTGCTCGCCAGCCAGCCGAGCATGTTGTATGTCGAACTGGCACTGTCGCCGAGAGGGTCTGTGACTGACGCTCGATCGCCGTAGGCGTCGTAGGCGTACGTCCATTCCTTGCCTTCGGGGTCTGTCATGGCCGTGACGTCGCCGGGATGAGACGCGTCGCCGTAAGCGAAGGTCGTCGTCTGGATTTCGGAGGTCCCACTGAGGGGTCGCGCCCGGCTGAGAAGGTTGCCCTGGCTGTCGTAGGTGTTCGTCGTCGTGACCCCGAGCGGGTCGGTCGTCGTCAGGACATCGTTAAGGGAATCGTAGGTGTTCGTGGTGGTCCGGCCGAGCGCGTCAGTCGTGGTGAGGGTGTTGCCTTCGCTGTCGAAGGTCGAGGTCGTGGTGTGCCCGTTGGGGTCGGTCACGGTCGTCATGCCGAGTGTCGTCGGGTCATAGCCGAACGTCCAAGTCGCCGCCTGGGGCGTCCCAAACCCCTTGGTCTCGGAGATAAGCTCCCCGAACTGGTAGTCCTGCACGGTCACGTTGCCCTTGGCGTCGGTGATGGTTGTGCTGCCGCCCGCTTTGCCGAACGGTTCCCCGGCGTAGGAGAATTGTGTTTTGCGCCCGAGCTGGTCGGTCTGTTCGACGACGCGTCCCTGACTGTCGTATTTGTTGCTCACGAGGGAACCTGTCGAGCCGGCGACTCCGGGAGCTTGATTTGGGAACCGCATGGTGAGCATGCGGTGCGACGCATCGTAGGTGAAGTGAGTGTTCCCGCCGTTTACGTCAGTGACGTCCGTGAGGTTGCCTTCGCCGTCGTAGGCATAGTTCACAACGCGCCCGAGCGGGTCCGTCACCGAGCTTATGCGGTTGCTGGTGTAGGTGAAGGTCAGCTTGCGACCTGCCGGGTCGGTGACAGTACTGAGCTGCCCGGACCCGTTGTACGCCAAGGCTGTCACATAACCGTTCAGGTCCTTCTCCTGCGTCAGCTTGCCACTGGCGTCAAACGTGAAGGCGTCCTTGTGTCTTCGCAAGAACGTCCACGAGCCGTCCCCGTTGTGCGTCAAAGCAGCGGTTACGCGCGGCGGCGCGGTATAGGTCCCACCAGCCCCTTCGGTGAACGTGACCTGCGAGCCGTTTTCCTGGTTGACGAGAACATGTGTCGCGTCGGGAAAGCTGAGCGACATGCCATACGGGAACGACCAGCCGAAGCCAAACGGGCTGTCGGTCGCCGCCGACGTTGAATTGTAGGTGCGTGTCAAATCGAGCGGGATCCCGCGGCCGGGAACGCTTAGATCGTTGAACGTGTGCCAGAAGTTGCCGGTTGGGGCGTCGACCGGCAAAAAGAATGAGATGAGTTTGCCCATAAAGCACATGAGACAGAACTCAGAAGGGTTATGCCCGCCTGCGGCCATTTCGCCGTAGCCGGGCGCTCCCCCGATTGGTTCCACCTGTACCGCGGTGGCCGTCACAGAATGAGACGTGTAGTTGATCCTTACTGGCGGGTCGGTCAGGCAACCGTCCCCTCCTGACGCTACCGGGATGATGCTGCCGTTAGGTATACCACCGAACGTTCCGGTCAGGGTTCCTGTGGTCGTAACGAGCGTGTGTACTTCACCGGGCGCCAGGGCGGCGCCGCAACTGTAGTCGTTAAGCAGGAGTGACGCGTTGGCGAGGTTAACATTGCCGGTGGCAGTCAGCTCTCCGTTTGGGTTCGGCGCGGCCGCGATGCCGATACTCACGCCGCTGGCTTCGTCGAGTTTCACGGAGCCGGCGACGGCGAGAGGTTCTCCTAGAAGGATGGAGCTCTCCCCACTTAGAGTGAGCGGGCCGGTGGACGCGATTGTGGTGCGCCGGTAGAAGATACTGGGCACCGCGAGGGTGGCTTCTGTCAGTTGGACGGGGTTCCTATCTGTCGCGTTCAGGCTCCCGTTGTAAATTTCGACAGCCCCACCGTAGGCAGGACTCCCGGCGAGCGTGATCGGGCCGACGTCAACTCGCTTGCTTACGATGAGTCCGCCCAGGAATCCGAATTGAACGGTGAGCGGTGCTGTCGAGCCAGTTACTTCCGCTTCAAGCTCTAGCCGAGCCTGGTCCAATGACCAGGTCTGAGATGCGCCGAGAGTAAGCGGTATGCCCCAGGAGATTGTTCCTTGGGCGTCTCCAAGCCCTGAAGTGCTCAAGCCACCACTGCCCAGTGTCAGCCCGGTGCCAGTGAAGTTGTACCCAAGACTTAGACTGAACGGGCCGAAGGTCATGGCGTTTGCGTTCAACCCGGATACATCGTTTTTGCTCTGATAACAAGTGGCGGCCAGTTTTGTACATTCTTCGAACGGGACCGTAAGTTCGGGGAAGCTCAGCGTCCCTACCGTCCCGCTTGGCGGGGTGTGGCCTTGCCAGTTGGTGCCGGCGGACCAGTTCGCTTCGGGGGAGCCGCCCGTCCATGTGAAGTCCGTCGCTTGCGCCTGCCCGGCCGCGAGCAGAGTCCCCGCGAGCGCGAGCGCGAGCGCGAGCGTGAGAATGAGCCTGGCTTGTCGCAAGCTGCCCGTCGGCATTGGCTCGTAACAATACTTGCTTTCGGTGTATGCACGAGCGCGACTAGCGCGCGCGGTGAGCCCGCCCGCGCACAGGTGCGGGGCCGCATCGGTCTGGCGATATAGCGGCCCGATTGGGCGTGAAGGTCGAGAGCGTGGCCCCCGCCGCTCGGCCCTGATCCAGAAGGGAATGGTGTACAGCCCTGCTCATGGTGACGTCGCGTTCACAGTCCCCATGTTCGATGACTTTTGCGACGTTCTGCGTGGCCAGATTGACCACAGACTCGGGTACTTGGAGGGAGTGCTCGAAGCCCAGTGGGACCGCTAAGCGCGAAGCTCGGTTTGGGGGTCCAGATTGGTGAGGGCGTCACGGAGTAGGGGGTCACCCAGAAGCCAGAGTCCTCTGCGGGGGCTGTAGATGAGGCCGTGATACGCCAACTGACTGAGGGCCCGCGCGGCCTGAGTCGACCCGGACTGCGATCGTCGGCGCCGAGTCACACCGGCCGGCGTAAAGGGGACCCACGCGCTCCCCGAATGGGCTCCCCGAGAACGTCTTAGCCGTCCGGTCCGGATATGGGCCGGGATGCTACGGGCCGCCTCTTACGTTGTCGTGTTCGTGGGAGAGCTCGAGCTCCATCGTCAGGGCTCCAGTCGCACGGGCAGCGTCTTGTGCTGGTTGGCGAACGCTGACTCGACGTAGGTGCACTCGCCGGCGATCTGGATCTCGGGATAGCGCTTGAGCGTCTCCTCGATCAGGATCCGCAGCTCCAGTCGCGCGAGCGCCGTGCCCAGGCAGAAGTGCCGGCCGCCAGCGCCGAACGCCTGGTGCTCGGACCGAAGCGGGGAGACACTCGCCTCCGGCGAGCATCCCCCGTTCGACCAGCGCGTCAGGTCGAAGCGGTCGGGGTCCTGGAAGCGCGTCTCATCGCGATTGGACGACGGGTACCACATGACCAGCTTCTCACCCTCACGGATGCGCTGCCCGTGCAGCTCGGTGTCGCGTGTGGCCGTGCGGGCGAAGTGCGCGAACGCCGGGAACATGCGCAGCGACTCCTCGACCGCCGCCGGCACCAGCGAGGGGTCCTCGAGCACCATCCGTCGCTGCTCGGGGTTTTCCATCAGCGCGCGCATGCCGCTGCAGTAGGTCGCCTTGGTGCTGTCGTTGCCGGCGGCCATCAGCAGCAGGAACCCCATCACGATCTCGTGGTCCTCGAGCCGCTCGCCGTCGAGCTCCGCGTGCACGAGCACGCTCGTCAGGTCATCGGTCGGCGCCGCGCGTCGTTCGGCGATCAGCTTGCCGCAGCGCGCGAACACCTCGGGCACCTCGCGCTCCATCACGCTCTGCGCACCCTCCGGCGTCGCGTCCGGGTCGCCCGCGCCGACGATCGCGTTCATCAGGTTCGCCCAGGCCTCATCGTCCTCGGGCGAGAGGCCCATGAAGCTGCCGATCACCCGCGCCACCACCGGCTGGGCGACGTCGTTGACGAGATCGCAGGTCTCCCGGGCGGGCGGGCCCTCCAAACGCTCGAGCACCTCGATCGTGATCGCGCGGATCGCGTCCTCGTGCTCGGCGATCCGCTTCGGCGTGAAGCCACGCTGGAACAGCGCCTTCAGCCGGTCGTGCTTGGGCGGGTCCATACCGATGAACATCGCCTGCTGCATCTCCAACGACAGGCCTGCGTTGGACGCGGTGAAGCCGCCGACTTCCGAGGAGTAGGTCTGCCAGTCACGGCTGACCTCGAACACGTCCTCGGCGGTCGTCACCGACCAGAAGCCGTCTTCGTCGGGAAACTCGGCGATGCCGCTGGACCAGTGGACCGGGCACTCAGAGCGCAATCGCCGAAAGAGCTCAAGCGGCGGCCCCTGCTGGAAGTTGGCGCGGTCGGCGACGCCCAGCTCGTCAAGCGGCATCTGATCCTGGCTTGTAGTGCTCAAGTGTCCTCCCGTCTTGACTTGGCTTGATCTACAGACGCAGCCTACTCCTCGGGCTGGCCGCCGCCCACACGCCAGGCACTCGCTTAGCCCGGCGGTAGCAGTGGTCTGAGGTCGGGCGATGTGCGCCGTCGTCAAACGCGATAGCAGTGAGTATCCCGGCCCGCCAAACGCTCGACTAGGTCCGGATGCAGCGGTCCGGGATACTCACCGGAGGATGCCCGACGAGTCCACGACCCCCGATCTAGTGGAGTTGCAGAGGCGGCTCACCGCAGCTACCAATCGAGGCGACGCCGATGCGGTCGTGGCCTTCTACGCGTCGGATGCCGTGTATGACATGTCGCCGGTGGGTATGGGCGTCTTTGAGGGGCAGGCGGCGGCGCGTGGCTTCATTGCGGACTGGTGGACCTCCTACGAGGAGAGCGAGTTCGAGGCCGAGGAGACTCTCGATCTTGGCAACGGAGTTGGTTTTCGCGTGCTCGTTCAGAAGGGCCGTCCAGTCGGCAGCAGCGGTGAGGTTCAGCTGCGCTACGGAACCGTCAGCGTGTGGGAGGACGGCAAGATTGCGCGAATCACGAACTACACCGACATCGACGAGGCCCGTGCTGCCGCCGAACGCCTCGCGCAGGAGCGGGGGTAGGCGATGTCGGCGGAGAACGTGGAGATCGCCAAGCGAGTCACGGACGCTTACAACCGGCGCGACGTCGATACCGTGTTCGCCGAGCTCGCGACCCCTGACTTCGAGTGGTGGCCAGCCCTGACGAAGGCCTACGAAGGCGGCTGCTACCGAGGACGCGAGGGCGCCGAAAGGTTCGCCGCGGATACCCGCGAGAACTGGGAGGAGCTCCAAAGCGTTGCTGAGGAATATCGTGATCTCGGTGATCGGGTGCTTTTGCTGGGTAGGCTCAAGGGACGCGGCAAGGGCAGCGGCGCTCCGGTGGATCAGCCCTACGCGGCCATCTTCGACTTTCGCGGCGACAGGACCTGGCGTTTCCGGGCGTACTTTGATCGCGCCGAAGCCCTCAAAGCAATGGGGCTGGAGCAGTAGCGGTCACCTGCCTGTGTTCGGTGTGAGGCCGAGGTCGGAGAACACACGACACGAGTGCTTCGTCATGGACGCGAGCGTGTCGTTGAAGATCGCCGAGACTGCTGAGTTGGACGATACGCAAGTTCGCGCCCACCAAAACGCTCAGACGCCGGCATGCGGGGGATCGGTGATACTCGCAGCGATGTCCATGACTCTTGCGATCTTGAGCTGAGCCCTATGGGTCGCTGTTCGGCGTGTTCTGCTGAGAGTCCCGCCGAGGCGCGGTTCTGTATGGCGTGTGGAGCACCACTTGAGCGGCGCTGCGAGTCGTGCGGTGAGCCGGTGCCCGAGGGGGCACGCTTCTGTATGACTTGCGGCGCTCCGCTGAATGCGGCGAGCGCCGCAAGCGAGCCAGCCGCGAAGCAGAGCACTGCTGTTGACGCGGATGCGCCACGTGTCGCTCTTGCACCACCGACGTTTGATGAGCGCCGCATGGTAACGGTCCTCTTCGCGGACCTGTCCGGCTACACGGCCGTCGCGGCGAGGCTGGACCCCGAGGCCGTGAAGCGTCAGCTTGAGCGGATTCTCGGGCGTCTCGGTGAGGAGGTCCTTGCCTACGGTGGGTATGTCGACAAGTTCATCGGCGACAACGTGATGGCGATCTTCGGCGCTCCGGTCGCGCACGGCGATGACCCCGAGCGCGCGGTGCGCGCCGGCCTGGGTATGCAGGCCGCGATGGGCGAGGTCAATGAGCCGTTGGCGGCCCAGCACGGGGTCACGTTCGAGCTGTGTGTGGGTATCAATACCGGCGAGGTGCTCGCGGGTCACGTCGGGGACAGCTACACGGTGATCGGCGACACCGTGAACGTGGCAGCGAGGCTTCAGGCGGCTGCGCATCCTGGGAGCGTGACCGTCGGTGAGGCGACCTACCAGGCAACCCGCGAGACGATCAACTACAGCGCTCTGGCGGAGCCGCTGGCGCTCAAGGGCAAGACCGAGCCGGTCCCTGCTTGGGAGGCGATTGGCGGCGACGGGCAGCTGGCGGGCGCCACCTCGACGGGCCCCGTGCGAGCTCCACTCGTGGGCCGCGCCGCCGAGCTCGCTCAGCTCCACGATCTGCTCGGGTGCAGCGCAAGCGCGGACCGCATCTGGCGACGGTCATCGGCGATCCGGGCGTCGGGAAGTCGCGGCTTGTGCGCCAGTTCGAGCAGGAGCTGCACAGTGGGGAGGCCCGGCCGCTGGTGCGCCACGGGCGTTGCCTGCCGTATGGGTCGAGCATCGTCTACTGGCCACTCGGCGAGGTCATTCGCACCGAGTGCGCGATCGTCGACGGCGATCCTCCTGCAGCTGCGTGGCAGAAGCTGTCCACCCGCATCGGTGAGCTGCTCGATGGCTCGGGGTCAGACAGCCGGTCCGCAGCGTCAAAGGCGGCCGTGGTCGGTCGCCTGCTCGGGATCGAGAGACCGGATGAACCCGTGGACGCCGAGCGGGAGGATGCCCAGCAGGCGCGCGAAGTTTTCTTCGCGGCCGTGCGCTCGTGTGTGGAGGGCCTCGCGCGTGATGGGCCGCTGGTGCTTGTGTGGGAGGACATCCATTGGGCGGATGAGGGGATGCTCGATCTGATCGAGCATCTGGTGCAATGGGTGCGGGCACCGGTGCTTCAGATCTGTCTGGCCAGGGAAGAGCTACTGGAGCGCCGTGTCGGGTGGGGGGGCGTGCGGCGCGATTCCACGACCATCTTCCTGGAGCCGCTCGGCGAGAGCGAGACGCGTGAGCTGATCTCCTCGCTGATGCGTGGCGCCGGCCCCAGGGACGGCGTGGTCGCTGCGGTGCCCGTGCGGAGGGAAACCCTTTGTTCGCTGAGGAGATGGTGCGCCGCCTTTCCGAGGAGGAGGGTGCGAGCGCCGCCGAGCTTCCAGCCACGGTGCAGGCTCTGCTCGCGGCCCGCCTGGACTCGCTGGAGCCCTTTCAGCGGCGCCTGCTCGCGCACGCGGCGGTGATCGGGCGGACATTCTGGGAGGGCGGTCTGACCTCTGTCGCGGAAGCTGAGGGGGGCGATCTGGCGGAGGCTCTTAGGGCACTGCGAGACAAGGACATCATCGTCGCCGGCGAGGGCACAGCGCTTGCCGGCGAGCCCGAGCTCGCGTTCAAGCACGCGCTGATCCGCGATGCGGCGTACGAGATGCTCCCGAAGGCCGTGCGAGCGCAGAAGCATTTCGAGGTGGCCTGTTTTATCGAGGACGGCGCCGGGGAGCGTGTCGAGGAGGTCGTTGCGCTGCTCGCCGAGCATTACGGCAAAGCGGCGGAGCTCGGGGGTGAGCTCGGCCTGGCAGCCGCCGATATGGCGCCCTACCGCGCAAAGGCGCTCTCCTACCTGGAGGCCGCTGGCGACGCGGCAACCGCCTTCTACTCCAACGCGGACGCCTTCTCCAACTACGAGGCTGCGCTCGAGCAGGCCGGCGAGGATGCCGACGCGGTCGCCCGCCTCCTGGAGAAGCAGGGCGATGTCGCCCTGCGGCTCGGTCGGGTGGATGCTGCGATCGAGGTCTGGGGACGGGCGCTCGACCACCACGGCGCGCGAGAGGATCTCGAGCACGTCGCCGAGCTACACCGAAAGATCGGCGCTGGGCTGGCCCACAAGGGAGAGCGTAAAAGGGCGATCGAGCACCACCAGCGAGGCATCAATCTGATCAAGGACGGCGAGCCGTCGCTCGCGCTCGTGCGCCTGTATGAGGAGGCCGCGTGGCTGTATATGCAGACGGGCGACAACATGCTGGCGATCTACGCTTCAGAGAAGGCGCTGCGGCTCGCCGAGCGCCTCGGCGAGGTTCGCGCCGCGAGCCGCGCACATGGCATCTTCGGTCGCGTCTTCGGGCGCATCGGAGACACTGCCAAGGCGCGTGAGAACCTGGAGCGCGCAGTCGAGCTTGCGCGCGGGTCCGACGCGCATGAGACGGTCCTAGCGCTGATGGCACTCGGCCATCACCTCGAGACCTCCGACGGCGACTACCCGGCCGCGGGCGACTACTACCGCGAGGCGCTCGCACTCGCACGGCAGGTCGGAGACGTGCCTGCCGAGATCGAGCTGCACGCCGCCGTCGCGCAGTTGGCGCTCTATGCGGCCGACTGGGAGACGGTGGTGCGCTCGAGTGACGCCAGCGCGGAACTGTCCGAGCGTGAGGGCCTGATCGGCAAGCTCTGCCTGCCCTACGCTCTCCGCGGGCGACTGCAGTGGCGCAGCGGAGAGTGGCAGGCGTCCGAGAGCTCGTACAGACGCGCCCACGAGCTAGCGGAGCAGATCGGCTGGTCGGAGGTGTGCTTCGACGCGCTGTACGGGCTCTCGAACACACTCCGCGACCAGGGCGAGCTCGTGGGCGCGGAGACCGCGCTCTCGCAGGCGCTTGACGTCTGCGAGAGCGCCGGGCTGATCGCGCAATCGATCCAGGCCAACTCCGCACAGGCCCTCCTACACACGCTCGCCCGTCGGCACGAGAAGGCGAGCGAGGCCGCACAGGAGGCGATTGAGCTCTCCGACCGCGTCCGCTACCCCGCTGGCGAGGCGGCCGCGATCGAAGCCGCGGGCATCGTCGGGCCCCTGCCGGGTGCGCTGACCGAACTCGAGCGCGCCCACGAAGCCTGGCAGAACCTCGGCCGCCCACTGGAGGCCGCCCGCTGCGACCTGCTGCTCGGCCAGCGACTACTCGAGGATGACCGCGAAGCAGCCCTTGTGTCGCTCGAGCAGGCCGCGAACGAGTACGACGAGCTGGGAGTCATCCACCTGGCAGCACGCGCCCGCGAGTTGGCGGGCTCAGACGCTGCCCGACGCTAACGGCCGGCGCTCGCGCCTGGGCGCGCAACCAAACACGAGCTGCCGCTCACCTCCACTCGAGAGAACGTCAGAGTAAGCCCTCTTCCACCGCCGCCGATGCTCTCGGGGATCGTCCATCTCAGCAGTCTCGGCGGTTCTCACCGACATGCTCGCGTCCATGACGGAGCACTCGTGTCGGGCGTTCGCCGACGTCGCCGTCTCATGGGGCACCTGCTCCTGTCCGTTACTCCTCCAGCCCTACGGCTTTGAGGGCCTCCTGACGGTCGACGAACATGCGAACGTGGCTGATCTTGCCGTCGATCAGGTCGTACACGTTGGTTTGAGGCCATGCCATGCGAATGCCGCTGGCTCGGCCTGTGGAGTTATTGCGCAGGAACGCGATCACCCGCTTGCTATCGACCTCTTCCACGCCGTCAAGCTCCATCCGGAAATCGGGTGTGGCTTCCTCGACGTCCGTCAGGAAACGCCTGATGCCGTCGATTCCTTCGTACACCCCTCCAACGGCGGCCATTGGCGTCTCCAACTTGACGTCCTCAGTGCAGCAGGCGCGATAGCTCTCGATGTCCCTCGCGTTGATCGCCGCGATCGCGCGCTCAACCAATCTCACGTTCTCCTGCGGCATCGCCTACCCCCGCTCCTGCGCGAGGCGTTCGGCGGCAGCACGGGCCTCGTCGACCTCGGAGATCGTAAGGCGTGCGATCAAGCCTCGTACCCAGACGAATACCCATCCCTCGCGTTGTCGAAGGTGACCGGCGCTGCCAGCCGGACGACCGTTCTGAACGACCACGGCAAACACAACACCATTGCCGAGGTCGCGGACTTCCTCAAGCCCGAACTCCAACTCCTCGTACGTGCCAAACCAGTCCTCAAGGAAGCTGCGAATGGCCACCCGCCCCTGGAAGTGGTCCCCCAACGCCCTCCCGTCGAAGGTCGCATCTTCGGCGAAGCTGCTGGCCGCCGCGTCGAGATCACGACGATTTGCAGCCTCAAGCGCCCTGCTCAAAAGCTCAACCGGATCGGGGGTCGTGGACTCCTCAGACATCAGGCAACGAAGTATCACGCAGACCCTGTGGCTACCGCCTTCTGAGGCTGAGCGAGCGTCGACGCTGGACCCGAGCAGACGCCCGAGTTGGACGACTTCCGAGCGGACCGAATGACGATCGGCTTACGCTCGCTCCCACCGGGCGTTGCGGAAAGCGCTCATCCGGCCGGCGCGCTCTGTCTAGCGAGCGCCGCGGCGAACTTTGCTCTGCGCCCGGCGAGGTTCGTACGTGCTCGACGGTGCGGGTGCGCGGTAAAGCTGGACTGCTCTCAGCGCTCCCCGCAGCTGGTGCACAGCACGTGCCCGGGGCTGTGACGGATGCGATCGCCGGGCATCACCGAGCAGCCACACCGTTGGCACTTGCCAAAGTAGCGCGCGCGTATCCAGCGACCGCCACCTGTGAAAGAAGCTCCGCTCGGTCTCTGTCCCAAACGGATCATCGAGGCGACCAAGTAGCCAACAAGCGCGCCGATGATCAGCCCGACGAGTACCGGGACGAGCCACGACATCATCGCTGCCGACAGACCGCTGCTCACACAGTGCGCGAACCGGGGAGCGTGGCAGGCCGCATGAACTCGTTCAGGATGGGCGCGATGCTCCTTCAGCGCCCACGAGAGGCCCAGAAAGCCCCCAGCGACGCAACAGCCACGAAACACAAGATCGCGTAGCTCACGCCCGAGAACCCGGCGTTGTCGACGGCTGAGCACCACCTCTCGGTTATCGACAGCAAGTCCGAGGGGCTGAACTACCCTGCACACCGCGACATCAACGATGCCACCTGAGCCTGGCTTCATCGACTGGATGGTCTAGTCGGCGTGCGTCTTCACCTGAGCCTGCTTACGCAGGCCAGCGCGGAAGCCCAGTCCTGGGAGTAGGCGTGCTCGAGGCTCGTCCGCACAAGCGTCCGATCGGCATGGGGGGAGACGACTGCTATCACGCGAATGGGAGCGTGAGATCAACGTTCAAACAGGTCCAGGGGCTCTTGATCACGTGCGAGAAAAGGACGAAAACCGCCCCGCGCTGGCGCCGCCTTCGCAATCGTCCGTCCGCGTGGGTCGATCAGCCGCACGATCTTCTCCTCGCCGCGCCGAGGAAAACGTCGATCGCCGTGACGAACCCCCGCTCCGAAAGCGCGGCCTCGGCGACCGTCCTCACACGCTCTTCCAGTCGCTTGTCGTTCATCGACAGAATGCACGCTAACGTCCGGCGTACTGAATGACAAACCCTTCCGTCGCCGATGGTTCCCGGTCGAGCTTTTCATCGCGGCTTCTCAGGGGCCGAGGGAGGCGAGCGAGGTGACGAGGATGCCGTCGGGTCGTGTGTAGGTGGGGCTGTCCGCGACGATGACGAGTTGGGCACCACATGCGGCGTTTGTGGCGGGTGTGAGCTTTTCTTTGAGGGCGAGCAGGTTGCCGGCCGCCTCGTCCACTCGGTGGTGTCCCAGCTTGATCTCGGCTGCGAACCAGCGTCCGTCTGCTGCCTCGATGATCGCGTCGATCTCCAGTCCCTTGTTGTCGCGGTAGAAGCGGACCTCCCCGCGATGTGGCTGGGCGTAGACGCGCAGGTCATGGATCGCCTGTGACTCGAACAGGAACCCAGCTAGCTCGATCTCGGGCCCCAGGAGCCGCTGGGGCGTGGCGCCGAGGGCCGCGACTGCGAGCGAGGGATCGGCGAGGTGACGCTTCGGCGTTGCTGCGAGTCGCACTCGCGAGCGCAGTTGTGGCTTCCAGTTCGACTGATCCTCGATCAAGAAGAGCCGTCGTAGCACGCGCAGGTAGTCGTGCAGGGTGGTCTCACCAAGTGGTTTCTCCGCTGCGCGAGCGATTGTCCGCAGGCTCGCGTTGGTCGCGACGTTGCGGGCGTAGGAGGCGAGCAGGCGTCGGACTCCGTCGGGATCGCGTCGGGCCCCGTCGACGCGAGGGACGTCCGTATGGACGATCATGTCGAGGTAGTCGGCATTCGCGTCGAGAGCGTCGGCCGTTGTGAGGCTGAGGTTGTCTGGCCATCCGCCGATTGAAAGCGCCTCGATCGTCTCGGTTACGCTAAGCCTGTGTGGCTTGGCTTCAGCGGGGGAGCCGTCGAGGAGCGCGCCCACCGAGACGGCGCCGCTCGAGAGGCCGCGCTCCAGCAGCGTCATTGTTCGCATCTGGACGGCGGCGATCCTGCGCGCGCCCGTGTGACTTTGCTCCTCGGTCTCGGGGGTGGATGAGCCGGTGAGCAGGAACAGGCCCTTGCCGCCGAGATCGTCGATCCGTCCTCGCACGGCGTTCCAAATTCCGCTGGCGAGCTGATACTCATCGATCAGCCGGGGGTGCTGGCCGTCGAGCACGAGCCGCGGGTCTGTCTGGGCTGCGGTGAGCGCTGCGCGGTCCTGGTCGAGGCGTACCTCTGAGGCCGCAAAGCAGCGCGCGGTGGTCGTCTTGCCGACTGCCTTCGGACCCGTGAGCAGGACGGCCCCGTGGGTGCGCAGGCGTACCTGCACGAGCTTCTCGATGATCCGCTCGCGGTGTCCTTGCGTGGGGATTGTACCCGACATGACGAAGGGATTGTACCTCACGTAACAGAGGTGTTGTACTCGCGCCGGCTCTGAAAGCGCCTCGGTTTTGGACAACGACCCCTATCCGTGGTCCAAAACCCACGGAAAACCGCCGGCAACCAGCGGTATCTCGACAGGTCAGGTCCAGCGAGCCACCGGTGGCCGCCGTGCGAAACCCCTGCATACAGGCTACTCATCCGGGTCGTCGCCGCACGCACCGGGGATCGCCCGGCTGCGAGCCGGCTGGCTCCCATCGGCAGGCCGACGACAAATACCGCAGCGGCGACCGCAAAGCCGATTCGCTACACGCTCGCTTGCACCGGCGAAGCGGGTGGCGCTTGCGTCCTGCCGTTCACGCTCGAGATTCGTCCAACTCGAAAGCGCGCCCAGGCTCCGCGACGACCCTCCTTCTGGGGCCAAAGGGGGAGTCGCGGCTCGTTCGAACTGGATGAGCGTGCAGGTCAGGCCACTCGAAGTGGCGAGCTTTCTGTAGTGTTCTATTCAAATAGCAAGCTTTCTGTAGAGTTCTGTCCGCCAAGGCGCGGCGCGGCTGACGATCCACTGGCGAGGGACACGCTAATGATCCACAGGGGACCAGAATCCATGCCGCGAACCCGGCGAGGGGACGTGACGGCATTCGGACTCATGGGCGGGGCTCTCCGGCGTATACCCTCAAGGTGGCTTGCGTGCATGATGGTGCTGCTGGTGGTCGGGCTTGTTGAGCGGGCCCCAGAGGCATCAGCCGCGAACCAGGCGTACCAGGGCCCGCTGACCAGCAATCCCTTCGCGGTCGGCGATGCGGCGAGCTTCAGTGCTGATCCAAGCACGAGTCCCGCTCCACCGACGCGGTACGAAGAGGCGGTCCTTGCGGACAAACCGATCCTGTATCTACCTCTCACCGAGACCGGCGGGACAACGGCATTCGACCACTCGGGGAACGGACTCGACGGCACATACGCTCCGAGTGTTACGCACGAAGGGCCAGGACCGCTACTTGACGAGCCAAACGTGGCTGTGTTCGGAAACGGCCAGGTCGTCTCTCAAAGCGGTGACACCTTGCCTTCGGCTTCCGCCTCTAGAACGCTAGAGATTTGGGTTCACAACACTGCAGCCGCCTACGACCCGATCCGTTACGGGGATGTTGAACACGGGCACGGTTTCGCTGTGCATATCGGTGCCG
>JBARJU010000342.1:0-19642 GCA_049800435.1 Solirubrobacteraceae bacterium
CCACGGCGGTGCCGTCCACGGCGGTGCCGTCCACGGCGGTGCCGTCCACGGCGGTGCTATCCATCGCGGTGCCGTCCCCCGGCTCGGCCGCAAACCGGTAGCCGATCCCGAAGTGGGTGTGGATGTAGCGCCAGCCGGGCGATGCCTTCTCCAGCTTCTGGCGCAACTTGCGCACGAACACATCCACCGAGCGGTCTCCGCGCACCATTGCGTAGCCCCACAGGCGCGAGTAGATGTCCTCGCGCTCGAGCACCCGTCCTTCGCCGCTCGCGAGTAGCTCGATCAGCTCGAACTCGCGTCGCGTGAGCTCGAGGCTCTGTTGGGCTACGAAAGCCTGGAAGTGGTCAGAGCGGATTTCAACCTCGCCCGCCAAGCAGGGCTTGGCGGCGCCGCGACCCGTTGTGCGCCGACGGCGGCGAACAAGTCCCTGGACTCGGGCGATGATCTCCTCGGGGTGACACGGCTTGGTGACCCAATCGTCGGCTCCCAAGCGCAGTCCGCGGACGCGCTGGGCCACGGTCGAGGGCCCGGTGCAAACGACGATGCCGAGCTCGGGGAGGGCTCCGCAGAGCCGCTCGAGCCACTCCCAGGCTTGCGGACCGAGCACTGCGAGATCTACGACGAGCGCGCTCAATCGCATCGATGCCACCGCGTTCGCCTGAACTGGGCTTGCGAGCACCAGGTGCTCCCAGCCGAGGCGGTCCATGCGCTTGCCGAGGACCTGAATGAAGCCGCTGTCGCGGTCGAGTACCGCGATGCGCAGAGAAGATGTGCCCCCGGCGCTCGAAGCGACCCCTTCATCCTTGGAGAGGATGCCCGTCGTCATCTGCGCGCAGTGTATATGCGCATCGGACACGAAACGCAAGAGGTGCAGACGATAGTCACAGGATGTTCACAGGCGATTGCGCTCAGACCGACCTCCAAGATAAGGGTGCGCCCGCGCGTTCATGGGCCAAGCTTGCCCGAGACGGAGATCCACCCGTCAGGTCGCCGAGTGGGCTGCGCTTCTTGTGAGCGGCGGCCTCACGAGGACAAGAGAGTCCTCACGCCATGCTCGTCGGGAATCACGTGCGACAGGGTGGGGATGGCGGCAAACGCCGCATCGGCAGAGACGAGCGCTTGAGCGCCTCTGCTCAGCGCGGCGGCGGCGAGTATCGCGTCAAACGCGCCAAGCTGCTCTGTGTGCTCGAAAATCGAGAGTCCGTGACGAAGATGGTCATCGGTAACTATCAACAGGGGGGAGAGGAGATCTGAGTAGTCGTTTCCGAGCGCCACCGCGTCGGCCCGTCCGCGGCGTTGAGCGCGCACGTGCACGAACTCTTGAATGGCCTCGACCGTCGTTGTTGCTTCAAGCTCGCGGTCGGCTGCTGCGGCGATCAAGCGGCGAGATGGATCTCGCAACGGATGCTCGGCGCCCTTGGCGTAGACGAGGACTGTCGTATCGAGGACAATCATGCGCGGCGATTCCGCAGTTGCTCAAGCTCGGTGTGCAGGTCGTCCGGCGCGGGAACTGGCATATCCGCCGCGTCCAGAATACGGCGCCCGGCGGAGCGGCGTTGCGCATCGGGATTGCTCACCCCACGATCGATGGCCTCGCGCACCACCGTGGCGACAGACACGCCACGCTCACGCGCGACCGCGAGGATTCTCCGATGGCGCTCATCGTCCAGCAGAATCTGCAGCCGATGCTCAAGTGCCATGCTCATACTGTAGCATGAGCATGATTAGACCCGAGCAGACGATACCTCGGATACCTCGCAGCCGTCGAGTTGCTCGAGTCGGAGAGCTCAGCTGCCCAGCGGGTTCGACTGGTCTGAGAACTCGCGGAAGAGGCCGGTCACGACGAACGCCACCTGCTCGCCCACATCCACCGCGTTATCGCCGATGCGCTCAAGCGCCCGGGCCACGAGGATCATGTGCATCGCCCACTCGCGCGTGTCCGGGTCGTCGCCGATCTCAAGGGCTGTACGGAAGATCTGGCGGTTCAGGCGGTTGATCTCGCGGTCCTGGCGAGCGAGGTCTTCGGCGAGACCGACGTCGCGTCCGGAGAACGCGGCCTTGCACTGGACGATCTCCGAGCGTGCGTAGGCGCCCATCTTGAGGATCATCTCGAGCACCTCCGGTCGCACCGGGGGCTCATAGCCCGACAGCGGGATCAGCTTGGCGCTGTTCACGCACTGGTCGCCCATCCGCTCGACGTGCACGATCACGTGCAACAGGGCCGCAACCAGGCGCAGGTCGCCCGCGACAGGGGCCTGGGTGGCCAGCAGCGAGAGGATCCCCTGGTGAACCTCCAGGTAGCGTCCGTCGATGCGGTCGTCGTCGGCGATCACCATCTGGGCGAGCTCCACGTCCTGGTGGGCGAGTGCCTCGAGCGTCCGATCCAGCTGCTCGACGACCACGTCGAGGCCCCCGAGCGCGCGAGTCTCGAGCTCCTGAAGTTGCTGCTGGAAGTGCTGCCTGCCAACCTGATGGGTCAGGCGAGAGGCGTTGTCGGTGGCCGCGCTAGCCGAACTTTCCGGTGACATATTCCTCGGTCCTCGGATCGCCAGGGTTGGTGAAGATCTGCTGTGTCGGGCCGACCTCCACCAGCTCCCCGCTGAGCATGAACGCGGTACGGTCGGCCACACGCGCGGCCTGCTGCATGTTGTGGGTGACGATCACGATCGTCACTCGTGTCTTGAGCTGCTCGATCAACTCCTCGATCTTCAGCGTGGCGATCGGATCGAGCGCCGAGCACGGCTCGTCCATCAGGATCACCTCGGGCTCGACCGCCAGCGAGCGAGCGATGCACAGGCGCTGCTGCTGGCCTCCCGACAGGCCCGCCCCAGGCTCTGAGAGGCGGTCCTTGACCTCCTCCCACAGCCCCGCGTCGCGCAGCGCCATCTCGACCTTGTGGCGTAGGTCTCCGCGCCCGCGCGAGGAGAGTCGCAAGCCAGCCGCCACGTTGTCGAACACCGACATGGTGGGGAACGGGTTAGGCTTCTGGAAGACCATCCCGATCGCGCGCCTCACCGCCACCACGTCGACCGTGGGGTCATAGATGTCGAAGTCGTCGAGCAACACCTTGCCTTCCGCCCGGGCTCCCGGAATCTCCTCGTGCATACGGTTGATGCAGCGCACCATCGTCGACTTGCCACAGCCGGAGGGCCCGATGATCGCCGTGACCTCGTTGGCGTTGAAGGCGAGGTCGATCCCCCTGACCTGCTCGACATCGCCATAGAACGCGCGCAGCTTCTTGAGCCTCACGGCGAGCCCGTCGCGGACGGTCGCACGTGGGTGCGCGGCGACCGCAGGCGTGACTTGGGTGGCCTTGGGGGTTTGTTGGCTTTGGCTTGGATCAAGCATTTGCATTGAGTGCGTCTCAGCGCTCATCCTAGGCTTATCTGCGCTTATCGTGGGCTCCTCGGCGCTCATCCGAGGCTGCTCCTACGCGCGAGCATGCGTGCGAACAGGTTGAGAACCAGGATCATGGCGACGAGCGTCAGGGCCGCTCCCCACGCACGGTTTACCACGGACGTGGTCGGAGATGTGACGTCCGTGTATATCTGCATGGGCAACGAATTCATGAAGCCATTCAAGCTATAGCTCGTCTTGAGCGTCGCGCCGGCGGTGAACAGCAGCGGCGCGGTCTCGCCGGCGGCGCGGGCGATCGCGAGCAGGACTCCGGTGACAAGGCCCGGTAGCGCGGTGGGCAGCACGATCCTGAAGATCACCTTCCAACGGGGCGCCCCGAGCGCCAGCGCGGACTCGCGCAGCGATCCGGGCACGAGCAGCAGCACCACCTCGGCGGAGCGCGTCACCACCGGCAGCATCAACAGCGCCAATGCAAACGAGCCCTTGTAGCCGGCATAGGAGGTCCCCGTACCCACGATCAGCGCGATATAGATGAACAGCCCGAACATGATCGACGGGACACCCGTAAGCACGTCGATGAAGAAGCGCACCGTATGGGCAAAGCGGCTGTCGCCCCCATACTCCACGAGCCATACAGCCACGCCGAGTCCCAACGGCACCGCCAGCGCCGACGCCAGGGCGACGATCTCGATCGTCCCGAGGATCGCGCTCTTGATCCCCCCGATCGAGGAGCTCGCGAAGAACGTGTTGCCGGTCGGATCGGTCGTGAAGAAGCTCGGGCTCCACGAGCCCAGGCCCTTGCTCAGCAGGTAGTACACGATCAGCACGAGCGGCACCAGCGCCACACCCGTCGCCAGCAGGATCGAGCTGCGCGCCATGCGATCCCTGCGCCGCCTGCCGGCGCTCACGGCGAAGCGGTCAAGCGTGTGATCGTCCGCGCTCATAGGCCGGAGGACATCCCGATCGGGGGCGCCGGCTCGGCGAGCTCCGCGGCGGTGCGCTTTGGCCGCGCTCCGCGCTCGGCACGCATCACCAACAGGCGCGCGATCACGTTGACCAGCAGCGTCAACACAAACAGCACGAGCCCCGCGGCGAATAGAGCCGAGCGATGCAGTTCCTGGGCCTCCCCGAACTCGTTCGCGATCGCCGCCGCCAGACTGTAGCCCTGCCCGAAGAGGTGGTGACCGAGCACGGGCGCGTCCCCCACGAGGATCGTGACGGCGATCGTCTCACCGATCGCGCGGCCCAGGCCGAGCATCGCCGCTCCGCTGATCCCACTGCGGCAGTACGGGAGCACCGCGATGCGGATCATCTCCCAACGCGTGGCCCCCAGTCCGAGTGCCGCCTCCTTGTGGTCGGAGGGCACCGTGCTCATCACCTCACGCGAGATCGAGCTCACGATCGGCAGAATCATGATCGCGAGCACCAACCCCGTGATGAAGTAGTTGGGGATCGTCACGATCCCCCCCCCGATGAATGGGACCCCCGACAGGCGGTCGGCCACCCACTGCTCGGCCGGTTGCAGCTTGGGCGCCAGGAAAAAGATCCCCCACAGTCCGTACACAACCGAGGGGACCGCCGCGAGCAGCTCTATCAGAACGGTGACCGGGCCACGGATGCGCGGCGGGCACAGCTCGGTCACGTACACCGCGGTCGCCACCGCCACGGGTACCCCGATCACAAGTGCCAGGCCGGACGTGATAAGTGTCCCGACGAGCAGCGCCAGCGCGCCGAAGTGATCGGCGCTCACGTTCCACTCGTTCCCGAACGTAAAGCCAAGCACCCCAAACTTGGCGAACGCGGGATGCGCTTCGCCGACGAGCTTCACGAAGAAGTAGACGATCAGCGCCAGGATCGACGCCGCAAGCGCCGTCAGCCCGTACCGCAGCGCGCGATCGGGGAGGCGCGCAAGCGGCGAGCGCTCGAGGCTCGAGCGGCCGCTGCCTGAGAGTGCCGCGCTCTCCACTTCGTTCGCTAACGGGAGGCCGAGCCACGCGTCGCGTGGCTCGGCTCCATCTCCACTGCTGGCGTCACGATGCTCGGGACTCTATCCAGCGGTGGCCGGCTGCTGCCGGTCAGCCGGTGATGGCTGTTCCGTTGCACTGCAGTTCGGTCACCGCGCCCTTCGACTTTTCGAGGATCGCGGCCGGTAGCGCGGCGTAGTCGGCCTGGCTGAGCACGCTCTGGCCGGAGCCGAGACCGTAGTTCAGGAAGGACACCACGCCCTTGGCGGCAGCTTCGCCGCCGGGCACGCCGGCCTTGCACATGTCCTTGTAGACGACCACGAACGTCTGCGAGGTGATCGGGTAGGCGGCCGGGGAGGACGGGTTTTTGATTTTGAACCCGAGGTTCGCCGGCACTTCGATGCCTTCGGCCGCGGCGCTCGTCGATGCGAGCGTCGGTTCGACGTACTTGCCGGAGCTGTTCTTCACGCTCGCGGTCGTGAATTTGTGCTGTAGCGCGTACGCCTGCTCGACGTAGCCCACAGCGCCGGTGGTCTGTGCTACGGCGCCGGCCACTCCGGCGTTGCCCTTCGCGCCGGTGCCGGTCGGCCACTGCACGTCCTTGCCTTCTCCGACCTTGCTCTTCCATTCGGCGTCGACCGCCGTGAGGAAGCCGGTAAAGCCGGCCGTCGTGCCAGAGGAGTCCGAGCGGTGGATCACTGTGATCGCGGTGCTCGGCAGGGTCACCCCCGGGTTGAGCGCCTTGATGGCCGCGTCATTCCAGGTCTTGATCTTGCCGAGGAAGATCGCGGAGATCGTGGTGCCATCCAGCTTGAGGCCAGTCTGCAGGCCCGGCACGTTGTAGGAGACGGTGATCGCGCCCAGGAACATCGGGATCTGCTGGACCGGACCGACCTTTTCAAGCGTCGTGATGTCGGCCGGCTTCAGCGGCGGGTCGCTGGCGCCAAAGTCGACGGTCTTGCCCTCGAGCGCCGTAATACCCGCGCCCGAGCCGACCGGCTGGTAGTTGACCGTCAGGCCTGAAACGCCCGAGCCCCACTGCTGGTAGACCGGGGCCGCGAACGTCGAGCCGGCGCCGGAGATGGTCGCGGACGCCCCACTGCTTGAGCTCGTGGAGCTGGATTTGCCACACGCGCCGATGCTCAGCGCGAGCAGCGCGCAACTCGCGAGCGCGCCGATCTTGTTTTTGTTCACGACTTCTCCTCTGACTGGTTTTTTGAGCCGTATGCGGGCGTGTCAGGTCCGCGCCGACCCAGTGCCAGTCCAGTCTCGTCACTCGACCGGGTGCCCATTGTGAACATCTCGTGAAAGCTCCGTGGGCTTACCCCACGGCTGCGGCTGGAAGCGATAGCCGAATCCGGGATGCGTGTGGATGAAGCGGCGGTCGGGCATCGCTCGCTCGAGCTTGCCCCTGAGCTTGCTCACATACACGTCCACCGAGCGGTCCCCGGCACGCAACTCCTCGCCCCAAACCGAGCCGTAAAGCTCCTCGCGCCTCACAATCGCGCCTGCTCTACCAGCCATCGCGACGAGCAGCTCGAACTCGCGTACCGACAGCGTCAGGGCACGCCCGTTGGCGAGCACGAGACCCTCGCCAACTCTGATCTCCAGCTCACCCGCATAAAGGATGCTTGCGTTGTCCTGGTGCACGGCCACCAATCGTTAGGGTCCTACCGCGGCACACCCGGGGGGTTGCAAAGTCGTGATCTACTCGTGAAGAAGTCGTGAAGCGCACGACATGGGCTCGGCAGTCCACCTACCCTTGCCGGATGTCCTTTTTGCGTCGCTCGGCCGACGAGACCCTTGTCACGCTCGTGGAGAACGCGGGCAGCAACATCCTGCGCTCAGGCTTGCTCCTGCGTGATCTGCTCACCGAGTTGCCCGACGGCTCAGGGCTCGTCGGCGAGCTGAAGGCATTTGAGCAAGAGGGCGATCGCATCACCCATGACATCATCCACAGGCTCAACGGCGTCGGGCGACGGTTGCACCTGCCGTTCGACGCCGACGATGGCTACGTGCTCGCAACGGCGCTCGACGACGTTCTCGATCACACCGAGCAGACAGCCGCCCTGCTACAGCTGTACGGCGTGGAGGCGGCGATGGAGCAGGCGGTGGAACTGGCCGACGTGCTCGTCGGCGCCGACGAGCAGATCGTCAAGGCGCTCGAGCGGCTCTGCGCGGGAGCTGAGCCGGGACCGTACCTCGTCGAGATCCATCGCCTCGAGAACGAGGGCGACCGCTTGCTGCGCGACGGAGTCGCATCGCTGTTTGCCGGCGGGGCCGATCCAATGGTCGTGATTCGTTGGAAGGATATTTTCGAGTCGCTCGAGGCGGCTGTGGATGCATGTGAGACGGTCGCGCATCGGATCGAGGGGATCATGCTCAAACGCGGTAAGCGCCACTGAGGACGGCTCGCACCACCAGCGGCTTCGACTGTTAGCGAAGCGTCGTCGACGGTGCGCTCGCTTCGAGTCGCGCTCCCTTGGGGTCTCCGATGAAGAACACCTGAAACGGTAGCGATGCGCCTGGCGCCAGTTCGGGCAAGACCGCCCTCCCGGCCGCGACGATCCTGCCCGCCCGGCGCGCGAGCGCGAAAACGACGAGGTTGCGCTGCACGATCTTCGAGCGATTGCTGACCGTACCGGCGGCGCCGGCCCCGTTGGCGGGATCTTGGATCGGGTGCACCCTCTCGACATCGATCTCAGGCAAGTTCCCCGTGACCGCATGCGCTTGGCCCACGCGCGCGCTCACGCTCGCCGCTTCTCCGCTCGTCGGCATCTGGTCGTCGACCCACGCGAGCTTGCCGTGCGGCTTCAGCGATGGGATTGAGACGAGCGCCGCTTCCAGGCCCGAGGCGTCATTCTGGAAGAGCGTCTTTCCGCCGGCGTCCTTGATGGCGATCGCGATCGGCACTTCCCGCAATGCGTGCGAGGAGTCATTGCGCAAGACCACAACCGCGGCCCCCCCTTCCGCGCCGTGCAATACGGTGGCGCTCACCACCTTCACATCGGTGCTCACACGCGTGATCGACAGCCCCGCCTCGGTGGCCGTCACCGACTTCAGCCGCTTGCCGATCCGCGCGCTCTCCTCCGCCGTCGTCTCGCAGCCGCTCAGCGCCAGTGCGAGCAACAGCGCCACCGCGAGCCTCACCCAAGCGCTCCGCTCAGCCTCACCCAAGCGCTCCGCTCAGCCTCACCCAAACGCTCCGCTCACGTACTCGTGCGTGCGTCGCTCCATTGGGCGGTCGAACACCTGCTCGGCCGACCCATACTCAACGAGCTCGCCGAGGTGCATGAAGGCGACGTGGTCGGCCACGCGAAAGGCCTGCTGAAGGTTGTGGGTCACGATCACGATCGCCACGCTCTCGCGCAGCCCCACGATCAGCTCCTCGATCGTCGCGGTCGAGAGCGGGTCGAGCGCTGAGCAGGGCTCGTCCAGCAGCAGCACCTCGGGCTTGACCGCCAGCGCGCGGGCGATGCACAGGCGCTGCTGCTGGCCGCCGGAGAGGCGCAGTGCCGAACGCTCCAGATCCTCGGCCACCTCGTCGTACAGGCCGGCTCTGTGCAGCGCGGTCACCACCGCTCGCTCGATCTCCGGGCTGCGCCTGCGACGGCGCCCGCGCGGTGGACGCTGCTCGGCCAGTGCGTAGGCGACGTTGTCAAAGATGCTCATCGGAAACGGATTGGGCTGCTGAAAGACCATCGAGACGCGGCGGCGCAGATCGTTGACCTCCAGCTCGTGGATCTCCTGGCCGTCAAGAGAGATCCGCCCCGCGCGCCCCGCGCCCGCGGTGACATCGGTCAGGCGATTCAGGGAGCGCAGCAGCGTCGTCTTGCCCGAGCCCGAGGCCCCGATCAGCGCCAGCACCTCGCCCTGGCGCACGGGCAGGCTCACGTCGCGTACGACCCAGTGCTCGCCATAGGCCAGCGACACCGATTCGATCCGCATCCGCTCACGCACCTGCCCGACCGCGGGCCTGGCGGCCCGCAATCGCGCCGCCTGTGAGGGAGTCGCGGCCCTTGCGCCGTTGCCGCTCGGCGTTGGAGCCGCCACGCGCGGTTCGCGGTCGACGACGATCCTGCGCACGGGAGGGGGCATCAGCGGGTCCATGTCGACCGCCTCCCTCCACTCGCTCGGGCGGGCGCGATGGCTGAGCGGAGAACGTGCATCTAATCCATCCCCGCCGCGCCTGCCATACGCCTGCCCAATCTCTTCCTCCACGCGCCGCCGCGTGACTCGCCCGCACCGGTCAGGCGCGTGACCAGCGCATTCAGCGCAAGCACGATCATTAGCAGCACGAACGCCGCCGCGTACGCCTTCTCGGATGAGTTGCCCTCGCCGGCCGGGGAGTTGTTGAAGACGTAGCTGGTCAATGTCGACCCGGTGCCGCGCAGCGCGCCGAGTAGCGGGACTTTGCCGATGGGTTCGACTTTCTGCGTCAGGCCGAGCACGAGCGTGATGATCGCCGTATCGCCGATGATCCTGCCCATGCCGAGTACCACGCCGCTTGCGATGCCCGGGCGGATAGCCGGCAGCAGTACACGCCGGATCGTGGTGACGCGTGTCTTGCCGAGCGCATAGGAGGCCTCGCGCAGACGGTCAGGCAGCAGCGCCAGAGCCTCGCGCGTGGAGGCCGCAATCAACGGTATGGCGAGGATCGACATGACCGCGCCCGCCGTCAGGAACGACTGGCCCGTGACGGCGCCATTTTCGGCGTGCTGGGAGAGAAAGCCGAGGAAGCTCTGAGAGAAGATCACAAGCCCGAACAGGGCCAGCACGACGCTCGGCGCCCCGGCCATCATCTCGATCGAAGACTCGACCGCTCGCGCCAGCCATGCCGGCCGCCCATACTCCGATAGCCAGGCGGCCAGCGCGATGCCGGTGGGCGCCGCGATCGCGATCCCGATCGCGGTGATGATCAGGGTCCCCAAGATCGGATCGCTGAAGCCCCCGCTCTGGGCTTGCGTCGCGGAGGAGACCGGCGATTCGACGAACATGCCGGGACGCAGGTAGGCGATACCCTTGACCAGCATGAACACCACAATCGCGGCGGCGATCAGACAGAGTCCGATCCCGGTGGCCCAGCACATCCAGTAGGCGATCCGGTCGAGCAGCGGCCACGACGCCGTGCTTTCGCGTGGAGGGCGAACGAGTGTCGGGAGTCGCGGCTCGGATGCGAGTTGCGCGGTTGCCATCAGGCGCGAATCCCGTATCGCTTCAGTGGCTGCTTCGCGGCCCAACCGGCCAGCGAAAGCATCGTCGCCGAGACGAGCAGCACCGCGCCGATCGCATAGATCGTGTGTCCCACCGGGGCGATCGTCAGGCCTTCGGATTCCTCGAAGATCTCCGCCGCCAGCGGACGCACCGGCTCGTACAGGAACGTGAGGCCGTCCAGCGGATTGGCCCGAAAAGCGCTGCCCCCGGAGACCATTGCGAGCATCACCGCCTCGCCGAGCGCGCGCGCCGTGGCGAGCACCGTCGCGGCTGCGATTGCGGGCCGCGCTGTGCGCAGCGACACGCGCCAAATCGTGCGCCACCGGTTGACGCCGAGGGCCGCCGAGCCCTCGCGCCAGGACGCCGGCACCGCGGCCAGCGCGTTGGTGCTGATCGCCACCATGATCGGCAGGATCATGACCGTGAGGATCAGCGTTGCGGTCATTAGATCGGCGCCGTTGAGCTGCACCACGTTGATGACCGACTGCTTGCGCGCGTCGCTGATCAGGTGCTGGTTGATAAGGGGGGCAAACGCGAGTATCCCGATCAGCCCGTAGATCACGGACGGCACGCCGGCCAGCAGCCTGATGATCGGCTCCAGCGCGCCTCGCAGCCGCTCAGGCGCGAACTCGGTCAGGAAGATCGCCGCGAACGTGGAAATGACCAGGGCGACGAGTACCGCCAGCGCCGTCGTCAGCAACGTCCCCCATATCAGGGGCCACGCGCGAAAGTACAGCAGCGAGTGACCGGGCAGGGCTATCCCGTTGCGCATCGCGCGCAGCTGTGTGTCGACTTCGCCGCCCGACCCAAACCAGCTCAGCCCGTTATAGGAGAACGACGGCCACGCCTTCACAAACACCGTGACCACCATCGCGGCGATCAACGCGAGCGTCGCAACAGCGAGCGCGCCGAGCATCCGCTCGGCGCGCCGGTCAGCGTTGGCGCTCGCCCGAGAGCGCGCGCGATCGGAGGAGCCGCTGGGCGCCACCGCTAGTAGATGGCGATCCAGCTGGAGTTGATGATGCGCTTGGTAGTGCTGTTGCCACTTGTGACCCACTTGATGAACTTGGCGGCTTCGCCTTTGGGCACGCCTTTGGTCACCATCCAGAAGTTGCGCACGCCGCCGTACTGTCCAGTCTTGGCGTTGCGCAATGTGCAAGCGACACCCTGATAGCCGACGGCGTTGACTCCGCTCGTATAAGCAAACGAAACGAACCCGATCGCTTTATCGTCGAAGTGCACCGCGTTTTTCTCGAGGCCGTTGGCGGTCTCGGGGGTCGCCTTGGTTGCGACCTTCACCGTCTGGCCCAGGAAGATATTCTGAAACGCGTCCTGCGTACCGGAGGCGCCATCGCGATCGAACAGGTCGATCGGGCCAGTCACGTGTGCCCCTGGGACCTGACTCCAGTCGCTTATCGCCCCGGTGAAGATCTCCTCGACCGTCTGCTGAGAGAGGTTGGTCAGTGGGTTTTTCGGGCTCGTGATCAGGCAGATGCCATCCTGGGCGATCTTCGTGAACACGAGGCCTTTGGGGTCCACCCCGGGGATCGGGTCGCGCGAGGAGTCGCCGATGTCAAATCGGCCCTGTGACGCGCCGCTGATGCCGACATCCGACTGGCCGCCGCTCACCTTGGGCGCCTGAATGTGGGGGAAGGCTTTGTGGTAGGCGACCGCGAGCTTTTCGGCGAGCGGAAGCACTGATGTCGAGCCGCCGACGATCAGCCGCCTAGCCGCGGCGCTCGCCGGAACGGCGAGAACGAGGGTGAGGACGAAGACGACGAGGGTGCGGTTCGCACGCACGATATGGCTCCTTTGCATGTTGGCTGCGGGTCGGATGTGTCTTCGGGTGAAAGACGCTCCGGGAACAACTCGACAGAGGGCGAGTTTGCGGCATGCGCCCACAAACCTCGTCCCGATCAAGGCAAGAGAGTGTCGATCGTCGGTTGGGCTGTTGTGTCGTTTTTGTGAACGGCATTGCTTTTCCGGCCGTCCCATGTGACGCTGGCGCTCGTGCGATCGGAGCCGCTCCCGGCGGCTGCCCCGGACACCGGCCTCCGACTCGGATGCCGCGTGCTTGGAAGCCCAATCGCAGCCCTGTCGTACCCACAACACCCGTCCATCTCCGTCTCGCCGCAAGCCCTTCGACCGCAGCGCAGAGAGCCTTCGACCGCAGCGCAGAGAGCCTTCGACCGCACACACATCTCGGAAAGCCATTGACATGCGATCCGCGACCGACTCCTCCCCGATGCCCACATGACAGACGATCCGCACGCAGACCAGCCGCAGCCGCACGCACCCGACCCTCTGAGTCGCCCCGAGGATGCCCCGTCCCTCAACGGGGGGTCGAGCAACGGGCGCTCGTCCCCTCCCAGGCCGCCCGTGCGATCGGGGCTGGCCTTGCGGCGCAATCCGGTCCTCGTGACCCTGGGCGGCGTCGCGGAAAGCGCGCGCCGCGTTGCGTTTCGCGATCCCTTGGCCTTGTTTCTCGCGCTCGCCTCGCTCGGACTGGCGATCGCCTTCGCCACGCTGCTGGGGGACATACGGCCGAGCAGTCGAGGACTGGCGGTTCCGCTGAGCACCGTCCAGCACTTGGCTCGCCACCACCAGATCTCAGATGCCGTCCTGCTCGACCATGACAACCGCGTCGAGCTGACGATCAAGGCGGCGGGCGCGGCCGGGTCCCAACGTCTGCTCTGGGCCTCATACCCCTCCTCGGGAGCCCAGACTCAGCAACTGTTGCGCGAACTGAGCGCCAGTGGCGCCCTGGTCGCGATCGACCAGCAATCCGGCAAGGGCACCAAGACGATCATCGTCCAGTTCCTGATCCCGATCCTGCTGCTCGTATGCCTGTTCTCGCTGTTCACGCGCCTCGGCGGCGACGGCGGCGCGGGCGGCATCGCCGCCTTCTCACAGTTCACCGGCAAGGGCAAGCGCAAAGGCAAGGGAACCTCGCACACCATCACGTTCGCCGACGTCGCCGGCGCGGGCGAGGCCGTGGCCGAGTTGCGGGAGATCCGCGACTATCTCGCCGAACCCGGCAAGTACCTGCAGGTGGGGGCCGCGGCCCCCAAGGGGGTCCTCCTCGTCGGACCACCCGGGACGGGGAAGACCTTGCTCGCCAAGGCGGTCGCTGGTGAGGCCGACGCGGCCTTCTTCTCGCTGTCGGGCTCGGACTTCGTGGAGTCGCTCGTGGGAGTCGGAGCCGCGCGTGTACGCGACCTGTTCCGCAAGGCCCGCAAGGCTGCGCCCGCGATCATCTTTATCGACGAGCTCGACGCCGCCGGGCGCAAGCGCGGCGCCGGCATCGGCCAGGGCAACGACGAGCGCGAGCAGACGCTCAACCAGATACTCGTCGAGATGGACGGCTTCTCGGGAGACGGTGGGCTCGTCGTAATGGGCGCCACCAACCGCCCCGACATCCTCGACCCCGCGCTGCTGCGTCCCGGGCGCTTCGACCGTCAGGTCGTGATCGACAACCCGGACGTGCACGGGCGTCTTGAGATCCTGCGTCTGCACGGAGGCAAGCGTCCCCTGACGCCCGACGCCTCGCTCGACGAGGTCGCGCGCCAGACTCCGGGCTTCAGCGGCGCGGAGCTTGCCAACGTGATCAACGAGGCGGCACTGCTGAGCGTGCGTGACGGTCGCGCCGAGATCGACCAGGCCACGCTCGAGGAGGCGATCGACCGGGTCGTTGCCGGCCCGGCCAAGCGCCACATCCTGACCGAGCAGGAGCGTTGGCTGATCGCCATCCACGAGGCATCCCACGCTGTCGTGACCGACGCGCTGGGGCACACGACCTCCACGCGCAAGCTCTCGATCGTCGCGCGCGGGCGTCAGCTCGGCACGGCCGCGCACATGCTCACCGATCGCGACCAGGTGATCATGAGCGAGCCCGACCTCCAGCGCCAGCTGATCTCGATCGCCGCTGGGCTGGCGGGCGAGCGCTTGGCGTTTGGGCACGTCTCGACCGCCGTGAACGATGACCTGCACGCGGCGACCGCCCTCGCGCGCAGCATGGTCACCTCCTTTGGCATGTCCGAGGCACTCGGCCTTGTCACGATCGGCGAGAAGGGTGGCGAGGTGTTCCTCGGCGCCTCGCTCCAGGAGCTCGGCTCGGTGGGTCCCGAGACGCTGAATCTGATCGACAACGAGGTCGAGCGCCTGGTCGGTGATGCCGAGGCGCGCGCGGGCGTGATCCTCGACCGCAACTGGAATACGGTCGAGGAGACGGCCACGGCGCTGCTCGAGCACGAGACCCTCTCGGGAGTCGCGCTCGACGCCGTGCTCTCGACCGTCCAGGAGGCAACGCTCGAGGAGCTTCGCGATGTGCGGCGCACCCCGCCAGCGCGCGATTCGGAGAAGGGACGATGAAGAGGGGCGAGCACCGCCGCGGCGCTGGAAGCTTGACTTCACATTCAAATTCGAGAGCGCCCCGCGCGCGTGTGCGGGCGCGCAGGCCGTCGTCGGCGCTCGTGATCTCACTCGTCGCGCTCGTCTTCTCCACGACGGGATTGGCCGATGCCGCTCGTCACGCGGTCCTCAGCATGATCTCCGGGCACCCTGTAAGCACCAAGCCATACGCCGGGGGGGTGCTTCTGCTTGGCAAGAACCGCAAGTTCCCCGCCTCGGCGATCCCCACGGTCAAGAACGCCAGCAAGGTCGACGGTCAGACCGCCGAACAGCTGGCCGGGACCTGTCCACCGGCGACGGTCGATCTCGGCAGCTGGTGCCTGGACACGGCGCCCTACCCTCTCTCGAACAAGCAGGTCGGGCAGAACAACTACGTTTTTGCCAGCAAGGCGTGCGCGGCCGAAGGCGGCTGGCTGCCCTCGGCGTCCGAGTTGCTGGGTGGCGCCGACCGCGTGAAGCTCGAGTCCACGATCCACGACTCGCCGCTCACCGCCACCGTGCCGCTTGACCCAACCCGGGGCTTGCTCGATCAACGCGAGATGAGCTCATCGCTGGTCACCACCGAGGCCGGCTCGCAAGCGGCCGGCTCGGAGGGCGTCAGCGAAGGAGCGACCGGCAATCCCCGCCAGGGCCAAGCGAACCCCGTTCCGCTGCCCGCTAATCCGCTGCCCGAGACGCTCCAGTACGTGACTGTCTACAGCAATGGAACGAAGGGCGGCTTCGCGGGCGGCGAGCCGGTGGGCAATCCCGAGAACTTCCGCTGCGCGTTCAACAAGACGCCCGGCGCTCAGACCAAAGGCAGCTCCTAACCCTGTCACGGGAGCAGCCCGATGAGCTTCCAGATCCTTCCGAACATCCGCCTTTCCGGGCGCGGGTTGCGCGAGACTGCGCTTGCGCTTGCGCTCATCGCGGCGATCTTCGCCGCTCAAGCCAAGCCGGCGGCGGCGGTGATACGCCCCGCGGTGACGATCGACGGTCCCAGCGAGGACATCGTCGGCTTCGGCGGCGTCGCGATGGCCGAAGACGGAACGGGAGGGGTCGTCTATCTCAAGCGCGTGGAAGGCGTCGCGCACGTGTTCGTCGCCCGTTACGCGGGCGGTCACTGGCTGGCGCCCACGAGAGTCGACACCGAACAGCCCTACGCCGCGAGCTGGCCACGCATCGGAGCGGCCGACGGCGGTGAGCTCGTGGTCGTGTGGGCCACGCCCTTCGCCACCGAAGAAGACCGTCCCGTCGAGGAGCTGCTCGGCTCCACGCTGGGTCCCGGATCGCCGGTGTTCGGCCAGGCGATGATCGTCGATCCGGACATCCGTACCGCCACCGGCACCAGCCCCGATTTGGCGATGAGCTCGACCGGGCAGGCCGACGTGGTCTACCGCGTCGTCGACGAACGCCCCGGACAGAGCACTCCCCTGCTGCGACCCGGTGATGTCGTCGAGAGCGTGCGCCTGTCGCACTTCAACGGGGAGACGTGGTCCCCCCTGGGGGCGATCAACCGCAACTCGGGGGTCTCCATGCGTCCACCCACCCCCGCCAACGCGCCTCAGATCGCGATCGGGCAAACCGGCAACGGCGTGGTCGTGTGGCAGGAGCCGGACATCGACGGTGTCGCGCGCATCTGGGCGCGACGCCTGTTCGGACGCAACCTCGACTACGTGCTGCCCGTCAGTGCGCCGAGCCTGTCGGGGACGCCGATCGGCGACGACGCCGACGCCCCGAGCGTCGCCATCTCGCGTCTCGGGCAGGCCGAGGTCGCCTATCGACAGCTCGCCGCCCCGGGCTCGCCGCTTCCCGGCCCGCGTATCTTCCTGAACACGCTGCCCGACGGAGAATCGGCGAGCGGGGCGCAGTTTCTAGGGGCGAGCGTCGTCGATTCGGTCATCGCCGGGGGCGCCGGCGCGAGCGTCGGCGCGCCGAGCATCGACATCGACGAAAAGCAGGATCTGCGCTTGCTCTATGACAGCAACGGCACCCCGCGTGTCGTTGAGGGCAACGACCTTGGCCTGACCGGCGCCCTCTCGCTGGGCCCACCGTTCGTGGGCGCCGGTCAGTCGTCCGCCAGCGTCATGAACCCGGAAGGCGGCGGCGTCTCGGCGTGGCCAAGCTCGGGCCCCCACGGCGATCCGGCCGTGGCCGTGCGCGAGGACTTCCCGGGCGGCGCCATCCAGACCGCGCTTCAGAGCGGCGGCGCCGGCGGCCCGATCGGGGAACTCGCCGTCGGGCGCTCAGGACTCGGCGACGGAGTCGTCGCCTTCCAGCAGGGGCCGCTTGGTAACGCCGCGATCGTCGTCACCGACGTCACCGCGCCTCCGGCCCAGTTCGTCATCAACACGCCAAACGGGTGGGTTCGGCCCTCGCGCGCCGAGGTCTCCTGGCAGCCCGCACCGAGCGCTGAGGGACCGCTCAGCTACCGCGTCGTGCTCGACGGACGCGAGTTGACCACCCCCTCCGGCGCCTTCGCCCTGCACATCGACCCGCGCGGGCTCGGCAGCGGCCGCCACAACGTCCAGGTACTCGCGAGCGGCATCGACGGTCAGGCCACGCTCACCCCCGACGCCACGCTTCAGGTTGACGGTACTCCCCCAACTGTCGGTGTCCTTCGCGCCTTCGGTGGACGCGGGGTGCGCATACGCGTCGTCGACCGCGACTCGGGCGTACGCGCCCACGCGGTCAGCGTCAGCTTCGGCGATGGCCGGCGCGCCGCCCGGCGCGCACGCTTCGTCCATCGCTACGCTCGGGCCGGGATCTTCAGGATCGTGATCCGCGTCAGCGATCGGATCGGCAACAGGGCGACCCTCACCCGGCTTGTGAGCGTGCGATGAGTGTGCTCCGCGCTACGCGGCCGCTGCTGGTCGCGACCGCTCTACTGTTGGTGGGGGTCGCGCCCGCGCGGGCCGATGTGTTCGGTCCGATCTCGCTTGCCTCCGAGAGCGCCGTGCAGCAGGCCGACTATGCCCGGGACACGGCCATATCGGGCAACGGTCGCTACGTTGCCTTCGACGGCTCGTTCGGCGGCGTGACCGGCGTATGGCGCCGCGACCTGAGCACCGGCGTAGTCGAAGAGGTGGCCGGCGTGGACGCCGAGCTTCCCTCGATCAGCGCGGACGGGCAGGCCATCAGCTTCACGACGACCGCGCGGCTGTCACCCGAAGATCACAACGAAGGGCCGGACGTCTACGTGGCCGAGATGGGCTCTGAGGTGGCCGGGCGGCCCGAATACACGCTCGCCTCGGCCGTCGACGGATCGACCGAAGGCCTCGCTTATGACGCGCCGAGTCAGCCCACGCGCTACGGGTCGCTCGCGGGTGGTCGCTACGCCCTGAGCGCGGACGGGCGCAAGGTCGCGTTCGTGACGACCGCGATCTCAAACCTCGCTCACCCGGCCGAAGTCGACACGCCGGCCTTGCAGGTCGCCCTTCGCGATCTCGACACCCACACCACCCGGCTCGTCAGCACCGCCTATCCACCGAACGGCGCTCGCCAGCCGGTTGCGGCGGTCGAAGGAAGCAACACCTACGGAGCGGTCTACGCGGAAGGCGCACAGGCGCCGCCGTTCGCGCCCACCGAAGCCTACAGCGCCCCGCGATCGCTCGGGGCGTCGATTAGCGCCGACGGATCGACCGTGGCGTGGATGGGCCAGGACGTCGGCAGGCAGGTCCAGCTGCTCCCCGGCGAAGCTCTCCTCGCCAAGTACGCCGAACCGCTGTGGCGGCGGATCGCTGACGGCCCGCTTGCGCCCACCCGCAGGGTCACCGGGGGATCGGACCCGACGAGCCCCGCCTGCATCGCCAGTGGCGAGCAGGCCATAAGCCAGGCGGCGTCCGCTTCGGACCCCTGCCAGGGTCCGTTTGCGACATTCGCCGAGACGAGCACCCCGGGCACCGGCGCCGGGCGCGTCGGGAACTTCGTTCCGAGCCTCAGCGCCGACGGCTACACCGTCGCGTTCCTGGCCACCGCGCCGCTTGTCTCCTTCGGGGACAACTTCGGCAACACCGAAAACCAGAGCAACCTGTACGTGGCGGACATGCACGAAGGGCTCACCCGCGATCAGGCCTTGCGCCCGCTCACCGAGCCCGCGAGCGGTGTGAAAAGCGATCCTGCCACCAACGCCGCGGTGGTTGACGTTGGCATCGCGGCGGACGGCCACGAGGTCGCGTTCACGACCATGCGCACCGTCTTCCCGCTTGGCTCGCCCGCATATGTGAGCGCTCCCGCTCCCGTGCCCGGGATGGTCGAGCTGTTCGATGTCGATCTCCTCGACGACACGCTCACACGCGTTACCACCGGCTATGAAGGCGCCGCCGGCGAACACCCGCATGAGCCGACGCCACCGGGAGAAGACGCCTATTTCAACCTCAGCCCAGCCGACGGAGCGCTGTCGCCCTCCTACTCACAGGACGGCAACACACTCGCGTTCTCCTCGACGGCGGCCAACCTCGTTTACGGAGACGGCAACACCCCACCCCTGACCGTTACGCCGAGCAGGATCTTCGACGGAGCCGACGCGTTCACCGTCTCGCGCGTGCTGTTCGGCTCCACGCCAACTGAAGGCTACGTGTCAAGCGCTCCCCCCCAACCCGAGGTCGCGCCCGCCTGGCGCCTGTGGGCGACCGCGCTGTCCCGCGCGGATGGCACGGTCCTGCTCGACGTGGAGGCTCCAGGCGCCGGCACCTTGCGCGTCAGCGCCCGTGGTGCCG
>JBARJU010000343.1:0-5576 GCA_049800435.1 Solirubrobacteraceae bacterium
GCGCCAGCCACTCCGGCCGGGCGCTACTTCGCGGCAGCTGCCCGGCTTGCGCGGGGCGAGCCGGGTCGGCGCCTACTTCGCGGCGGCGACAGGCTTCGCGTCGCCGGATTTCTTCTCCGGCTTACCGGCCGACTCGCTCTTCTTCGTCTCGCTTGTGCCCGTCGAGGTGCCCTTGCCGGCGGAGTCCCCCTTGGAGGCCGAGTCGCCTTTCGCGCTTGACTCGGAGGAGCCCTCGCCAGACGAGGAGTCCCCGGAGGAGCCCGAAGACGACCCCTCCGCTGAGGCCGCCGTCTCGCGTTGGCGATTACGAGTGCCGTAGTCGGTGTTGTAGAAGCCCTTGCCCTTGAAGTGCACCGCGGGGGCGTGCAAGACGCGTTCGACCGGCACTCCGGTGTCGGGGTCCTTGGTCAGCGAATCCTCGCTAAACGATTGCTGCACCTCGAAGGTGGTCCCGTCCGGGCGCCTGTACTCATAGATGGGCATGCCCGACGATTATATGAGGGCGCCCGAGGAGCGCCCGACCGACGTGACCGGACCCGGCGAGATCGGACCCGGCGAGATCGGACCCGGCGAGATCGACCCGGACCGGAGCGCGGTGGGATTCAGAAGGTCTTTCGAAATGAGCGGTGCGTTCGGGGCGTTCATGGACCAAGCTGGGCGCCGCGGGATGCTAGTCGGCGACGAGCGAGCGGGCGCACTCGATGCCCGCCCCGATCGTCTCTGAGAAGTCGCGCTCGGGCTCGGCGATCATGCGCAGCGCGAAGCCGTCGCCGAGCGAGAACAGGATGTCGGCGACCGCCTCGGGCTCCGCGTGCAACCTCAGCACCCCGTCCTCCTGCGCGGTGGCCAGCATGCCGGCCAGCCGCTCCCGCGTGAGCCGTACCAGCCGCGCGTACTCCACGGCGATGTCGGCGTTGCGTCGCGAGAGCGTGAACAGCTCGAACAGGAGCGTCACGAAGTCCGGTTCCTCGCGGATCGTCTCCTGCAGGTTCTCGGCCAGCAGCGCGACGAAATCATCCGCGCTCTGCGCGCCCGCCAAGCGCTGCTCGAGCGCCTCGATGCGCTGATCGCAGTCGCGGCGCGCCGCCTCGACGAGCAGCTGCTCCTTCGTGCCGAAGTAGTAGTGAAGCAGTCCCCGCGAGACGCCGGCCTCGCGTGAGACATGGTCGAACGTCGAGGCCGCCGCGCCTCGCCGCGCCACGCTGTGGCGCATCGCCTCGACAATGCGCTGAGCCTTCTCGCCGGAGAGCGAGCGCGTCGGCGCGCCCGCCGTCTCCTTGGCAATGGCCCCGTTGGGGTCGGCGGTCGCTGCGGGAGTCATACGGGCGATGGGGAAGCGAGCGTTCTGTGCTTACGCAGCCGGCGTGCTCGCCGCTGCCGGGACGTCCTGTGCCGGCATCGTGGTGGAGCTGTAGTCGAATTCCTCCTCGGCCCCGAACAGCATGTCGAGCACCTTCGAGCGCAGGCTCTCGCTGAGCGCGATCGCGAGCACCGCGCCCACGATCAAGAGCATCAGCGTGCGACCGAGACCGCCTTTGCGTTTTGACTTCGCCTGCGGCTGGCGGATCGCGAACGATGCATCCCGTAGCGCGCTTGCCGCTTCGGCGAGCTCGCGCTGGAGCTTGCGATCCTCAAAAAGCGCCTTGCCCGCGGGCTTGCCGTTGCTCATACGCCCGTAGGCGCTGCGCGCCGAGCCGTATGCCGCGAGCAGACTGTCGCGCAGCTGTTCGTCTTCCATCAACCGTTTAATGCTGGTGCTTCGTACCGCTTCGCTTGCCTTGCCGATCCTGTCCTTTGCCGCCATGTGGTCACCGCCTAACTGAAAGCTTTGTCGATGACGTCCAATATACCCCCGATGATCGGCTTCGAACGCGCGAGGGGCACCAGCCCCATCGATCCAGGCCCGCGGGCCGCACTCGCTCGTCGGGCTGGGGCCTAGCCGCGTGCCGAGCTTCCAGGCGACCGCGGCCTTCCTCGGAGTGCTGCTGATCGTGGGGGCGCTTGCCTCGGGGCTTGCCCAGCGCTCGTTCCTCTCGCTGGCGGCGTTGTTCGTGCTGGCCGGCTTCGTAGTCGGAGACGGCGGCTTCCAGTGGGTCAGCTTTCACGCCCAATCGGGCTTCGTCGAGGACCTGGCGTTCGTGGCCCTGATCGTGATCCTGTTCCGCGACGGCTTGGAGGTCGAGGGCGAGATGCTGCAGAGGGCGTGGCACCTGCCCTTGCGAAAGCTCGCGATCGCGATGCCCCTGACGGCCGGGTTCGTGGCGCTCGCCGCGCACCTGCTGATCGGCCTGTCCTGGACCGAGTCGCTGCTGCTCGGCGCACTGCTCTCGCCGACCGATCCGGTGCTGACCTCGAACATCGTCACCAACCCACGCGTGCCGCGACTCATCCGCCATTCGCTCAACCTCGAGTCCGGCCTCAACGACGGCCTCGCGCTGCCGGCCGTGCTGACGTTCCTGGCAGCCCTGAGCACACAGTCGCAGAGCTTCGTGTGGTGGCGCTTCGTGTTGCAGGACGTGGGACTCGGCTTGCTCTACGGGCTCGTGCTCGGCTGGCTCGCCTCCCTGTTGATGCCAAGCGAGAGCAAGCGCCCGCTCGAGCACCCGATCCCTTCGCACCAAAAGTCGCTGTATGCGCTGGGGGTCGCATTCGCCACCTACGGGGCCACGGTGCTCGCGCCGCCCGGCAACGGCTTCATCGCCGTGTTCGTCGCGGCGATCGTGCTCGGGCTGCGCCGGCCCGACCTGCGCCGCCACTTCGAGCAGCGCGCGGACGAGATCGTCGAGATCGTCAAGCTCGGGATCTTCGTCGTGTTCGGCTCGCTGCTCACGCTCGACGCCCTGGAGAGCAATGGCTGGGCGGCGCTCGGCCTGGTGGCGGCCACATTCCTGATCGCGCGCCCGCTCGCGGTGTGGATCGCCCTGCTCGGCACCGACACCGACCGGCAGACGCGACTGTTCATGGGCTGGTTCGGCCCGAAGGGCGTCGCGACGATGACCTTCTCGCTGCTGGTGCTCGACGCGCACATAGCGCGGGGCGAGCAGATCTTCGACCTGACCGCGCTCGTCGTGTTCTGCTCGATCGCGGTCCACGGCCTGACCGACACCCCGGGCGCGCATTGGATCGCCAGTCACGCCGAACGCGCGGCTAAGCAATCGCGCGGCCTTTGACCATCCCATCCAATATCGGGAAAGCAGGGCCGCATGCGGCCCTGCTCCGGGCCGCACATGTGCGGCCCGGCCGCCCGGCACATGTGCCGGGCGGAACAACACATATTCAGGCGTGAAGCGCTGCTTGTTCCTGCGCCGAGGGGAACGCCCACGCCGCGCGCGAGCGGCGCTCCTGGCGAAACTCGAAGCGCATCTGTCGCGGTGGCGCGAGCCGAGCCTCGGCGGGACGAAATGTGGCGCAGGGCTCGTCGAGCTCCAGCGCGCACAGGAGGTTGCGCCGGAAGAAGCAATCCTCACATGTGACCTTGCGGGTGGCTCGCTTGCTCTGCGCCTTTGGCACTGACTCCCCCTTTGACTCGCGGCTCGATCGGACAGGACGAGACAGGATCAAAGCACTGCCGAGACCCTCCCTCAAGGGGCGTGCGAAGCCCTCTCCGCAAACCGCGGGGAAAACCGCTCTCTATCCCCAAATAGCCAGAATCGAACTTCGATCGTGTAACGATCCTCCCGTCCACCACGCATTTTGCGTGACTTTTCGGGGCGCGATCGCCGGCGCGTCATCATGGAAGCCATGCGCGTCCTCATAACCGGGCTCAGCGGCTTCGCCGGCGCGGCGCTGCTCCCCCGGCTGCTCGAGCAGGGCCACGAGGTACGCGCGCTCGCACGCGACCGCACACGCGTGCGGAGCGCGCTCGAGTCAAGCGAGGCGAGTATCGCCGACGTCGATCTGACTATCGGCGACACGCTCAGCGGGGCGGGAGTGCTCGGCGCGATGCGCGACGTCGAGGTCGCCTATTACCTGATCCACTCGATGGAGCCCTCCGCGGGCGAGGTGGGCGGGATCTCATTTTCCGAGCGCGAGCGCACATCGGCACAGACGTTCGCCGCGGCGGCCCGGGCGGCCGGGGTCGGGCGCATCGTTTACCTCGGCGGGCTGCTGCCACGCGAGCATTCCTCCGTGCGCGGGGATGGACGGGCGAAGGTCTCCTCTCACCTTGCCAGCAGGTACGCCGTGGAGCGCATACTGCTCGACGCCGTTCCCGATTCGGTCGCACTGCGTGCCTCGATCGTAGTCGGCGCGCGCTCGCGCTCGTTTCGCTTTCTGGTGCGCCTGGTGGAGCGCATGCCGGTGCTCGCGCTGCCCGCCTGGCGGCGCTTTCGCACCCAACCGATCGACGAGCGCGACATCGTGGAGATGCTCGCGTCGTGCGCCGGCAGTCAGTCGGTCGGTGGACGCTCGCTGGACGTCGGTGGGCCCGACGTGCTCAGCTACGGAGAGATGGTGGAGCGTATCGCCGAGTCGATGATGCTCGCTCGCCCCACGGTGGGCCTGGGCGTGACAATCACACCGATAGCCGCCCGCCTGGCGGCGGTTCTCGCCGAGGAGCGCCCCGAGCTCGTGCTTCCCCTCATGGAAGGGCTCACCGGCGATCTGCTGACGGGAGAAGACGATTCCGCCGAGATGCTGGACGTCGAGTTGCACTCATTCGACTCAGCCGTGGAACACGCGTTGTATGAGTGGGAAAAGATCGAACCGCTCGCCGCACGCTGAGAGCGCCTCCGAGGGCGAGACCGCGCTCGATGGCCCCGGCAAGCTACCGTTTCGCCCTCGCGATGAGCAGCGTCACCGCCTCAATCGAGATCGCTGCTTCCCCGACCGAGGTGTGGGAGACCGTCATGGACCCGGCGCGACTCGGCGACTGGGTCACGATTCACCGCAAGCTGCGCTACGCCGACGTTGTCGCCCCCCGGGTCGGCTACCGCATGGACCAGCAAATACACCTGAGAGGAGTCAGCGTCGATGTTCATTGGACACTGGTGGAGTGCGTGCCGGGCGAGCGCGCGGTATGGGAGGGACGCGGGCCCGCACGCTCTCGCGCCCGCACCGAGTACGAGTTGCACCCGGCTTCCAATGGATCGACGCGCTTTGATTACAGCAATGAGTTCCATGCGCCGCTCGGGCCACTCGGCGCGCTCGCCAGCCGTGCGCTCGTGGGTGGAATGCCCCAGCGCGAGGCCACGCGCACGCTGGAGCGGTTGCGCGCGCTGCTGGAGCATTGACACCCCCGATACGGGTTTGGCAACAACCCGCGCATGGTAATTCGCTTGCATCGGGCTGACTTGCGCATGGGAAGTGTGGCAAGTTGTGTAGAGTTAAGCGCAAAGGCCGTGCGCCCGGATCCCCGGGCCGCATTCACTCCCAGTGGAACAGGACACAATCGTGACTGACTTTCTTGACGAGAAGCGCCGTGAGATAAACGACCGACTGGCGGAGCTCAAGCCGCTGATCGACGAGTACAACCGCCTCGAAGCCGCGGCGACGGCGCTGGCAGGTGTTCGTGGGTCGGCCCCGGCTTCCCGCGCCGCTGTCGCGCCCGCGGCGCCCGCTGCTGTCCGACGCGGTCC
>JBARJU010000344.1:0-9602 GCA_049800435.1 Solirubrobacteraceae bacterium
AGTACAACACCTACCGGCCACATTCAGCGCTAGACGGACTCACACCCACCGAATACGCAGACACCCCTACCGACAATCAACAACCAGACTGCGCATAGGCCCTGGACCACCTACAGGGACCCCGTCACCAACACCGTAAACCGGCCACGCAAATTTCCGCCGGGCCACTCACGAATGCGAACAGCACGCATCCTGAACCGACTTACTACCGCCGGTACGCCTACGGAATCGCTCGGCACCAACTCCATCGAGTCCGCGCATCCGCCGACCGCCACAACCCCCGTCGCTGCGCTCGAACATCGGACAGACCAGATGCACGAGGTGCAGAACTGCATCACTTCCTACCCGGCCTCAGGGGCGTGTCGCCACAAAAAACTTGGCTGGTTTCGCAGGTTGGCGGTCAGTAGGTGTATGAACTACGCACCCGAGCTGGTCCAGTCGGCCCGATGAGCCGCATCCAGATCAGCCTGCCCGAGGCAGCCATCGGCCAACTGCGCATGATCGCGAAGACCACGGGCGAGCCGACATCGCGCGTGGCGGCGCGGTTCGTCCTCTCCACGCTCGCCGGCGAAAACCACGCCCAGCCACCTGCAACACCTGTCCCCGACGCGACACCCCCGAGGCCGAAGCCGAGACCAAGGCGTCGTCCGGTGTGGTTGCAGCCGTGGGACAACGACGAGGAGCGGATCTGGCTACAGGACATGTGGGGCTCGATCGTTGCGCTGCTCGAGCGCTATCCGACCATGTTGGGAGGGCTCCCCGACCGCTGGTGGCATGACGCCCGACTGGTGGAGTGGCTGTCGGCACTGGCCACGTGGCGCACGAACATCGACACTGCCAGCGAAGACCCACGCGAGGAGATCGCATTCCACAACGGCCTTCAGCAGCTCGCCCGCATCATCGATCAGACACCCAGTGGCGAGCGACGTTTCAACATCAAGCTGGGCATGTCGGTGGATTGGGGCAAGCGCGGCTTCTAGCGGGACGGGCGCTGGCAACCAGGGCACAACCGGCCGATCCAGTCACAGCCCACACGGCTACCGGGGAGACTTCCCAGCGATCTAAGCCAGCAGGCTCTTACGCGGCCTTTGGCGCATTCGCCGGTCTGTGAGGCTCGACGACCCACTCCTCCCCATCTGGGTATACGAGCACCACGGCTCGATCTTCGCGCGCATTCCGCGCAAGGATCTCGCCAAGACCTGGAAGGTCGGCGCCGACGAACGCAGCACCGTTTGGGTATCGAGCCGGACGTTCCGCGATGCCGTCCTCTACCGCAGCGTCGAACCGCTGAGAGGCAAGGATACTGCCCGGTGTTCGAGTTTCTTTGCTTACCGTCGCCATGATTCGGTCATCTCGCTGTAGCCGGTCCGGATCGCCTCAATTGCGCGCTGAAGAGCCTCGCTCGCAGAGCCTTCGTGAAACGTCTCAGCCGGCTGCTTCTCGCCCTCTCGATTGTATCGGTGCATGTCGTTGATCTGGTGAGCGTTGTCGTAGACACGTACCGCGTGCCACTCAGCGCGATCTTCTACGAGGAGCACTACGGTGTAGTCGACGACCTCCCCATGCCGCGTGAAGAAACGAACGTCAATCGCTACGTTCAGGTCGAATTCGTCGCGGTAGCTCGTTTCGTGGGTGCGCACCATGCCTCTACTCTTCCGACACGGCAGCCCGCACGGGACGACGTTTCGCGACCAACCCGCCGCTATCACCGGCATCAAATGCCGTCGACAATCGCCGCCAATCTAACTTGGCTTAGATAAAGAGGATTGTGAGTGCCCCCGGCAGGATTCGAACCTGCGACCCTCGGATTAGAAGTCCGACGCTCTATCCAGCTGAGCTACGGGGGCAATGTCTCCGTCTACGGTACGCCACGAACCCGGTCCTCGCGCGCGCGTGGGGCGCCCTCGAGAGTGCGCCAGCCCCCGCGGGGGCCTCGCTCGCCGCCCGGCCGTGGCCCTGTGTCTGGGGGCCAGTGGTCTCGTTTGGCTGGGTGCCGGCTGGGTGCCACGCGCGGCTCCTTAAGCAATCTTGAGGCAAAGTATGCAAAAGTTGGGCTCATGAGCCCCGTGGAAGACCCCGAGTCGGACCTGACGCGCAAGCAGCGTCGCGAGCAGGCACGCGCTGAGCGCCAGGCGGCGGAGGAAGCGAGCGCGGCCCAGTCGGCGCAGCGCAAGCGCCTGATCCAGCTTGGCGGGATCGCCGGGTTGGTGGTCGTGGTCATCGCGATCATCCTGATCGCGACGGGCACCGGAGGCTCGAAAGGCGCTCCCGCTCCGAAAAGCGCCGCAGCCACCACGGCCGCACACGAAGTGATCTCGCTGCTTCAGGGCATCCCCCAGAACGGCATTACCCTTGGCAACCCGAACGCTCCAGTCACGATCCAGTACTACGGTGACCTCGAGTGCCCGTTCTGCAAGCAGTTCACACTCGGTGCGTTGCCGCCAATTATCAAGAAGTACGTGCGCACCGGCAAGGTTAAGATCGAATACCGCTCGATGCAGACCGCTACGCGCGAACGGGAAACCTTCCAGACCCAGCAGGTCGCCGCGCTCGCCGCCGGCAAGCAGAACCTAATGTGGCACTACCTCGAGCTCTTCTACCACGAGCAGGGAGAAGAGGGAAGCGGCTATGTAACCGAAAGCTACCTCCAGGGGTTGGCGGCCCAGATACCCGGTCTGAAGCTCTCCGACTGGAGCTCAGCGCGCAACGACCCCGCCTACGCCAACCAGGTCATCGCCGACGCTCAGGCCGCCAACCAGACCGGCTTCACCGGCACCCCATCGTTCTTGATCGGCAAGACGGGTGGACCGACGCAGAAGATCGAAAACCCCTCGTTTACCGACGCCGGCCAGTTCGAAACGGCGATCGAAAAACTGTTGAAAGGCTGAGAGCAGGTCGGGGGATGGCGCTGACGATCGGCCCCTCCCCCTCCCCCGCAGGACAGAGCGAGCCACGGCGTCCTCCCGGGGCGTTCTTTCCCACCTGCGGGCTGCGACTGCCGTCCGTCCCGCGATGAGCCAGCGCACGCTCCGCATCACGATGATCGTCATTGCCACGGTCGGGCTAGGGGTGGCCAGCTACCTGACCTACGTTCACTATTCGGGCCACCCGCCGATATGCACCGCGGGCGGCAGTTGCCTGAAGGTGCAGACATCGATCTACTCGAAGCTCGCCGGGGTCCCGGTGGCGCTCATGGGCTTGATCGGCTACATCGCGATCCTCGCGTCGCTGCTCGCACCCGAAGGTGAGACCAGCCGCTTTGCGACGCTCGCGTTCACGGTCGCCGGCTTCGGCTTCTCCGCCTACCTGACCTACCGCGAGTTGTTCTCGATCCATGCGGTCTGCGAGTGGTGCGCATCGAGCGCGGGGATCATGACGATCCTGATGCTGCTCTCGGTGTGGCGCTTTCTGCGAGGGGCGCCCGATTACTATGAATCGCGAAGGATCGAGCCCACCGAAAGTCCTCAGGCGACCCCTGCAAACTGACGCGAGCGAGTAAGGTCGCTCACACGATGGGGTCCCCTCGCGCGCCTGCACAAGAGTCCTCGAGCGAGAGCCAAAAGCGTGCGGCCGCCGTGGCCGCCGCCGCGCTCGTTAGCGACGGCGACCGCGTCGGGCTTGGGACGGGCTCGACGGTCGCGTACCTGCTGCCCGCGCTGGCATCGCGCGGACTGAGCCTGCGCTGCGCCGCAACCTCGCCGGCCACCGAGCACGCCGCGCGCGCTCTCGGGCTACAGGTCGAAGACCTCGACGCGCTAGGACGCCTTGATATCGCGATCGACGGCGCCGACCAGATAGACCCACACGGATGGCTCGTAAAGGGCGGCGGCGGAGCCCACACGCGCGAGAAGATCGTCGCGGCGGCGGCTGTGCGGTTTGTGGTAATCGCCTCCGCGGAGAAGGTGGTTGGCGCGCTCCGCCCCCCTGTACCGCTTGAGGTCCTGCGCTTCGGCGCTCATACGACGCTCGCCCTGCTCGGCGAGGCGATGCTGCGCGACGCGCCCCCAAGCCCCGAGGGCAACCTGATCGCAGACTATCTCGGTCCCGTCGATGACCCGCGCACACTCGCGGCCCGGCTGTCGAGCGCACCGGGAGTCCTCGACCACGGCCTGTTCGCGCCCGAGCTCCTCAGCGACATCTTGATCGCCGGCGCGGGCGGCGTCGAGCACCGCACCTTGAACAAGAAAGGCGACCGCACAAGAGAGGCGACGAACGATGAGTGAGCCATATACGCCAGGACCGACCGACCGTCCGTTCGTGGCGCTCGTAACCGGCTGCTCGAGCGGGATCGGCGAGGCCACCGCCCGCCGGCTCGCGCGCATCCCACGCGCCGCGATCGTGCTAGTCGCACGCCGCGAGGAGCGCCTACTGGCCCTCGCCGCCTCGCTCGGCGAGCGCACGAGCGTGCTCGCGGTGGACCTGCTCGACGAGGACGCTCCCGCGCGCATCCGAGCGCATGTGAGCGAGCGCCATGGGCGCCTTGACCTACTCGTCAACAACGCGGGCGCCGCGTGGCGCGCGAGCTTCGCCGAGGGCGGCTACGAGAACGTGCGGCGCACGATGGACATCAACTTCGACGCGCAGCTACGGCTCACCGAGGCGCTCTTGCCACTATTGCGCGAGAGCGCTCCAAGCGCGATCGTGAACGTGGCGAGCACCGCCGGGCGCGTCGCGCGTGCGGGCTCCGGCGCCTATAGCGCGTCGAAGTTCGCGCTCGCCGGCTGGTCGGACTCGCTGTGGGCGGAGGAGCGCCCCCACGGCGTTCACGTCGGACTCGTGCTGCCGGGATTCATCTCCACCGAGGGCTTCCCTCAGGCCGAGTTGACGGGCAGGCCGCTGACTCGCTGGATCGTCTCGACCCCCGAGAAGGCTGCCGAGGCGATCTTCCAGGCGGGGGTGGAGCGCCGTCCCGAGCGCTACGTGCCGCGTCCATACGCGCTCGCCGCCGCGCTGCGAGTGGTGGCACCCAGGCTGGTGCGGCGCGTGCTCGGCGGCGGCGCGGCTCAGGTGATGACGACCGTGACGGGCGCCGACATGGCTGAGCGCGCCGAGGCGGGTACTAACGAGAAGCAAGGGTAGGGGGACGCTATCCCGAGCATGCGGCCTTATACGGATACTCGCTCCCAGATCCGGGCGTAGCCTCCCGTCAGTGAGCGAGACGGCCGCACACAGCGCGACGGGGGCAGCCCCACACCGCTGGCTCGTGCGCGGCTTGATCGGCGTGGCGACCGTGCTCGGCATCGTGGCGATCTTCGCTGTGTGGGCCAACCGCCAGCTGCTCGACACGGGCTACTGGACGAGCACGAACACGAAGCTGATCGCGAGCCCGCCGATCAAAGAAGCGGTATCGGCGTACCTCACCGAACAGCTCTACGCGAACGTGGACATCCCCGGCGAACTGAAAAACGAGCTTCCCTCCGAACTCAAGCCACTCGCGGCCCCGGCCGCGGGGGCGTTGAAAGACGTGGTGGAGAAGGGCATAAATCTCTTGCTCGAACGCCCTCGCGTCCAACAGCTGTGGAGCAAGGCCAATCAGGTGACCCACGCGGAGTTCGTGCGCCTGGTGGAGAACAAAGGCAGCGTGGTGAAGCTGCCCGGCGGTGGAGCCGTTGTGCTCGACCTGCGACCGATGCTCACAGAAGTCGCCGAAAAGGTGGGGGCTCCGTCGAGCCTCGTCGAAAAGATCCCGCCGAAAGTGGCCCAGCTGCGGATCGTGACCTCAAAGCAGTTGAACACGATGCAGAACGCGGTCAACCTATTGCGCAGCCTCGCGCTCGTGCTCCCGCTGCTGGTCGTGGCAATGTTCGCGCTGGCGGTCTACCTGGCGCGCGGACGACGCCGTCAGACGCTGATCGCCGTCGGCGCCGCGTTCATCGGGGCCGGCCTCGTCGTGCTCGTCGCACGCGGGATCATCGGCGACAAGGTGGTGAGCTCGCTCGCCACCACCGAAGCGGTGAGGCCCGCCGCCCAGTCCGCCTGGTCGATCGGCACGAGCGTGCTCGCCGACGTGGCGTGGGCGACCGTCTTCATCGGCGTCCCTGTGATCCTGGCGGGCCTGCTGGCGGGGCCGACGAGGAGCGCCACGAGCCTGCGTCGCCTGATGGCGCCCTACCTGCGCGACCGCCCCGACATCACCTTCGGGGTGGTTGCCCTGCTGCTGTTGCTGCTGTTTGCGTGGGGGCCGATCGTGGCCACCAAAACGCTCACCGGCATCCTCATAATCATCGTGCTGGCGGTGTTCGGCACCGAGATGCTGCGACGGGAGACCGCGCGGGAGTTCCCCGACGCTCACGTGCGCCACGCGGGCGGAGGCGCGGCCCCCGCCCCTCCCCCTGAGCACATCGAGGAGAAACCGAGGACGGGCGCGTGACCGACACCGACACCGTCAAGCAGCGCGAAGTCGAGGGCAAGGCGGCGCGGGCGCGCACGCCGCGCTCCAGCCACGCCGGCTGGCGTGCGGCGAAGGACCGCGAGGACCCGATCGCGATACTGCAGGCCCAGGCGGAGAGTCGCGTGGCCGAGCTCGTGCCGATCCGCTACGGGCGTATGCTGGTGTCGCCGTTCACCTTCTACCGCGGGGCGGCGGCCATCATGGCGGCCGACCTCGCCGACACGCCCACCTCCGGCCTGAACGTGCAGCTGTGCGGCGACGCGCACCTGTCGAACTTCGGGATCTTCGCCTCGCCCGAGCGCGAGATGCTGTTCGACATCAACGACTTCGACGAGACGCTGCCCGGGCCGTGGGAGTGGGACGTCAAGCGCTTGGCGGCAAGTCTGTGCGTGGCGGCGCGCGACCGCGAGCTCAGCAAGCAGGAGAGCGCCGACATCCTCGCATGGACGGCACAGGCCTACCGCCAGTCGATGCGGGGCTTTGCTCAGATGAGCAACCTCGCGGTGTGGTACGCCAAGCTGAACGCGCAGGACATCATGGGCATCGTGCGCCAGCAGGAGCTCGTCAGAGGCAAGCGCCTGCAAAAGATGGAACGCCGGCTCGGGAAGGCCCGCTCGAAGGACAGCACGCGCGCTGTGATGAAGCTCACCGAAGCCGTCGAGGGCCGCCTGCGGTTCGTGAGCGAACCGCCGCTGATCGTGCCGCTTGAAGAGCTCTTGGGAGAGGCCGAGCGCGGTGACTTGCGCAAACGACTGGAGGTGATGCTCGACGACTACCGCGAGAGCCTGTCGATCGACCACAGGGTGCTGTTGGGCGACTACAACTTCGAGAGCGTCGCACGCAAGGTCGTGGGCGTGGGCAGCGTCGGCACGCGCGCGTGGGTGATGCTGTTCATGGGACGCGACGAGCGGGACCCGCTCGTGTTGCAGGCCAAGGAAGCCCAGGCATCGGTGCTCGAGCCCTATGCGGGCGCCTCGCGGTACTCCAACCACGGACAGCGCGTCGTGGAGGGCCAGCGCCTGATGCAGGCCGCGAGCGACATCTTGCTCGGATGGCTGCCGGCCGTGGGGATCGACGACGTGCCGCGCGACTTCTATGTGCGCCAGCTGTGGGACGGCAAGCTGAGCGTAGAAATCGAGACGATGGGACACGGGCTGTTGCGCGCGTATGGGGCGCTGTGCGGGTGGACGCTCGCGCGTGCCCACGCGCGCACGGGCGACCGCATCGCGATCGCCTCCTACCTCGGCGCCGGCGGCGTGTTCGACCAGGCGATCGTGGACTTCTCCGAAGCGTATGCCGACCAGAACGAACGCGACTACCAGTCGCTCGTGGAGGCGGTACAGTCGGGGCGCGTGCAGGCCGAGAGCGCTTGAGAGACCGCTCGACGAGCTTGACCGGGAGGCGCCCGGCGAGCAGGACTCACGCGAACCGCCCATCCGCAAAGCGCCCAACGACGAGGAGACACGAAGATGACCGACGCAACGCAGGCGATCACTCGGGTGGACTTCGTGGGATTGCCCACGCATGACCTCCCGAAAGCAGTTGAGTTCTATGGCGATACGCTCGGCCTCGAGCGCTCGGTGTACCTGGAAGAGCGCAACTACGCGGAGTTCGAGACAGGCAACCTCACGCTCAGCGTGATCGACGCCGAGAAGATGGGCCTCGAGCATGTGCCTGTGCGCAGCGGGATCGCGCTGCACGTGGAGGATGTCGCGGCGGCCCGCGCGACGCTGGAGCAGCGCGGCGTGACCTTCGCGCGCGACACGCTCGACACGGGCGTTTGCCACATGGCGATCTTCGACGACCCCGATGGGAACCTGCTGATGCTCCACCACCGTTACGCGCCGCGCCCGCCGCGCTCGTAACCTCGCCGGGCGATCCGTCCGGGCGATGCCACAGGATGCCGGGCTCTTTGACGCCCTCCACCACGACCTCCCTGCGCGCTTGGCAGCGCGATGCGCTCGAGCTCCTCGACGGATGGCGCGAGGGCCCGTTCCTGGTCTCGGCCGCGCCCGGAGCCGGCAAGACGCGCCCGGCGCTCGAGCTGGCCCGCAGGATGCTTAGCAGTGGGGAGGCGAGCCGCGTGGCGGTTCTGTGCCCCACAACGCCCCTCACGCGCCAGTGGGCCGGCGCGGCGGCCGAGCTCGGGGTGCAACTACAGCCCGACGCCTCGAGCCCGCGCCCGCCGCGCGACTTCCACGGTGTTGCGGTCACCTACGCCCGCGTGGCGAGCGACCCAAGTGGGTGGGCGAGCAAGGTGGCGCCCGATACGCTCGCGATCGTCGATGAGGCCCACCACCTCGGCGAGGATCTCGCGTGGGGCACGAGCTTCCAGCAGGCCTTCTCCGCGGCCTCGCGCTGGCTGTTGCTCTCGGGCACCCCATTTCGCTCGGATGCGACCCCGATCCCAGGCGTGAGCTATGACGCCGAAGGGGTCGCCGAGCCGGACGTGTCCTACACATACGCGCAGGCGGTCGCCGAGGGTATCTGCCGTCCGGTGGCGTTCGTGACCTTCGACGGGACACTCTCGTGGCGCAGCGGCGATGACGTGATCGAGTCCTCGTTCGAGACCGTCTTGAGCGCCAGAGAGGCGAGCCGGCGCTACCGCACGGCGATCTCCACCGAGCTGCCGGACGGGTTGCCGCGCATCCTGATGGAGGCCGACGCGAAGCTGCGGGAGCTGCGCGACGGCGGCCACCGCGACGCCGGTGCGCTGGCGGTGGCGGCCGACGCCAAGCATGCGCGGCAGATCGCCAAGCTGCTCGGTGAGTCCACCGGCAAGGCGCCGGTCGTGGTCTTGCACACCGAGGCCCGCGCCGCCGAGAAGCTCACGACCTTCAGGGGATCGCGCGAGCCGTGGATCGTCGCCGTGAACATGGTCTCCGAGGGCGTGGACATCCCGAGACTGCGGGTCGGGGTGTACGCCACGGCGGCTAAGACGCCGATGATCTTCAGGCAGATCGTCGGGCGCTTCGTGAGGACGATCCCCGGCAGGATGCCCGAGCCGAGCTGGGTCTACCTACCGGCCGACCCGGTGCTCAGAGGTCACGCCGCGGAGGTCGAGAGCGAGTTGCGCCGTGCCTTGCGCGAGCGCGAGAATGAGGAGGAGGGACTCCAGGAGCGGAGCGAGCGGCGTGCGAGCGAGCCCTCGCCGGCGCTCGAGTTCGTCCCGCTCAGCGCGGACGTGGCGCCGCAGATGACGCTGTTCGGC
>JBARJU010000345.1:0-4873 GCA_049800435.1 Solirubrobacteraceae bacterium
GGCCGGGCACGCACGCATACGCGTGGGGCGCGTCGGGCTGGTGCTGCGCATGGGCTTGCCCCGCGCGACGTGCGCGCGCGTGCGTGTGAGGGCGCCGAGAGGCTGGTGCCGCTCAGTGTCGGGCGCAGTGGGCCGTCGGTAGGGCGCGGGGTATGAGGGTCTGGACACCCAGGCCTTCCGGAGGGCCCCGCTTTTTGCTAGAACATGTGGTGCGACGCGGGGTGGAGCAGTCTGGTAGCTCGTCGGGCTCATAACCCGAAGGTCGCAGGTTCGAATCCTGCCCCCGCTACTCGCCGGAACCCGCTTGTTTAGGCGGGTTTCGTCGTTTCTGGGGTGGTCCCGGCTGGGCGTTGGGGGTGGGGGTGTGAACAGAAGTGCAAACACCCTCACGATTTCGGTGTGGCCGCGTCGCTGCCGGCCCTGAGTGCAACGCGAAGATGATCGGTGATCTACGTGTCGCCCGTCCTGGGAGCCCGCCAGTATGAGCCGGGAGCCAGCGACGACGGTCGCGCAAATGTAGAAGGACAAAGGTCCTCGCTTCTTGGTTCCAGGTTTCCCGACTGCCGGAAGATCATTGCTGCAGGCTCAATCGAAGTTGCATAATCGTGATTACTTTGATATTATCCGTTATCTCGCTAATTGCCAAGTCGGACTATGAGCGTCCCCACTCCCACGATCGACCAAACTGTCAGCCGTCAAGCAGACGCCAGACCTCGGAGCCCGCGTCCGGGGTCGCTTCCGCCTGGTCCTAAGTTGGCAGCCGTCCAGCTTTTGAATTGGACGCTGCGTCCTGGGCCCTGGCTTGAGGCGTGCTCGCGGCGGTACGGCGACTGCTTCACGATCCGGACGCCGGGGAGCGATCCACTGGTCTTTGTTGCCGACCCCGCTGCGGTGAAGAGGATCTTCACCGGCGATTCAGAGGTGCTGAGGGCGGGGGCAGCGCGAGCTGGCATTCGGCCGATGTTCGGCGCCCGTTCGATCCTGCTGCTCGACGGCGCCGAGCACCTGCGCGAGCGGCGACTGCTACTCCCCCCGTTTCATGGCGAGCGGATGGCGCGCTACGGCGAGCTGATGACACAGATCACCGAGCGAGCGATCGACAGTTGGCCCGTCGGGCGGCCGTTTGCCCTTCAAGACAGAATGCAAACAATCACGCTGGAGGTGATCCTGCGGGTGGTGTTCGGGATGGACGACCAAGACGGGCTGGCAGATATGCGCCTCCATATTCAACCCCTGCTCAAGATGACCGCCTCGCCACTTGCCTTTCTGTTCGTCGCGATACCCAGACTGCTTCGAGGACCGGCGGCCGGTGCGTTTGATCGTGTTGCGCGGGCGGCTGATGAGCGGATCTTCAACCAGATCGCCCGCCGCAGAGGCGACCCCGCGCTGGCTGAGCGCGATGACATCTTGTCGCTGCTGATACAGGCTCGCGACGAGCACGGTTGCCCTATGAGCGACGAGCAGTTGCGCGACGAGCTGGTGACGCTGCTGCTTGCGGGGCATGAGACGACAGCGACCGGTCTGGCCTGGACCTTCGACGCACTTTTGCACCATCCCGAGAAGCTGGAGCGGCTGACAGCCGAGTGCGTCGAGAGCAGTGATCGCGGCGTCTACCTGGGGGCGGTCCTCAAGGAGGCCTTGCGCTTGTGTCCGCCGCTGCTATTCGCCGATCGCAAGCTCGCCGCGTCGTGCGACATCGCCGGCTACAGGCTGCCGGAGGGAACGGTGGTGGCCCCCTGTATTTACCTCGTCCATCGTCGCGCCGAGCTGTACCCAGATCCGGAGGTCTTTTGCCCCGAGCGCTTCCTCGACGAGCAAGGGGGCGCTGTGGACACCTACACGTGGCTCCCCTTCGGTGGCGGTGTTCGTCGCTGCCTCGGCGCGAGCTTCGCGCTGTTTGAGATGACGACCGTGCTCAGGACGATCATTCGGAGCACGCGCCTGAGCGCAGCGTCGAGGCGACCCGAAGCCACACGGCGTCGCTCGATCGTGTTCGCCCCCGCGCGCGGAACCAGAGCGATCCTTCGCGAGCGCGTGACCGTGCCTGTCTGATGGCCGCTAGAAAGCGACTCAGCAGGGAGGAGCAGAGGGCGCTAACCAAGGCGCGGCTGATCGCCTCCGCGAGAATCGTCTTCGCCCGAAGGGGCTTTCACCAGGCGCTGCTCGAAGAAATCGCCGAAGAGGCCGGCTACTCCACGGGTGCGATCTACGCGAACTTCGACAGCAAGGAGGATCTCTTTCTCGCCGTCCTGGACGATCACGTCGCCGCTCGCGTGCGCGCCGTCGAGCAGGCAATCTCTGACGCGAGCACACCGGCGCAGCGCGCGCGCGCCGGCGCCGATGACTGGATGCGGTTCATCCACGAGGACCCCGATTGGTACCGGCTCTTTATCGAGTTCTGGTCCTACGCGCAGCGCGACCCAGAGCTCCGCGCCCGGGTCGCGGCGCGCTTCGCCGTATTCCCGAAGGCGAACGCCGAGCTCATCGAAGCAGGCGCCCGTGAGGCGGGTCTCGTTCTGCCCGAGGGTCTCGCCAACGCGGCCGGCACGCTCTTCACCGCCTTGGCCGACGGTCTGGCTCTCATGAAGCTCCTCGACCCCGAGGCCGTAGGAGACGAGCTGTTCGGCGACGCCCTGGCCGCGCTCTACCAGCTGATCACTCAGGCAAACCAGCGGCGCGCAGCCGCGCCTGGATAGTTGGGCCGGCGCAATGCGCGTCCTGCTTACTGACGGGTCGGGCCTGACCTCGCGGCAAGTTGCAACGCAGGCCGCCGCTGCCGGCCATGTCGTAGAGGCCGTCGCGCCGACGTGGCTTGGCCCGGCGAGCTTCACGCGCCACGTGTGCCGCGTACACCGCGTCCCACCATTCGGCTGGAATCCCGAGCGATGGTTCGAGGCCACGCTGGAGGTGCTGCGCACGGGCGGGCACGACGTGCTGCTGGGAACGCACGAGCAGGTCGCGCTGCTCTCCCGCGACGCCGCGCGCGTATCCCAGCTCGGGGTCGCGCTGGCCGTCCCACCGTTTGCGAGCCTGCTGCGCGTGCAGGACAAGGTGGCGCAGGCGACGACGCTGCGCGAGGTCGGACTGCCGCACCCCACCACCTGGATCGCCACCTCGCGCGAGGAGCTCCTCGCGCGCGCTGCGCCCCCCGTCTACCTCAAGGCGCCGATCGGGACGGCGAGCAACGCCGTCCGGCTCGCGAGCGACCGCGCCGGACTGCTGCACGCCGCAAGCGACTTCGATCTCGCGGACGGCGTGGTCGTGCAGGATTCCGTCCCAGGCCCGCTCGTCATGGTCCAGGCCGTCTTCGACCACGGCGAGTTGCTCGCCTGGCACGCCAACCTGCGCGAGCGCGAGGGCAGCTCCGGTGGGGCCTGCGCCAAGCGCAGCGTCGCGCTGCCGGTCGTCGGTAACCACCTGAAGGCAATGGGCGGCGCGCTTCAGTGGCACGGAGCGCTGTCGCTCGACGCCATCCTCACACCGGATGGCCCACGCTACATCGACGTCAACCCGCGTCTCGTCGAGCCCGCCAACGCCTGGCGTGCCGGCGTCGATCTCGTCAGTGTGCTGCTCGACGTGTCGACAGGCAAACGCGTCAACCCGCTCCCGCCGGGGCGCGCCGGCGTCCGGACGCATCAGCTGCTCCTCGCGGTCCTGGGCGCCGCACAGCATGGCAGGGGTCGCCGTGGCATCGCACGCGAGCTCGCAGCTGCGCTCACCCACCGCGGCCCCTACACGGGCAGCATCGAGGAGCTCACTCCACTGGGTGGTGATCCGCTGGCGGCCATCCCAGTCGCCGCGGCCGCCCTCGCCACCTTGGCGCGCCCAGCATTGTGGCGGCTGTTCACCGACGGCGCGGTGTCCGCATACGCGCTCACCCCGACCGCGTGGAAACAGATCGTGAGGAATCCGGCGGCCTGCCAACAAACGGAAGCGGACTCACGCTGGTAGCAGCGCGTCGCCAGGTATCCGAAACCACCGCAGGCTCCCAATGCCCGCGCTGGGACTACTATCCAGGCCAGCCGCGAACGGGGCGACGTGCGTCATCGGCTGTTGAGGGGCTGGGCGGATTCGGGTGCATCTCAGGTCCTTACGCCGGTGCTTGTCCGTGCTCCTGCTGCTGTCGGCGCCATTCATCAAACTCCCCTCGGCGTCGGCGATCGATTTCATCGCCGTCTCGCATCGCGATCCGAAGTCCGCCTCCAGCGACCGAATCTTCGTTCCACTTCTCCATGATCCGGGCGATGTCTTTTAGTTGCATGGCAATGCTATGGATCCCATGCACTTCGACTATGTCGCGCTCGGTGACGGCTGTCCAATCAAGGATCGATTCGTATGGCGGCAATTGTCAGCCGCGAGAGTCGCAGAGGCTCACGTTCACGCTGTGGGTTGTCGGCAGGTCCTCCCGACCCTGTCGAGCCATTCCTGGGTCCCATAGTGTGCGCCACTCCTGCCCCGGAACGAGTGTTGGAATCGATAGCTGTGCGAACTCGTTGGGATGTTGGAGAGCTGTCCGTGGCAGCGGTGGATTGAATGTGACGAGAACATCGCGTGCAACTGTCCGACCGAAGTTCTTGACGACCAGGTCGATAACAGGGAAGCTCGCCGGGCTTGGTTCGGCAAAGACGGCGACATACGGCTGTGCCTGTTCTTCGCGTAGCCGTCTCGCCTCTTCAAGCGGGTGTCCGTCCCGATCACGATCATGTGCACCGTCCCTTCTCGTTTGGGATATCTGATGGGCGGATCTCCGGTGGACACATCTCAGTCGGGGCAATGCCACGCTCCTATCAAGTCACACCGGAGATCCTCAGGCGGCGGCGGGCGACACAACATCCGTCGGTCAGACCACTGGTCGACAGAAAGTCAATGGGTC
>JBARJU010000346.1:0-11099 GCA_049800435.1 Solirubrobacteraceae bacterium
GGGTCGGCCCATCCGAGGATGGCTCGGCGCCCAACGCTCCGAAGGGCGGGTCGCGCGGTAGGCGGGTAGCGTCGGCGAGCGAGAGCGCTCAGCGCCGTCGTGCGCTTGCGGAACTGTTGCTCGAGCGCTACGGGGTGCTCACCAGGGAGCAGGTCAGAGCCGAGGGCGTGGCCGGTGGCTTCTCGAGCCTGTATAGCGCGCTGAGCGAGCTCGAGACGCTCGGGGTGTGCCGGCGCGGCTACTTCGTGGAGGGCCTTGGGGGCGCCCAGTTCGCGCTCCCCGGAGCGGTCGAGCGCCTGCGTGGCGGGCGCTCTGAGGAGCAAGGCGGGGCGGGACTTGTGCTCGCGGCGGTAGACCCCGCGCAACCCTACGGCGCGACCCTCGCGTGGCCTCGGCGTGAGGGCCAGGCGCGCCGCGTTGCGCGGGTAGCCGGAGCGTATGTGGTGTTCGTGGACTCTGAGCCGGTGCTCTACCTGGAGCGGGGCGGGCGCGGGATCGTGACGCTCGGCGTGCGGGCCGCGGAGTCTGTGGAGGCGTCAGGCGATCGCGATGGTGCTCCGCTCGCGCGTGCCTTGGGTGCCCTGGCCGACGCTGTGCGCTCCGGCCAAGTGGGCCCCGTCGCGCTCGAGCGGGTCGATGGCGAGCCGGCGATCGGCTCGAGGCTCGAGCCGATGCTCGTCGATCTTGGCTTTCGCCAGGGGCCGAGAAAGCTAACGCTACGAGCTTGAATGACTCGAGCTTCTCGAATAAGATCGAGTTGGAGACACGGTGGGGCTCGGAGTGGCCGTGGGAGTAGATGGCGCCGTTCGCGGTCGTGACGCGGGGGGGGGGGCGATCGAGATTGTCGGATCCTGTGGTCCAGAGTCGGAAACAATCGTCGGGATCGGCGACCAATGACTTGCCAACAGTTCAGCGCTGAATTACCTTGCCGAACAATGGGGATGAGTGGAACAAATGGGGAGGCGGCTCCCGTAGGGTCCTCGGCGATCCTGGCTGCTCAGGAATGCCTTGAGCTTCCCTATCCGGATGTCTCCCACGGCCAGTTCCTGCTCGATGACGGCGGAGAGGATCGCTACGACGAGCTGACGCCGCTCTACAAGCGTCTGCCCCATGGCCCGCACGGTCTCGGTCGCGAGACGGTGGCGCGTCATCAGCGTGCGCGTCTGTACGGCGGCATGATCGAGTCGGTCTATCAGCGCGGCTATGGCGGGACGAGCGTCGCTCACGTGATAGCGCTGGCGGGCGTCTCGCGCCGTGCCTTCTACGAGCAGTTCTCCAACAAGGAAGACTGTTTCCTATCGGCCTATGACGCGCTTGTGGCGAGCGCCCGCAAACGGGTGCTTCAGGCGTGGCTTTCCGAGCGTGGGTGGGCCAACCGACTGTATGCGGCCTGCAAGGCGTTCCTCACGGGGATCGCAGCCGACCCGCGCGCCGCCAACCTTGTGCTCGTCGAGTCGGTCGGGATCGGTCCGCGCGGCCACGAACGCGTGCAACTCACGGCGACCGCCTTCGAGCGGGTTGTGGCGACCGGTTTCAGCCTGACGCCTGATGGGATCGCGCTGCCGCCGCTGGCGCCGCGCGCGATCGTCGGAGGGGTGCGCTTCGTGGTCATGAGACGCGTGCGCGAAGGTCGTCATGAGGAGCTGGCGGGACTCACCGACGAGTTGCTCGACTGGGTCAGCTCCTACCGTTCTTCGGCCGTCGCGCGGTTGCGCACCCTGGGGTCGGGTAGGCCTCCGCAGCTGGTGGCCAAACGGGCGCGCTTTCTCACGCGCGAGGATCGGCGCTCGTGCGTGATGGACGCGATGGTGCAGCTTGCGCTCGATGAGGGCTACGCGAACATCGCCGACGCTGAGATCGCGCGTGCGGCGGCGGTGTCCACCGAAGCCTTTCACAGGGAGTTCGCCAACAAGGAAGAGTGCCTGCTGGCAGTCGTCGACGAGTTCGCCGCCGAAGCGCACGACGCGGTCCGGCGCGCGACGCGCACCGACATCGAGTGGCCCGAGGCGGTTCACAAAGGCGTGGAGGCTCTGATCGGATACTGCGCCGCCCACCCTGGGCTGGTGAAGCTGTCCTTCATCGACCTGTTCGACGCGGGCAACGGCATGGTGGAGCGCGTAAGCGGTGTGCTCGACGGGTTCATCAACCTGATGTGCGAGAGGATTCCTGAGCCGCAACGGGCGCCGAGCGTCGCCGCCGAGGCGATCATGGGGGCGATCTGGGCGATTCTCTCCAGCTATGCCCCGCAGGACAGGCTGCGCTATCTACCGTGCCTTGTGGATCACCTGACGTTCCTGATCCTTGCGCCCTATGTCGGCCCGCGCCCCGCCGTGGAGGCGATCGAGTCGGCGGGTTCCAGGCGCAAGCGGCTGAAGGTCTCCTGAGGGACCGCCATACGTCGTTGCTTGCGGCGAGGCAGCCATAGGCCGCTGACGCCAAAGCCGCGCCTAGCGCGGCTCTATCCTGGGGATATGGCAACAGACGAAGCCATCCGTGCCCGAACACGCCCGCGGCGGGTGGGGCACAAGGGCGCGGCACACCTCGTGCAGGGGAACACTCTCGCGAGCTTCGACGCGGCCCTGGCTCACGGTGTGGAGATGATCGAGTTCGATGTCCTCAGCGAGAGGCTCGACGGTAGCGGCGAGTTGCTGGTGGCCCACGACTACGAGGACATCCGCTCACGCACGCCGCTCACGCTCGAGCAGGCGCTCGAGCACCTCGCGGGGGAGGCATTCGCGCACATCGAATTCGACGTCGACGTCAAGATCCCGGGGTATGAGATGCGGGTGGTCGATGCCCTGCGCGCCGCCGGGCTCACGGATAGGACGCTGATCAGCGGCATGTACCCCTCTTCGCTGGCGCGCGTGCGCACGGCCGAGCCCTCGTTGCGCCTCGGCTGGTCGGTGCCGCGCGTGCGACGCGACTACACAAGCGACATGTTCACCGCGATCCCGGCGCTGGCGATGCTCACCGGCTACAGGGCGCTGCTGCCGCGCCGCGCGGGGGCGGCGCTGCACTCTGGCCTGGTCGATGCGATCATGGCCCACTGGCGCGTGGTCACGCCTGCGCTCGTCCGCACGGTGGCGGGCGAGGGCGGCGAGCTGTACGCGTGGACGGTCGACGACGCCGCCCGCATCGCCAAGCTGACGGCCATGGGAGTGAGCGGGATCATCACGAACGATCCGCGCTTGTTCGCCACGTGAGCTACGTGAGCTTGCAGGTCGCGGCGCTGAACCCTCGCGGGTCCGCGAGGGCGGCGCTCGTGTGCCCGGACGTGGTGAGCCGCGTGGCGCTCTGGATGACAGTGGCGCGCCGGCGCCACTGGAAGATCACGTAGCCGCGCAGGGTGAATGCGGACGCGCCGGCGTTCGGAGCCAGTTCGACGCTGAAGCCGCCCTGGCGCGCGAGTGCGCCGGAGCCCAGCTTCAGCGGGCCCGAGTCGCCCTTGCCGAGGTTGACCCATTTGGCTGTGGCATCGAGATACTGCACGCGGACACGCATGTACATGATGTCCTTGGCGTGGCCATCGCCGGGCATCGAGCCGCGGACCCCGATCGTGTTCGGCTGATCCTTGGGGCCGCATACGTCTACCGTGGCCCACAACTCGCGCGAGCGAATCGGGGAATGAGTTGCCGCGAGCAGGGAATGGCCGGGCGCGAGCGCCGCTATGAGAGCGAGCGGAGCGACTGACCTCAGGGCATATGCCTTCGTGGGACCCACACACTGAAGATAGCCTGCGGCGCCTTCAAGTTGCGGGGCTGTGATATTCCCTGAGCATGGCGGCTACCAGGGAGGCGGAGATAGTCGAGCTGCTCGGGCGCGTGCCGGTGTTCTCGACGCTCGAGCATGACGATCTGGAGCGCATCGCCGCACTCGCGGTGCCACGCGCTTTCGAGCCGAGCCAGGTCGTTTTCCGAGAAGGGGATGCGAGCGATACTTGCTACATCGTTCGCTCGGGTCGTGCGCGCGCCGTGCGTGAGCACCCCGACGGCCGCACGATCACGCTCGCGACGTTCGGTCCGGGGGACATCTTCGGGGAGCTCGCCATGTTTGAGGACGAGTTGCGTTCGGCCACCGTGGAGGCGGTACAGCCTACGAGCGTGGTGGCGGTGTTGGGGCCGGACATGCGCAGGCTGATGGCCGAGCACCCTCAGATCTCGATTCGTCTCGTCGTGGCGCTCGGGCGGCGGCTGCGAGAGACCAACGAGCGCTTGGCAAAACAGTCCTTTCAGACCGTTCAGAGCCGCGTGGCGGTTGTGCTCGGGGAGCTCGTCGAGGAGGCGGTTGCCGCCGGGGCCTCGGAGGAGGAGGTGCTGCTCACCGCGACCCAGTCCGACCTTGCCAAGCTCGCGGGCTCATCGCGCGAGTCCGCGTCGCGCTTCCTGGCCGTGCTCGAGCGCGCCGGAGTGATCTCCCAGGGTCGCGGCCGTCTGGTGGTGCACGATCCCAAGGCGCTCGAGGGATATGTCTTCTGAGAAGCCCCACGAGTCTGGGCCGCCAAAGCCAAAGCGATCCAGCGATGGGGCCCCTTCCTCGAAAGCCTCTGCCGCGCGGCGCTCGCGCATGAGCGCCGCGCGTGAGGTGTCCGCCGGGGGCGTGGTGGTCCACGAGGGAAGGATGCTCGTGATCGTTCCCTCGAGGCCCGCCGCCGACGGCTCGCACGTGCTCGGACTGCCCAAGGGCCATCTGGATGCGGGCGAGACGGCTGTACAGGCGGCTACCCGCGAGGTGCGCGAGGAGACCGGCGTCACCGCCGAGCCGGTCCAGGAACTGGGGGAGGTGCGCTACTGGTATGTGCGCGAGCGCCAGCGGGTGGCAAAGAGCGTCTTCTTCTTCCTGTTTCGCTATGTGAGCGGCGATCCCGCCGACCACGACGACGAGGTCTTGGAGGCCCGCTGGATGGGGCTCCAGGAGGCGTGCGAGGCGCTCAGCTATGCCGGCGAGCGTGAGATGGCGGGGCGGGCGCTAGCCATCTTTCGAGAAGACCGATAGCCTGCGCAGTCGTGCAGGTGCTGAACTTCTACTCGACGATCTTCGCCGACGAGCTGAAGAAGGGTCGCAAGACGGCCACGATCAGGCTCGGAGACAAGTCCGGCAAGTACCGCAAGAACCAGGCGGTGCTCGTGACGATCGGCTACCAGTACTCCCCGCGGGAGCGGATCTTCGACGCCGTGATCGACCAGGTCGAGGTGATGAAGGTCGCGGAGCTCTCGCCTCGCGACATCAAGCACGACAACCCCGAGTTTCGCCGCCACGAGGAGCTTGTCAACTTCCTGGAACAGATTTATGGGCGGGCGGTGTCGATGGACGATACGGTGACGGTTGTGCGCTTCTCGCGGATCCTCGACAAGCCGACTGCGATGACCGAAGCGATGAAGGGGTTCGGCGGCGCACAGAACTAGTGGCTCGCGCGGGGGCCTCGAGGGGGTTCGCGCGGGGCCTCTGAGAGCTTGCGCCGGCGTCCTGAGAGCTTGCGCCGGCGTCATCGTGGAGAGCCCCCTGTGACGTGGGCTCGGTTACGCGCTCGGTGGAGCGCTCGGTCGGCTGCGTCGAGCTCGACATCGGGACGGCATTTTTGCGAAGATCGGCCCACCGCAAATGGGAGACAGGGGATGAAAGTGGGCTGCCGAAGGTGGAGGATTGGCGGTCAGGAAGCTCTCGGACGGCTACCTAGACGTCAATCTGAGCGCCCGTGAGAGCCATCGAGCAGGACGGTCTTCTGGATGCCCGCGAAGCGACAATCCCCAGGTGTCAAGCGCGATAGCGGGGCTCCCGCGCGCGACGGCCCTGGGCGAGGTCAGGTCACCGAGATTCAGCGCGCTCGCATGATCGCGGCGATGATCGACGTGATCTACGAGCGCGGTCGAGCGAATGCGACGGTTGCGCACGTGGTCGCGCGCTCGGGGGTCTCGCGGCGCACGTTCTATGAAGTGTTCGAGGACTTCGAAGACTGCTTCCTGGCGGCGCTCGACCAGAGCGTCGCGCGTGCGGCGGAGTACATGCTCGTGGGGTATGACCCGGTGGGGCGATGGGGCGCACGGATCGGCGCGGGGCTCGTAGGGTTGCTCGAATTCCTCGAAGACGAGCCGGCGATGGGGCGCCTGTGCATAGTGGAGACGCTCGGAGCGGGGCGTAAGGTGCACGAGCGGCGCGCGCGCGTCATCGACGCGCTGATCGCAACGGTGGAGGAAGGGCGCAAGCAGGGCAGGGCGGCAAGCGCGCTGCCGCCGTTGACCGGCGAGGGGGTCGTTGGCGGGGTCCTGTCTGTGCTGCACGCGCGCCTGCTTGCTCGCGCCCCGGAGAGTGTGTCCTTCGGGGTGCTCCCCAAGGAGGTTTCCACCCGCCCCACCCGCAATGGCGGCGGGCACCCCGTAGGGCACAAGCCGGCTGGCGAGCACCGCGGCTCGCTGCTGGAGTTGACCGGCCCGTTGATGGGCATGATCGTGCTCCCCTACATGGGCCCCGCGGCCGCCCAGAATGAGACCGCACGTCCGACCCCGGAGCGCCGCTCGCGCCCGCGAGTCGCCAGCAGCGACCCATTGCGCGATCTGGAGATGCGGCTCACCTACCGTACGGTGCGCGTGCTGCTGTCGATCGCCTCGGCCCCGGGCTCCTCCAATCGCGAGGTGGGGGCGGCGGCCGGAATCGACGACCAGGGCCAGATCTCGAAGCTGCTGAGCCGCCTGGAGAAGCTTGGGCTGATCGAGAACAGCGGCGCCGGTCAGGTGCGTGGGGCGCCCAATGCGTGGGGGCTCACCAAGAAGGGCGTCGAAGTTCAGCGACTCGTCGGCGGCCAGGCGTCCGTCGGCGGGGCGGCCTCCCGAGGCGGAGTCGGTGGGCATACGGCTGCCGGTCGAGCCTGAGAACGCCTCTCCCGTTGCGCCCCCAGTCCCGCCATGAACAGGCCTCGCCGGGTGGCTGAGCGACCTCTCACGCTCCGCCGGAGGGGTCTGAGCCGTTTTTCTATATATTGACGGTGTCGTTGGCACTCTCCTGGTGAGAGTGCCAGCCGGTGGCCGCGCCGTTCGCGTGCGGGGTCAACCGATCGGGAAGCACACTCTAAACGGAGGTTTTCAGCATGAAACTCAAGCCCCTGGGCGATCGTTTGATCGTGCGGGCCATCGAGGAGGAGGAGACAACCGCTAGCGGCCTCGTCCTACCCGACACCGCCAAGGAGAAGCCGCAGAAGGGCAAGGTCCTCGCCGTCGGCGACGGCAAGCTCGACGACGCGGGCAAGCGTATTCCGCTCGATGTGTCAGAGGGCGACGAGGTCCTCTACAGCAAGTACGGCGGCACTGAGATCAAGGTCGACGGTGAGGATCTGCTCGTGCTGCGCGAGTCCGACGTCCTCGCCAAGGTCGCCTAAGAGGGTGGCGCAGCCGGCCTTTAGGCCGGCAAGCCGGGCCCCTCGTTTCTTAATCAAGGAGATCTGAATAGATATGGCTCACAAGGAACTGAAGTACAGCTCAGAGGCACGCAAGTCTCTGGAGGCAGGCGTCGACGCTGTCGCCAATGCCGTGAAGGTCACGCTCGGCCCCAAGGGCCGTTATGTGGTGCTCGACAAGAAGTTCGGCGCTCCGACGATCACCAACGACGGCGTCACGATCGCGCGTGAGATCGAGGTCGAGGACGTCTTTGAGAATCAGGGCGCTCAGCTGGTGCGCGAGGTGGCTACCGCCACCAACGACGTGGCCGGCGACGGAACCACCACCGCAACGGTGCTTGCCCAGGCGATCGTTCGCCAGGGCCTGAAGAACGTGGCGGCGGGCGCCAACCCGCTGGCGCTCAAGCGCGGCATCGAGAAGGCAGTCGACCAGGTTGTCGCCAACATCGCCTCGCAGTCCAAGGAGGTCTCCGGCAAGGACCAGATCGCCCGTGTGGCGACGATCTCGGCCGGCGACGAGGAGATCGGCGACGTGATCGCCGACGCGATCGAGAAGGTGGGCAAGGACGGCGTGGTGAACGTCGAGGAGGGCCAGACGTTCGGCATGGACCTCGAGTTCACCGAGGGCATGCAGTTCGACAAGGGCTACATCTCGCCCTACATGGTCACCGACCAGGACCGTATGGAGGCCACCCTCGAGGACCCCTACATCCTGATCGCCAACCAGAAGATCGGCTCCGTGCGCGACGTGCTGCCGGTCTTGGAGCAGGTCATCCAGAGCGGCAAGCCGCTGTTGATCATCGCCGAGGACGTGGAGGGCGAGTCGCTCGCCACGCTCGTCGTCAACAAGCTGCGCGGCACGTTCACGGGCGTGGCGGTGAAGGCCCCCGGCTTCGGGGACCGGCGCAAGCGCATGCTCGAGGACATCGCGATCCTCACGAACGCCGAGGTGATCACCGAGGAGATGGGCCTCAAGCTGGAGAACACTCAGGTCTCTCAGCTCGGGCACGCTCGCAGGGTGGTTGTCGCCAAGGACAACACCACGATCGTCGACGGCGCAGGTGAGAGCGACGCGATCAAGGGACGCATCAACCAGATCAAGGCCGAGATCGAGAACACCGACTCGGACTTCGACCGCGAGAAGCTCCAGGAGCGCCTGGCAAAGCTCTCTGGCGGTGTCGCCGTAGTGAAGGTCGGCGCGGCAACCGAGACGGAGATGAAGGAGAAGAAGCATCGCGTCGAGGATGCGCTGCAGGCCACGCGCGCGGCGCTCGAGGAGGGCATCGTGCCGGGTGGCGGCGTCGCGCTGTTGCAGGCCTCATCGGCAATCGCTGTGGACGCCATCGAGGATGACGACGAGAAGACCGGCGCTCGCATAGTGCTGCGTGCTCTGGAGGAGCCGCTGCGCCAGATCGCCGAGAACGCGGGCCTCGAGGGCTCGGTTGTCGTCAACGACGTGCGCAAGGCAAAGAAGGGCCAGGGCCTGAACGCCGCAACGAATGAGATCGTCGATCTCGTCGCCGCCGGTGTCATCGACCCTGCGATGGTCACGCGCTCCGCGCTTCAGAACGCGGCGTCGATCGCCAAGAACATCCTCACGACCGAGGCGATCGTCGCCGAGGTTCCGGAGAAGGAAGGCGGCGGCATGCCGGGCGGCGGGATGCCCGACATGAGCGGGATGATGTAGCCGGAGAGCTCACTGCGCGTGCGGCGCTACAGCCGCACGCGCATCTGGTCGATAGGTGAGCGAGGGCCCGGCAGGATGCTGGGCCCTCGCTTCTTCAAGGCAGCCCTCTCTGTCTGGGCGAGGGGTCAGCAGACCAGACGCGCCCACCGCCGCCCCGTTCGCCTGGCGGCGGCGCACGGCGGGTTGCCTATTCGACGGCCGAGACGGGCCGCGGGCCGTGGCCCACGTACTTGGCGGTCGGGCGTATCAACTTGGCCTCGCGCTTCTGCTCGAGGATATGCGCCGACCAGCCGGCCACCCTCGCGCACGTGAACATGGGGGTGAAGAGGTCCGGCGGCACTTCGGCCAGATCGAGGATCACGGCCGACCAGAACTCGACGTTCGTGGCGAGCACGCGGTCGGGCTTGCGCGCCGTGAGCTCGGCCAGGGCCGCCTTCTCGAGCGCCTCGGCCGCTTGGAAGCGGGGCGAGCCCAGTTCGCCGCAAGTGCGCCGCAGAACGCGCGCACGGGGGTCTTCGGCCCGGTAGACGCGGTGGCCGAAGCCCATCAGTCGCTCTCCGCGGTCGAGTGCTTCCTTGACCCACACCTCGGCGTCGCCCGTGCGTTCGACTTCGTCGAGCATCTTCAGCACGCGGGAGGGCGCGCCACCGTGAAGCGGGCCTGAGAGGGCGCCCACGGCCGCCGACAGGGCGGCGGCGCAATCGGCGCCGGTGGATGCCACGACGCGCGCGGTGAAAGTGGAGGCGTTCATACCGTGCTCGGCCGCGGAGATCCAGTATGCGTCGATCGCCTTGGCGTGGTCTGGGTTGACCTCGCCGCGCCAGCGGATCAGGAAGCGCTCGGGGATCGAGCGGCCCTCGTCGACCTCTGACTGCGGCACCGGCGGTTGCCCGGCCTCGCGTGCCGACTGGGCCACGAAGGAGAGCGCCATCACCGAGGCGCGCGCGAGATTGTCTCGCGCCTGCTCGTCGGATATGTCGATCAGCTGGCCGAACCCCCACTCGGGGGCGAGCATCGCGAGCGCCGACTGCACGTCGACGCGGTGATCTCCCGAGCGCACGGTGAGCGTGTGCGGTTCGGCGGGCGGAAGACCGGGCTTGAAGCGGTCGTCGACCAGCAGGCCCCAGACCTGCTCGTAGGGGACGGTGCCGACCAGATCCTCGATGTCGATGCCGCGATAGCGCAGCGATCCGCCGGCCTTGTCGGGCTCGGCGATCTCGGTTGCGAAGGCGACGACGCCCTCCAGGCCCGATTGGACTTCATCGGACGGGGAGGAGGGGGAAGAGGCTGAGGCGGAAGGGGATGCTGCGGGAGGCGACTGTGTTGTGACCTCGCTCATGGGCGCTCGCTTTCTGGCTGATGACCGGTTGAGAGTCGATTCCGCTGGATTGCACCGGCATCGACCCGGCTGCCTTGTGGGCAGGCTCGTATCGTCGCAGGATTCGCCCCGGTAGGCTCCGCTGCAATCAACGAGGAGGAGCGCCGTGACCGACAGCGACCTGATGTTTCGTCCCGCGACCGAGCTTGCCGCGATGGTGCGCTCCGGCGAGGTCTCCTCGCGCGAGCTGGTCGAGACCTCGCTTGCGCGGATCGAGGAGCTCAACCCGAAGCTGAACGCGTTCGCTGAGATCGACGGCGAGCGCGCGCTCGCCACCGCCGCGCGGATCGAAGCCGGCGACGAGCGCCCGTTCGCGGGGGTGCCGATCGCGATCAAGAACAACCGGCCCGTGGCGGGCCTCAAGATGACGATCGGGTGCTCCTTGCTGGCCGACCATGTGGCCGAGCACGACTGCAGCCTCTCGCGGCGTCTCAAGGAGGCCGGGTTCGTGATCGTCGGCACCACCACCCTGCCCGAGTACGGCATCCTGCCGGTCAGTGAGGCTCGTCTTTTCGGCCCCACGCGCAACCCTTGGGATCTCAATCGTACGCCGGGCGGCTCCTCCGGCGGGGCCGCGGCGGCGGTCGCCGCGGGGATGGTGCCGGTCGCTCACGGCAACGACGGCGGCGGCTCGATCCGCATTCCGGCCG
>JBARJU010000347.1:0-5959 GCA_049800435.1 Solirubrobacteraceae bacterium
GTAGCGCGTGCTCGGGCTCCGCCGGCGGCTCGCCATGCCCTCCGGGCGGCGGAGCGGGCGGGCCCAACAATTGGGCGTCCTCGCGGAAGTAGAGCGCCACGCGCCCCGAGTCCCGCCCGAGCGAGCCGGCGCCGACCCACACGACCTCGCCGCTTACGCACAGCGTGTCCAGCCACGAGGGCGAGTAGGAGCCCGTCCGAGATGCCAGCACGTCGCGCTCCCATGCCGCCACGGGAAGCGCCAAGCCCTGCAACGGGACGAGCACCTCGCGCAGGCGCTCCACCCCTACACCGATCGGGGATCGATACCCCATTCCGGGCACACGGCGGGATCCCCGATCGTCCGGCGGCTCCGAGCCCGAGCGCCAGCGGCCGACGCCCTGCCACGAGGGCATGAAGGCGGTCAGAGCACGCTCCCCGACCGGCTCGATCTCCTTGCGCAAAGCGGCAAGCGAGGCACGGCGCACGCGCCGTAGGACATCGACGTCGCACCACTCGCGCCCATCCACCTCGCGGGGGCGCGAGGGGGATGCCCCCGGAGGGGGCATGTGAGAGGGGTTGGATGGAATGGGGCGAAGCTCGCCGCGCACAAGCTCGCCCGAGCGCTCCAGCTCGCGCAGGGCTGAGGACGCGTCCACGCTGTAACGCTCATGCAGCTCGAAGCTTGTAAACGGGCCGTGCGTGCGTGCGTAGCGCTCCACCAGTCTCCTCAGCGCGTCGGGCACGTCCTGTAGGAACACACTCGGCAGCCCCCCTGGGGGCACGGCCCCGAACGCGTCGCGGTATAGGCCCGCGTCATCGGCCGCTATCACCCGCTCCTCCCCGGCGATCCGCACGCGCACGACGCGCCGCTCGCGCTCGAGCCCGGCGAGCATCCCCTCCGCGTCGAGCCCCTCGAGCACACGCTCGCGCAGCTCGTCCCCCCGCAGGTCGCCGAGCCTGCGCAGCACCTCGCACAGCGCGTCCCCGCTGGTCGCCTGTGTGCGCTGCGAGCGGTGCTGAAGATCGTCCTCGATCCGCGCGAGCGCTCCCGCGTCGATCAGCTCTCGCAACTCCTCCTGGCCGAGCAGCTCGCGCAACAGATTGCGGTCGAGCGACAGCGCCGCCGCCCTGCGCTCCGCGCTCGGCGTGTCCCCCTCGTACATATACGTCGCCACGTAGTCGAACAGAAGCGACCCGGCAAACGGAGACGCGCTCTGCGTCTGCACCTCCACGAGCGCCACCTCACGCGTGGAGAGACCCCGCAACAGCTCCTGTAGCCCCGGCAGGTCGAGCACATCGCGCAGGCACTCCCTGTAGGTCTCGAGCACGATCGGAAAGTCGGGGTAGCGTCGGGCCACCTCGAGCAACCCCTGAGCCTTCAGACGCTGTTGCCACAGCGGCGTGCGCCTCCCCGGATAGGCGCGCGGGATCAACAGCGCCCGGCCGGCGTTCTCGCGAAAGCGCGCGCCGAACAGCGCCGAGCCGCCGAGCTCTGAGACGATCGCCTCCTCGACCTCCTCGGGGTCGAGCGCAACCAGGTCGGCGTAGGAGGCGGCGCCGGTCGCACCCGAGGAGCCAACCGCGACCGACTCTCGGTCCCGCTCGCCACCACCATCCGCGCCTTCGTCGAGGTCGACGTCCGGGAGGCGCACCACGATCCCGTCGTCAGACCACAGCGCCTCGCCGTCGATCCCGTATCGCTCGCGCATACGCACCGAGATCGCAAGCCCCCAAGCGGCGTGCACGCGGCCGCCGTAGGGCGAGAGCACGCACAATCGCCAATCGCCGATCTCGTCGCGAAAGCGCTCCAGCACGATCGTGCGGTCGCTGGGCAGCACGTGGGTGGCCGCCTGCTGGTCGCGCAGGTACTCGAGCAGGTTGGCCGCCGAGCGCTCGTCGAGATCGTACTCGCGCACGAGCAGCTCAGCGTCTTGATCGACCGCCCAGCGCGCAAACGCCCCGATAGCCTTGCCAAGCTCCTTGGGCCGCCCGATCCCGTCGCCCTTCCAGAACGGCACCGCGCCCGGCACGCCCGGGGCGGGCGTCACGATCACGCGGTCGCGCCCGATTTCCTCGATCCGCCAAGACGAGGCCCCGAGCAGGAACACCTGGCCCGGGCGCGCCTCGTACACCATCTCCTCGTCGAGCTCGCCCACGCGCCTTCCGTCGGGAAGCGTGACCGCATACAGGCCCCTGTCGGGGATCGTGCCGGCGTTTACGATCGCAAGTTGCCTGGCGCCCTTGCGAGCGCGTATGCGCCCTGCCACGCGATCCCACACGATCCGCGCCCTCAGCTCGCCGAACTCGCTGGAGGGGTAGCGCCCGTCAAGCATGTCGAGCACGTTCTCCATCAGCGCCCGCGGCAGCTCCGAGTAGGAGTGTGTGCGTGTGACGAGCTCATACAGCCCATCCACCCCCACGCCGCCGTCCGGCTCCTCGCCCTCAGCCGAAGCGGCAATCGCGACGATCTGCTGAGCGAGCACGTCGAGCGCGTTGCGCGGCACCACGGTCGGCTCGATCGCCCCTTCGCGCATGCGCTTGCACACGACCGCGCACTCGAGCAGATCGCCCCTGAACTTGGGGAAGATGCGCCCCTTGCTCACATCGCCCACGCCGTGACCGGCGCGCCCGATTCGCTGTAGTCCGCGCGCCACCGACTTGGGCGACTCGATCTGAACAACCAGGTCCACCGCACCCATATCGATACCGAGCTCCAGCGAGGAGGTGGCCACCAGACACGGCAGCTCGCCCGCCTTCAGCCGCTCCTCGACGATCGTGCGCTCCTCCCTCGAGAGCGATCCATGATGGGCTCTAGCGATCTCGCAAGGCGCCGCCGGCGGCGGGCCTCCCACGGGAACGTGTTTCGGGCCGCCCTCAGGGGCGGCTCCCTCCATGCCCTCCGCGGCTAGCTCGTTCAGGCGCAGAGCCACGCGCTCGGCCGAGCGCCTGTTGTTGACGAAAACGATCGTCGAGCGGTGCTCGCGCACGAGCGCCAGCAGCTCCGGGTAGATCGCGGGCCAGATCGAGTTGCGTGTCGACTCGCCTGCCTGCCCCCCTCCATGGGGGGTCCCCGAATGGGGGCTGCCCGGCACGGGCTCGAGCGGATCGCTCGGCCCACGGTAGGTGGATGGGCCGGCAGATGGGCTCGCCAGATCGCTCATCGACTCCACCGGCACGTGGATGCGTAGGTCGAGCGGCTTGCGCACACCGACATCGAGGATCTTCACGCTGCGCTTTGGCCCCACCAGGAAGCGGCCCACCTCCTCCAGCGGGCTCTGCGTCGCCGACAGTCCCACCCGCTGCACGCCACGGCCTTCGCCCGCCACTGTGCGCGCCTGCTCCTCCAATCGCTCGAGCGTCAGCGCCAGATGCGCGCCCCGCTTGACCGCCGCCACCGCGTGGATCTCGTCCACAATCACCGTCTCCACGGTGCTCAGCATCGAGCGTGCCTTCGAGCCGAGGATCAGGTACAGCGACTCTGGTGTCGTGATCAGTATGTCCGGCGGTTTGCGCGCCATCGCCGCGCGCTCCGCCTGTGAGGTGTCGCCCGTGCGGATACCCACGCTCACGTTCGCTTTGATCCCGCGCAACGGCGCCCTCAGGTTGCGCTCGATGTCATATGACAGCGCCTTCAGCGGCGACACGTACACGACGCGCACACCGCCGCCGCCCACGCGCGCGTGGGGCATGCCGTTTGGAGCGTCCGACACGTCCTCCGTTTGGGCGCCCCCGACGCGCGCGGGAGGCGTTGTGTTCAGCCGATCGATTGCCCATAGGAACGCTGCCAGCGTCTTGCCCGAGCCGGTCGGGGCGGACAGCAGCACGTGCTCGCCGCTTGCGATCGTCGGCCACGCCCGGGCTTGCGCGGGGGTCGGCTCGGCAAAGGACGCCGCGAACCAGTCGCGCACCGCGGGACTGAACGCCGACAGCGGATCTGGTGTGGGGGGTGCCACCGACAGTCGAGGCTAGCGTGCCGTGCGCACCATCGTGCGGCATACGTCGCGAGCAAGCGCGAACGCCGAGGACGCGACCGCCAACGCGGGATGCGGCGACGAGCGACGCCTCAGCCCGGCGAATCCTCGCGGCGCTTGCATCCAGCGGCTAGCTCGGAGCGCCGGGCGGGGCGAGCTCGAGCGCGCCCGCGACCGCCAGCGGCTCGCCGTGCAATGCCCAGTCGGCGACGAGCTCGCCGAGCACAGGCGAGAGCTGGATACCCGCGCCTCCCCCACACGCCACGATCACCGGTAGCTCGCCCGCCAGCGGTCCAACCACCGGGTCTCCCGTCCCGACCGAGGGGTACAACCCCGCCCAGCCCCCCGCAAGCGTCGCCTCGTCCAACCCCGGGAGGCGCATCGACAGCTCGCGGGCAAGTGTCTCCAGGAAGTCCTCGTCGGCCCCCCGCGCGTAGTCGTCGGGGTCGGCGGCCACTTCCGGGGCCTCGTCGCGATGCAGACCGGCGACCAGCCGCGCGGGAGCATCGTGGCGGAAGTACACACCGAGCCTGCCGCTCCCCGGGGAATAGTCGACGACGCACGGCATCGTGTAGGGAAGCTCGTGGGGGAGATGCACGATGCACGCCTGGTGTCTCTGCGGGACGAGCTCGAGCTCACACCCAAGCTGGGCCGCGACGATGCCGGCCCACGGACCCGCGGCGTCGACGACCACGTCGCAATCGATCTCCCCTCTGCTCGTGCTCACGCGTACGCCGCCACCGGCGCGTGGCTCGCCACCGAGGAAGGCACACCCGAGCGACAGCTTCGCCCCTGCCTCCCGCGCCAGCTCGGCAAGCAAGGCGCAGTAGAGGTGTCCGTCGACGAACCCGTCGCGTGGTCCAAACAGCCCCGCGCTCACGTCGTCCACGCGCATGTCGGGGACCAGCCGCGCGACCTGCTCGCGATCGAGCACTTCCGCCTCTGCCGCTCCCAACCCGTGCTGGATCTCGACGCTGCGGAGGAACGCCTCGACGGCCTCCTCGTCGTGGCCGACGCGCAGGTAGCCGTTGCGCACCACGCTCAACCCATACTCGCGCTCGAGCCTGTCAAACACGTGCATAGAGCGCACCCGCAGCTCGATGTCCAGCGGCTCGAGGTACTGCGTCTCGATCATCCCCACCGACACGCCGGAGGACCCCGCCGCAAGGTGCCTTGCCTCGAGCACCGTCACCTCGCTCGCGCCGCGGCGCGCGAGCTCGATCGCGCACGAGAGCCCGATGACTCCCGCACCGATCACACACACCGATAAGCCCGAGCCCACCACGTCAGTCGGCCACGCGCTCGAAGGCCTCGAGCGCGCGCTCGACGACGCCATCGTCCATCGGGGTGGACACGCTCGTGAGCCCGTCCGTCCCCACGAGCACTCCCTCGCGATAGAGCCGCCGCCACAGCTCGGGCAGGTCGGCGGCGTGCAGCTTGCACAGCGACCCCGCTCCCGTGACCGTGTGGCCCCGCTCGCGCAGGCCTTCCCTCAGGCGCTCCCCCAGCACGCCGATCCGCTCGATCTCGCCGGCGTCCAGCGCCCTCAGCGCCGCCAGGCCCGCGCTCATCGAGACAGGGTTGGCTGAGAACGTGCCGGCCAACGCCACCGATTCGGGACGGCGCGGATCGAACACGTCCATCAACTCCGCCCTTCCCCCGAGCGCCCCGACGGGCAGCCCGCCGCCGATCAGCTTGCCGAGCGTAACGATGTCCGCCTCGATCCCGTACAGGCTCTGCATCCCGCCGCGTGCCATCCGGAAGGTGATTACCTCGTCGATAATCAACACGATCCCGCGCATGCTCGTCTGCTCGCGCACAACCTCCACGAACGAGCGCTCGGCGGGGATCAGCCCAGCGCGGTTGGGCATCGGGTCGAGCAGCACGCACGCCAGCTCACCTTCGTGCTCGTCGAGGGCCGCCGCGAACGCGTCGCGGTCGCCGAGGGGAAGCGTCACGACGTCACGCTGAGCGCCCGCCGGCACGCCGCGCGCGCCAGGCTGGGCG
>JBARJU010000348.1:0-5310 GCA_049800435.1 Solirubrobacteraceae bacterium
GGTGGGACCGGTTCTCGGCCCGATCCCACCGTCCTCGCCGGTCGCGGACTCCGGGGTCTGGCGCACGGCCCAGCGCACGATCAGGAAGAGGGCAACGATCGGGATCTTCAGGAAGACCATCAACCAGATGAAGGTCCAGGCATCCACTCCTCTTGAGAGTACTACCTCAGGTGCGTAGCTTCGCGGGGACACTGCTGAAGCGCGTGATCTCGCTCAACTCCTCCACCCGGGCGCTTATCTCCTCACCGGTGAGCCGCTGAACGCGCTCGGTGCCGAACTCCTCCACGTTGAACGATGCGAGTGCGGTGCCATGTGCCATCGCGCGGCGCAACAACTCGTTTGTGAGCTCCTCGTGCGGATGGGCGGCGATGTAGCCGACGAACCCGCCCGCGAACGTGTCGCCCGCGCCGGTCGGGTCGATCACGTTCTCCATCGGATAAGCCGGCAGTGCGAAGAAGCTCTCGCGCGTGACGAGCGCCGCGCCATACTCGCCCTGCTTGGCCACGATCACGCTTGGCCCTCGCCCGCCAGTCGCGCGTGGTCCCCCGGCTGCCGCGCCGTCGGTCGCGGAGTCGGCCGCGACCGAGCCTTTACACCCGAGGATCTCGCGTGCGGCCGACACCAGATTCGGCTTGCCTGTGAGCTGGCGCAGCTCGGCGTCGTTGAGGATCACGCAGTCCACGCTCTCGATCGCCCTCACGAGCTGGTCGCGGGCGATGTCGATCCACAGGTTCATCGAGTCGAGCGCCGCGAAGCGCGCGTCGGGCAGCTGCTCGCGAACCTCGCTTTGAAGCTCCGGTTGGATGTTCGCGAGGAACAGCACGTCGCTCGCGCGCGAGCGCTCCGACAGCTTCGGCTGGAAGCCCTCGAACACACCCAGCCGAGTGTCGAGTGTCTCGCGCGAGTTGAGGTCCCAGCCGTACTCTCCGCGCCAGAAGAACGTCTTGCCGCCCTCGATGCGCTCCACGTCTGAGACGTCCACCCCGCGGCGGCGCATCACGTCGAGCTCTGCCTCGCCAAAGTCATCGCCCACCGGCCCCACGACGCGCACCTCCTCGAAGAACGAGGCCGCTAGCGCGAAGTGCACAGCGGCGCCGCCGAGCATCCGCTCGCGCTCCCCAAACGGGGTCTTCACGGCGTCATAGGCGATCGATCCGACCACGGTGATTGGCATCGGCGCGGACCTTATAGCCTCACTGTCCATGCGCGCGATTCAGATGACCGAGTTCGGCGGTCCCGAGGTCCTCAAGCTCGTCGAGTTGCCCATCCCGAATCCAGGGCCCGAGGAGGTCTTGATCGCGGTCACCCGCGCCGGCATCAACTTCGCCGACACCCACATGCGCACCAACTCCTACGTGCGCAAGGCCACGCTCCCGCTCGTCCCCGGCGGGGAGGTGGCCGGGGTCGTGGAGCGGGCGCCCTCCGGGAGTGGTTTGCGCGCCGGCGAGCGGGTGATCGCCCTCACCGGCACGGGCGCCTATGCCGAGTACGCGATCGCTCCGTACGTGCTCACGTTCCCGATCCCCGACGGTCTCAACGACGACACCGCCTTGGCGATCCTGATCCAGGGCCTCACCGCCTGGCACCTGTACCGCACCGCCGGGCGCGTCGCCACCGGGGAGAGCGTGGTTGTTCACGCAGCCGCCGGTGGCGTCGGCTCGCTCGCGGTCCAGCTGGGCCATCCGCTGGGCGCCGGGCGGGTGATCGCGGTCGCCTCCAGTCCCGAGAAGCGCGAGCTGGCGCTCGAGCTCGGGGCTGACGTGGCAATCGATTCGGCCCCCGACGGGCTCACCGAGCGCTTGATCGAGGCAAACGAAGGCCGCGAGCTCGACGTCGTCTTCGAGATGGCCGGCGGTGAGACTTTCGAGCGCTCCTACCGCGCGCTGGCCCACTTCGGGCGGCTTGTGGTGTGCGGGATCGCCTCCCAGGAACCCAACCAGGTGTCGAGCGGGTCGCTCCTGCGCCACTCACGTTCGGTGGTCGGCTTCTATCTGTTCCACTGCGAGGAGCGCCCGTCGACGATCGCCGAGGCCCTCGCCGATCTCTTCGCGAGGGCTGTCCGTGGAGAGCTGCACGCGGTCGTGGGGGCGACCTATCCGCTCGGGAGCGCCCCCCAATCCCATATCGATCTACGCGAGCGGCGCACCACCGGCAAGCTGTTGCTCGACCCCTCACTGTGATCGCTCGCGCGCGGCCGTTAGGCGAGCACCGATGTGCGGCCGATGGGCCCGAGCACGTAAGCTCCCATCGCGCATGACCAAGACCTTCGCCGAGCTCGGCCTCACCGAGCAGACCCTGCAAGCGCTGCGCGACGTGGGCTACGAGTCGCCCTCGCCGATCCAGGAGCAGGCGATCCCGCCGCTCCTGGAGGGCCGAGACGTGATCGGCCAGGCCCAGACCGGCACCGGCAAGACGGCCGCCTTCGGCCTGCCGATCGTGCAGTACGTCGATCCCCACGAGCGCGAGGTCCAAGCGCTCGTGCTGACCCCGACCCGCGAGCTCTGCATCCAGGTCACCCAGGCGCTGCGCACCTATGGCGCGCGCAGTGGGGTGGATGTGGTCGCGGTCTTCGGTGGCGCGCCGATCCGAACCCAACAGGCCCAGCTGCGCGCCGGTGGGCACATCGTCGTGGGCACCGTCGGGCGCGTGCTCGACCTGATCTCGCGCAACTCGATCGTGTTGCACGACTGCCGCTTCGTGGTGCTGGACGAGGCGGACGAGATGCTCGACCTCGGCTTCCTCGAGGACGTCGAGAAGATCCTCTCGATGACACCCTCCGGGCGCCAGACGGCGCTGTTCTCGGCGACGATGCCCCCGCCGATCCGCAAGCTCGCCGACAAGTACATGTACGAACCGGAGATCATCCAGGTCGAGGCCGCCACGCTCACGATCGACACGGTCGCCCAGTTCCAGCTCCCAGTCGAGACACGCGACAAGGCCGCCCGTCTCGTGGAGGTCCTGCGCGCCGAGCGGCCTGAGCAGGCGATCGTGTTCGTGCGCACGAAGATCCGCTGCGACCAGCTCTACCGCACGCTGCGCGACGGCGGCATGAACGTGAGGGCGCTTCACGGCGACATGTCGCAGGGCTCGCGCGACGGCGTCATGCTCGCCTTCAAGGGTGGTCGCGTTCCGATTCTGGTGGCCACCGACGTGGCCGCCCGCGGCCTTGACATCTCGACCGTCACCCATGTCGTCAACTACGACGTGCCCACCTCCCCCGACACCTACGTGCACCGCATCGGGCGCACTGGGCGGGTCGGGCGCTCCGGCCGCGCGATCACGTTCGTGGAGGCCCGCCAGACACGCGAGCTCGAGGCGATCGAGCGCCACATCGGCACCTCCATCGTGGCTTGGGAGAAGGATGCCAAGGTGGCTCCCACCCCGGTCAAGGAGCGCCCGCGCCGGCACACAAAGCCCCAGATCTCGCGCGAGGCCTCGGAGCCGTCGGTGAAGCTTGTGCTCGGCGGGGGACGGGCCGCGGGTGTGCGCGTCGCCGACATCGTCGGCGCCGTAACCTCCGCCACCGGCCTCGACGGCGAGGCGGTGCGCGACGTGAACGTGCTCGAACGCTTCTCGTTCCTGTCGATACCGGCCTCCGAGGCCGATCGCGTGATCGAGGCGCTGAACGGTCGCGAACTGCGCGGCAAGCCCATGCGGCTGGAGCGGGTCAAGGCGTAGGCGGCCCGCCTGGGGTGTGGTAGACGATTCGGCTTGCTCCACGCGCGCGTGGGGCGTCCCGTTCGCCGCTATCGTGCCCCCTCGACGCAGCCCGACGACGACTACAGGAGATCCCGCCATGTCAACCGCCACGATGCAGACCGTTGTCAAGATGTACCTATAGCCAGTCCTCGCCGTTCGCCAGGTCGTCGTCTCCGGGATGCGTCGCCAGCTTTTGCTCAAGAGCGGCAACGATCTTGCCTGTGGAGGCACGGGTGCGAGGGTAGCCGCCAGGAATAAAGATCATGCCGTGATCCCCTGGGCCGCCGGGCGTGATCGCCTCGTAATGCAATGGCCGCATATCGACTAGGTTGTCGGTGACGATCACTCGACGCTCATTGCGTGCAAGGTCAACGACACGGCGGTCATCGAAGGAGCACCACTCTGGGTGCTCCTGGATCGCCTGGACATCGTGGCCACGTGTGCGCAGCTCCCGCGCAATCGCGGGCGACAGCATCTCATCGAGCAGCAGTCTCAACCGCCGAGAGCGTCGCGGGCCGCGAGGAATGCACTGTGGGCGTCGCGAGCCTCGCGGCGATTGCGCTCGATACGCTCGTCAACCTCTTGTGGGTAGGCCGCATAGTAAGAGGCGGCAGCCTGCACAAGACCCAGCGAAAGCTCCAGATACGAGGCTGTCTCGGCGAGGTCGCCGTCATTGTCGCGTGCGACGGTGACGACCTCCCACACGTCTGGACCGCCGAGGAGCCGCGCGCGGCGACCCGAGGGGCCGTCCGCGAAGCGGATCAGCGGGTGATCGTCCATGCGCAGACCCTCCTCGACGTAACGCTGCGCGAGCGTGCGCGAGGGCATGTTCGAGCGGTCGGCGCGGTCAGTGAGCCGACCGACGGTCTGTTCGGGGAGGCGGATGCTGATTGGTACGGCGGACATTCCGTATCGTATGGTAACACTGCAAGATACGCAATTCAAATGATGTCTGCGGTTTCAGCCAGGTGAGGCGCACATCGGCTGGCGCGGCGTCGGCACGCATTCGGTGTTTCCTCGGCCCTTGACGACACAGCCATAGACTCTGCTCCGGGACTAGCCTGTCGTTCATAAAACCCCAACCACCAGCAGAGGAGCCACTTCGATGCCCAGCACCGCCACCATGCAAACCACCGAGGGCACGATCGTCTTCGAGCTGTTCGACGAGGACGCGCCCAAGACGGTCGCCAACTTCCGCAAGCTCGCCTCCGAGGGCTTCTACGACGGACTGAGCTTCCACCGCATCATCAATGACTTCATGATCCAGGGCGGCTGCCCGCAGGGCACCGGCACGGGGGGACCCGGGTACACGTTCGAGGACGAGATCAACTCGCACAAGGTGGTGCGCGGCGCGCTCGCGATGGCCAACGCCGGCCCCAACACCAACGGCTCCCAGTTCTTCATCGTCACCGCCAAGGCCTGCTCGTGGCTCGACGGCAAGCACACCGTTTTCGGTGAGGTCCAGAGCGGCATGGATGTCATCGAGAAGCTCGAGGGCGTTCCGACGGACGGGGGCGACAAACCCGTCGAGCCAGTCGGCATCGCCTCCGTCGAGCTGTCGGAGTAGGAAGACCGGGCCGCATGCGGCCCGGTCCCGGCCGGTACATGTAC
>JBARJU010000349.1:0-17900 GCA_049800435.1 Solirubrobacteraceae bacterium
CGCCTGGCGCGAGTACCTGGCCGGCGCGGCCTGCGCGGTGCTCACGCTGCATGCGTTGATCGCAGCGGCGGCCGACCCGCGCACGACGCCGGCGGAGGCGCGGGAGATCGACGCGGCCTACCTCTTCACCGGCGCGATGGTGACGCTGCTCGACGGCATAGTGGACCAGGAGCGAGACACCGAGACGGGAGCGCTGAGCTACATCTCCCTCTACGAGGATCCGGCGCTGCTCGCCCAGGCGCTCGCTCGGACCGCGCGCGCGGCCTCGCGGCGCTCCGGGGAGCTTCGCAACGGAGCCCACCACCTGATGACACTCGCAGGCGCGATGGCCTACTGGTGCTCGGCTCCGGACGCTCGCGGCGAGCTGGCGCGGCCTGTATTGGCGGAGCTGCGCAGAGAGCTGCAACCACTCGTCCTGCTCCCACTGCTAGTGATGCGCGCGTGGCGAGCCACGAGAGCGACGACCCACTCGAACCGGCGCATGGCCGGCCCGCAGGCGCAATCATGAGTGTCGTGCTGGGACGATCGCTTGCCGTAATGGCATTGGCTCTTGGCATGCATCCCACGCTCGCCGGCGCCACGCGGGTGGCGGAGGTGCACGACGAAGGGCATCTGCACTTCCTCTCCGCCGAAGCCACGCTGATCGTCGACGAAGGGAGCATGTCTGGCACGATCCCGGGACGGGCGCGCGTGTACTTCACCTACAACGGCAGTCCAAACGTCAGCGCCCGCTTCGCGATCCACGCGGCGGGCGGAACGATCGACGGGCGGGCCAACTGCCTGCTGCACAACCCCAACAGCCCCACCCCCAGCTTCCGAGGCGCGCTTCAGATCGTCGGTGGCAGCGGCCGCTACGCCCATGCCCGCGGCAGCGGCGAACTTTTCGGCGTCTTTCATCGGCGCGGCTACCGACTGATCGTGCAGGCGATCGGCAAATTGAGCTACTGAACGTCAAGCGACATACGGCCACGGCGACGGCGCTCTGCGCGTTGTTGGTACCCGCTGGCGCATCGGCCACGCAGTTGACGAGCATCAGCGCCGGCTTCTCGCCCGAGCGCCTCGGCGCCCACACGGCCATATCGCTCGGCTTTGACGTGCGTACCGCCGATGGCAGCCTGCCCTCGGCGCTGACCGGCATCGCCTTTCACTACCCCCCCGATCTGGGGATCGGTACGAGCGGCCTGGGGCTCGCCACGTGCAGCCCCGACAAGCTCAGCCTGGACGGGCCGAAAGCATGCCCGGCCAACTCGATCATGGGTAACGGCAGCGCGCTGGTGGAGTTCCAGGTGAGCCCGGAAGTCTCCGAAGAGACAGCTGAGATCGCGCTCGTGGCGGGACCCTCGCAGAACGGCTACCTGAAACTATTGATCAGTGCCACGGGCACGTATCCGGTGGCGGCGCGGATCGTGATGTCCACGCTGCTGCTGCCAGGGCAGTTGCGGATCAGCGTGCCGCTCGTCCCCGGGCTTCCCGAAGGGCCGGACGTGGCTGTGGTGAGGGCGAGAGTCACGATCGGTGGCAATCTCACCTACTACGAACGAGCACACGGCAGACGCGTGGCCTACCGCCCAAGCGGGATCGAGCTGCCCAGGCATTGTCCGCGTGGGGGCTTCCGCTTCCGTGCAAGCTTCTCGTTCCTGGACGGCGCCAAGACTCAGGCGCAGACGGTCGTGAAGTGCCCGCGCAAGTAGCGCGCTCACCCCGGGCGTGGCTCATAGCCCGCACACCGCAATACCGGTAGGCGCGGATAGCGCGGATAAGCTGGGTCTGTCCGCGAGCGGGTGCACAGCGAGAACACAGAGCCGCGCGTGTTGGGCACAAGCTGCCGGTGGCGGCAGGTGGCGCACAGCCCGGCGGCGGGACGCCGTGGGACCGGATCTGGCGATGGGTCGGAGGACATGGGGCAAGCGTAATGCGGGCTTGAGCCGGCGAGGCCGCAATCCGTTTGAGGTCACAAATTACAACCGAGTGCAATAATCGTTGACTCAGCAACTATGAGGATCTTCTACCGACTACTTGGCTTCCTGGCTCCCTACCGTCGCGCGGTCGTCGTCTCCGGCATCCTGGCGAGTCTCGCGATGGTCATGACCGTGTTGCTTCCCGCCCTGACTGGGAGCGCCGTCGAAGCGATCCACCTAGGAGCCGAACACGCAAAGCATCATCAGACTTCCCTCAAGGCCGAAGACCGCAACAAGCTACTCGTACTCGCGATCGCGATCGTCGGGGCCGTACTCGTGCGCTGGGCGCTCACCTACTTCCGTCGGCTCATCGCCGGGCGGGTGTCGCTTGGCATCGAGTATGACCTGCGCGAGCGCCTCTACAACCACCTACAAGGCCTCGAGCTCGGCTTCTTCGACCGTCAGCAGACCGGCCAGCTTATGTCGCGCGCGACCGTGGACCTGCAGGCGGTGCGCTTCTTCCTCGGCTACGGGCTCGTGTTCATCATGCAGTCGGTGCTCACGATCGCGCTCGCCGCCATCGCGATGGTCGTCACCAACCCGGGGCTCGCGCTGATCTCGCTCGCGCCGGTGCCGTTCGTGGTGCTCATCTCCTATCGCTACGGCCGTCGTGCCCGGCCGGCCATCCAGGAGACCCAACAGCGCATCGGCGAGCTGACCGCGGACGCCGAGGAGAACATCTCCGGGGTGCGAGTGGTGAAGTCGTTTGCCCGCGAGCCGCGCCAACTCGAGCGCTTCTCGCGCAGCGTGACCCGGGTGTTCGATCAGTCGATGGTGACCACACGCCTCGAGGCCCGCTACAACCCGATGATCGGCTTCCTGCCACAGCTCGGGCTGGCCGCCGTCCTGCTGGTTGGTGGCGTGAGTGTGATCCACGCCAACATCAAGCTTGGCGAGTTCACGGCGTTTTACCTCTACCTCAACATGCTCGTCGGGCCGATGCGCTCGCTCGGGATGACCCTCAACCTGGCCCAGCGCGCGACCGCTTCCGGCGCGCGCATCTTCCAGCTGCTTGACCGCGAGCCGCGCCTCACCGAGCGAGCGGACGCGCCCGAAGTGCCGGTGGGCAGCGGCCATGTGGTGCTCAGAGGCGTGAGCTTGCGCTACGACAGCGACCAGGAGCTCATGGCGCCTTCGGTGAACACCGAGAGTCCAGACACATCCCCCAATGGCCGACCCCACGATGCGAGCGCCTCTCCCAACGGCCGACCCGACGATGAGAGCGCCTCTCCGGGCGGCCGACCCGGCATCGCGATAGGGGCCTCCAACGGCAAGTCCACCGACGCACGCCGGCGTGCGGTACTGAAGGACATCGACCTGGACGTGCCGGCGGGGCGCACGATCGCGCTCGTCGGCGCCACCGGCTCGGGAAAGACGAGCCTCGTTTCGCTGATATCGCGCCTGTACGACGTCAGCGACGGCCAGGTGCTGCTGGACGGCGCGGATGTGCGCGAGGTGAGCGTGAGCTCGCTGCGCAAGGCGATCGCGGTCGTCAGCGACGACCCGTTCCTGTTCTCGGCGAGCGTCGCGGAGAACATCGCCTACGCCCGGGCGGGCGGGCCGGGGGTATCGCGCGCGGAGATCGAGCTGGCCGCCCGGCGGGCCCAAGCGCACGAGTTCGTGGAGCGGCTGCCCAACGGGTACGACACCAGGGTCGGCGAGCGCGGGCTCTCGCTCTCAGGCGGGCAGCGACAGCGCCTGGCGATCGCGCGCGCGCTGCTGGCCAACCCGCGGGTCTTGATCCTCGACGACGCCACCTCTTCGGTGGACGCCTCCACGGAGCAGTCGATCAAGCTGGCGCTGGCGGAGGCGATGGCGGGACGTACCACGTTCGTTATCGCCCACCGCCTCTCGACGATCGCGCTGGCGGATGCGATCGTGGTGCTCGACCACGGCAGGATCGTCGCCCACGGCGACCACCACCAGCTGCTCGAAAGCTCAGACCTGTATCGCGAAATCGTCGAGAAGGGATTGCCCGAGAGCGTGTTCATGACAAAGGAGACCTGCGAGCGTGAGGTGAGCAGCCTGTGAGCGGGCACTACCACGACTGCCTTTCGACCTCCCGGTGGGAGGCATCCCGATGAGCGCCCACGGCGGCGGACGCGCGGTCGTGACCGGCCGCTTTGGGCCGCAGTGGACCGGCGAGCGCGCCAGCCGTCACACACGCGCGCGCAACCTGCGCGGCCTGATCGGGCTGCTTGGCCCGTACAAGCTCCGCGCCTCGGCGATGCTCGCCGCGCTGGTGCTCGGGACAGCCGCCTACCTCGCGCCGCCGCTCCTGGCCAAGGCGGCAATCGACGACGGCATCGCAAAGCACGACACGAGCGTGCTCGTGCTGATCGTGATCGCGTTCCTCGCTGTAGCGGTGCTGTTCTGGGTGATGACCTACATACAGACGTACTTGGTCGGGTGGGTCGGCCAGCGGGCGCTTGCCGATCTGCGAATCCGCATCTTCACCCACCTGCAAACGCTCCCGATCGGCTTCTACGAGAGCCGCCCGGCGGGCGTGCTGATCTCGCGCATCACCAACGACGTGGAGGCGCTAGACAGCCTTGTGACCGACTCGGTCGTGACGCTGTTCCAGGCCACCCTCACGCTGGTCGGCGCGGTTGTCGTGCTCATGTTCCTGGACCTACGACTGGCGCTGCTGACGTTCTGCGTCGTGCCGCTCGTGGCGGCCGGCAGCCTGTGGTTCCGGCTGGCCTCCGCCGGAGCGTTCAGGCGCACGCGAGAGACGATCGGATCCATAACGGCCTACCTGCAGGAAACCCTGTCGGGCATCAGGGTCGTGCGCAGCTTCAGTCAGGAGCCCGTCCACAAGGCCCGCTTCGCCGAGCTCAACGCCGAGAACCGCGAGGCCAACATGGTGACAGTGCGTCTGAACGCCAACTACTTCCCAGCGGTGGAAATGCTCTCGGGAGTGGCGCTCGCAGTGATCGTGCTCTACGGCGGCTATCAGGCGATCGACGGCAACATCACCGCGGGAACCGTCGTCGCGTTCGTGCTGACGCTCTCATACCTCTTCGAACCGATCCAGCAACTCTCCCAGCTGTACGCCACCTATCAGTCGGGGATGGCGGCGCTCGAGAAGATCTTCCAGCTGCTCGACGTCGAGCCCGATTTGACCGACAAGCCGGGAGCGGCCGAGCTTGAGCGAATCCGGGGCGAGGTTAGCTTCGAGGGCGTGTCCTTCGCCTACAGGCGCCACGGGCGCGGGGGTATCGACCCCGGCACACCGACACCCGTGGGTGCGACCGTCGAGGGAAATGGGATCGCAAGCGCCGGATCGGCCGAGAACGGTCAAGCGGAAGCGCTCGGCGCTACGGTCGGCCCGGCAGAGGTGCTCGCGCTCGATGGCATCGACCTACACATTCCCCCGGGCCAGACGGTCGCTCTCGTTGGCGCCACGGGCGCCGGCAAGTCGACGTTCGCGAAGCTCGCCGCCCGCTTCTACGACCCTACGGCGGGGCGAGTGCTCATCGACGGACATGACTTGCGCGACGTGGCGAGCTCCTCGCTGCGCTCCCAGATGGGGATCGTCCCCCAGGAGGCTTTCCTGTTCTCGGGCACGATCGGCGAGAACATCGCGTTTGGCAAGCCGGCAGCCTCACAGGAGGAGATCGAGGCCGCGGCACAGGCCGTCGGAGCCGACACCTTCATCTCCGAGCTCGAGCGCGGCTACGACACCGAGGTCGGCGAGCGCGGCGCCCAGCTCTCGGCGGGACAACGCCAGCTGATCGCGTTCGCGCGCGCCCTGATCGCCGACCCGCGCGTGCTGATCCTCGACGAGGCCACCTCAAACGTGGACCTGCACACCGAGGGGCGCATCGAGGAGGGTCTGCGCCGCCTGCTCGCGGACCGGACCTCGATAGTGATCGCCCACCGTCTCTCCACGATCCGCCAAGCCGGCCGCATCGTCGTGCTCGAACACGGCAAGATCGCCGAGCAGGGCACCCACGACGAGTTGATCGCGGCCCAGGGTCGCTACGCCGACCTGTATAGAGACTGGGCCTTGCACGCGGTGGCGTAGATAGAGGGAATTGACTCCGGGATAAGGACTTGAACCTTAAACTCAACATCCAGAGTGTTGCGTGTTGCCAATTACACCATCCCGGAATGGAGGCCTGCTTAGGATAGCCACTTGCCGAGCGATTCCGTCAGTGGCAGTGATTGCGCCGAGCGGCACACGCCGACAGCACTCCAACCGAACCACCTGAGAACATATGTTCGTGTCCGAGGTTCGTGTTGCCGTGGCCGAGCTTCTCGGTATCGGCCTGAATATGAACGAGATCGCTCATCGCCTTGGCGTAGCGCGATCGACCGTCGGCTACCACGCTGAAGAGTTGCGTCGGGAGGAGCGCGCATCCGAGCGGTGTCAAGGTCGAGAACATACCCGCACTAGGCCCGTGGCTGCGGTTCACGTTACGAGAGAGCAGGTCCGCCGACTCTTGGCGACTGGCAAGACACGAGCCGAGGTTGCAAGGACGCTAGGGCTGGTCCGCTCTACAGTCACATATCACGCGGCTCGGCTTGGCGAGGACATCGACACTCGATGCGGGCACCGCTACGATTGGCAGGAGATCCGTCGCTTCTACGAGGAGGGGCACAGCGCTCGGGAGTGCAGAGCCAGGTTCGGCTTCAACATGCGGAGCTGGCACGATGCGATTCAACGTGGTCTGATCGTCGCGCGACCCACACGGATACCGCTCGACGAACTGTTCGTCGCCGGACCCCGACGTAATCGCGGCCACCTCAAGCGCCGTCTCTTCGACGCCGGCATCAAGGCACGTCGCTGCGAGTCATGCGGCCTGAGCGAGTGGAGAGGCCGCCCAATTCCGCTCGCCTTGCATCACGTCAACGGCGAACGGCACGACAACCGCCTGGAGAACCTACAAATCCTCTGCGCGAACTGTCACGGCCAGACCGACAACTGGGCAGGACGCAATCTCCGGCGCTCGCCAAACGCATCATCTGCGGATAGCTCCAGCTCCAGTTAAGCCCCAGCCCGTGCCCCGCTCGACGCGAAGAACGCCGTGATGGCCTCCTCGAGCCCCGGGTCGAGCACGAGCAGGACCTCGTCGCCGGCTTCGATGACGGTGTCGGGCTTGGGGACGAAGCCGGCGCCCCCGCGCAGGACCGAGATGATGAGGCTGCCCTCGGGAAGATCGATCGCCGAGACGCTCTCGCCCACGACGGGCGCGCCCGCGCCGACCTCGAGCTCGATGATCTCCAGACGCTCCTCTTCCAGGGCGAGCAGGTGCACGAGCCCGTAGCGGGGAACCTCGTGCTCGATCAAGCGCAGGATCAGGTCGGTGGCCGACACGGCGGGCTGGATGCCGAGCAGCTTGAAGTGGTCATAGTTGCGGGGGTTGTTGACGCGCGCGATGATGCGCTCGCACAGGTACTTCTCCTTGGCGACCTGACAGACGAGCATGTTGTCCTCGTCGTCGCCGGTGACGGCGATCACGAGATCGGCGCGTTGAATCCCCGCCCGCTCGAGCACCCACAACTCGGTGGCGTCGCCGTACTGCACGGCGTGCTCGTACTCTTCCTCGATCACCAGGTAGCGCGGGCGCGAGGACTCGATCAGGGTGACCTCGTTGCCCTTGAGGATCAGCTCGCGGGCGAGGTTGCGACCGACCTTGCCGGCGCCGACGATGATCACGTACACGGCTTGACCTCGCGCAGAAGCGGGCGTTCGCCGAGTGTGGAGTCGAGATCGCGCACAGCGGGCTATGCCGACTCGGCCGCTAGCGCGCTCTCGAACATCTCGATGGCGTGCTTGGTGGGAGAGATCGTGTGCAGGCCCTGTTCGCCATACCAACCGGCGCGCGCGGGGTCCATGACGCGCACGAGCACCTTCGCCACACCGAAGCGCCGCTGGGCGATCTGGGCGATGATCACGTTCGTGTTGTCGCCGTCGGTGGAGGCGATGAACACGTCGGCACGCTCGACGCCCGCCTGGATCAGCGCGTCGGTCTCGAGCGCGGTGCCGACCGTGAACTGGCCGTCGGATTCCTCCCACGAGCGGCTCTGGCCGGCGTCGAGGCGCTCGTGGGAGAGCGGGTCCTCGTCGAGCACGGACACTTCGTGGCCCGCCGCAAGGGCGGACTTTGCGACGGCCGACCCGACCCGGCCTGCTCCGACGATCAAAACGAACATGGCGCGGAGATTAGACGATGCGCCATCAGCCGACCGGGGCCGCCGGGGGTATCTCGGGGGCGCGCTTGATTGACCCGTCTTCAGCCATGGCCTCAGCGTAGTCGCGGGCCGAGGGAGCGGTTACGATCACGCGGCAGCGGGCCTTGCGCACGACGTACTTGGTGACATCGCCGACGAAGTTCTCGAGCGGCCCTCCGCGACCGCCGAGGCGCGAGCCCCCGCCGATGCGAGAGGGCTCCTCGGCTCCAAGCACGATCGCCTCGACACCGCGGCGGCGGGCCTCCTCGAGGATCGCCTGTCCGGCGCGTCTGGCCCTGATCGTGGCCGTTGCGACCTGCACGCCCGCATACTCCTCCCCCACCGCCTTGGCACGCGCGAGCGCCTGGCGCGCGTGCTTGATCTGAGCGTCGGGGAGACGCGCGTCGAGCGGCAGCGACATCGGCATCTCGAAGATCCACACCGCCTCGATCGTGGAGTTGTCGATCTCGGCGGTGTCGGTCGGCTTCCCGGCGACGAGCAGGGCCGCGGTCTGGATGATGTCCTCATCGAGGCGCGTGCCGCACAGCGGGACGAGGATCGAACCGTACTCGCGCTCGGGCAGGTGCTCCACACGAAGCGCGGCGGCAGGAACGGTGACGCGTCGCAGCAGCGAGGTTTCATCCGCGCGCCTGTAGATCGCATAGAGGGCGATCCCGGCGATCATCCAGCCGAGCCCCACGTAGCGCGCGGGCTCGTGCACGACAATCGTGGCGATCCAGCCCGCCGAGCACGCGAGCGCCCCGAACACGGCAAGCAGCGGAAGCTCGCCGCCGCGCAGGCGCACGGAGAACGGCGTGCTGTAGGGACGATTGCTCTGGGGTTCCGAGTAGCGCATCTTTACGACCGACATGTGCGCGATCGTGAAGGCGAGCATCGCCCCGAACGCGTAGATCCCCACGAGGAAATCGAGGCTCTCGGGAATCACGAGTGCCGCGGCGATGACACCGGAGAGGAGGATCAGGACATACGGGGTCGATCTCTGTGGATGAAGGCGGCCCAAGCCACTGGGGATCTGTCGGTTGGTGGACAGGGAGTAGGCGAGCCTCGAGAGCCCCAGCATCGCCGAGTCTGCCGCGGCGACCAGGGTGCCGGCGGCGACCGCGCCGATCAGATATACGAGCGTCTGGGAGAGCCAGTGGGGGTGCAGCGCTCGCATGATGTCCACGACGGGAGCATCGGAGAAGTCGTGTCCGGGCGCGAGTCCGTTTGGCAGCGGAAGCGCTGTGACAGCGACAATGGCAACGCCGACATAGGCGATCACGACGGTTACCGTTCCGCTGGCGATCAGCCTGCGCAGCGCGCCGCGCCCTGCCTTCACCTCGCCCGCCAAGCCCGACGCGGACTCGACGCTCGTAAACGCGATCGTGGTGACCGTGAGTGCGAAGATCAGCCCTGACCATGTGGGCGCGCTCCCCAGATGCACCTGTGAGACGAGCCTGTGGGCGTTGAAGGATTGCGACAGTCCAATCCCGATTGCTATGAGCTCCAATACGAGCGCACCCACGACAACCAATCCGATCCGAAATTCGCGTCGCCAATTGAAGCCGCGCACGTTGGCGAACACGACGAGCGCGATGATCGCGATCGACAGCAGCAGCGCCTCGGCCGAGTGCCCAAGCGGGGCCCAGAACACGCTCAGGTACTGCGTCGCCGCAAAGGCCGTGACGGCGATCAGGATCACGTAGTCGAGCAGCATTGCCCAACCCGCGATGAAGCTGACAAGCTCGTTGAAAGCGTAGCGCGCGAACACCGTCGACCCACCTGGTTCGGGGTGCAGCGAAGCGCCCTCCATGTAGGTCATCGCGGTCACTCCGAACATCACCGCGGCAATCAGGAACACGACAGGCGTGAGGCCGAGCGCATGGTCGGCCACGACCCCGAGCGAGAAGAACACGGCGGAGGCGAGCGACGTGTAGACGACCGCGAACAGGATCGGCGAGCCGAGGCTGTGGCGCAGCGTCGTGCGGCCCCTCTCGCCCAACTCGGCCGCTCGGGGGTGCGCGGCGTGCCCGTCGCTCGGGCTCACACCGTCGTACAGGGGCCCCCCGCCCGGCGCCGGATCCTCGGGAGAGCTCATGTCTCACGGTCCCTTCTCACCTGTAGGTACAGGCGCCCTGAGCCCCCGGCGAGGAACAGGACGCCGAGCAGCAGGCGAGCCGACAGGACTCCCTCTCCCTCGATCGCCTCGACCGCGAGCGCGATGCCGATCATGACCATCGCCAAGGACAGCACATTGGTACCAGCGCGATGAACCTGCCTGCCGGTCATCTCATCTCTTCCCTGAGCTTAGGGGCATGTCAAGGCCATCGGCGCGTTCTCGTATGCGTGCATGGACCAAGCTGGGCGGTGCGGGGCGTCGAAGCGCGTGCTGGTGGCACCTGCAAGACGTCGTGTGCCGTCCAGCGCCGCGTCCAGGTGCGGATACGGGCGCGCCGATCAGGTGATCAGCGGGATGATCAAGATGGCGACGATGTTGGCCACCTTGATCATCGGGTTGATCGCCGGGCCGGCGGTGTCCTTGAACGGGTCGCCGACGGTGTCGCCGGTGACCGAGGCGGCGTGGGCTTCCGAGCCCTTGCCACCGAAAGCTCCATCCTCGATGAGCTTCTTCGCGTTGTCCCAGGCGCCGCCGCCGGCTGTCATCAGGACGGCGAAGAACAGGCCGACGACGATGACACCGATCAAGAGGCCACCGAGCGCCTGCTGATCGATCAAGCCGATGACAAGCGTGAGCAGGATCGGCAGCAGCGAGGGCAGGATCATCTCGCGCTGTGCGGTGCGGGTAACGATGTCGACGCACGCCGCATAGTCGGGCTCCTCGGTGCCCTCCATGATCCCGGGCTTCTCGCGGAACTGACGGCGCACCTCCTCGACAACGGCTCCCCCGGCTCGACCGACCGCCTCAATCGATAGCGACGCGAACAGGCAGACCATCAGCCCGCCGAGCAGCAGGCCGATCAGGACCGGGGGTTCGTTGATGCCGAAGTTGCTGATTTCATGACTGCTCTCGCTGAGCACCTGCTGGAAGTCGGCGAACAGCACGAGACCCGCGAGAGCGGCTGATCCGATCGCGTAGCCCTTTGTGACCGCCTTGGTGGTGTTGCCGACGGCGTCGAGGCGATCGGTGACCTTGCGCACGTCCTCGGGCAGGTCGGCCATCTCGGCGATACCGCCGGCGTTGTCTGTGATCGGCCCAAAGGCGTCGAGCGCGACGATCAGGCCGGTCAGCGACAGCATGCCCATCGCCGCGACGCCGATTCCGTAGATGCCCTGCACGCCGCCGCCCGCGAGCTTCCACGATCCGAGGATCCCGAGCGCGAGCACGATCGCCGGCAGGGCCGTGGCCTGAAGGCCGGAGCCGAAGCCCTGGATGATGTTCGTCGCGTGGCCGGTGATCGAGGCCTTCGCCGTCTTCTTGACCGGCGCGAAGCGCGTGGAGGTGTAGTAGTCGGTGATCACGAACAGCAGGCCGGTAATCGCGATGCCGATCAACGAGCACAGGTAGAAGTCGCCGACGCTGGGGGTCTGCACGTTTGAGCCAACGACCTTGAAGTTGACGTCGCTCATCAGCCACTTGGTGATCGGGTAGAACGCGGCCGCGGATAGGACGCCGGCTACGGCCAAGCCCTGGTACAGGGCGCGCTCGACGTTGCCGCTGCTCGAGCGCACGGCGAAGGTGCCGATGATCGAAGCGATGATCGCCACCGCCCCGAGCGCCATCGGGTAGAGCGCGACCTGTGTTTGCTCGCTGAAGGTGAGGACCCCGAGCAGAATCACCGCCACGGCGGTAACGGCATAGGTCTCGAACAGGTCGGCCGCCATACCGGCACAGTCGCCGACATTATCGCCCACGTTGTCGGCGATCGTCGCCGGGTTGCGCGGATCGTCCTCGGGGATCCCCGCCTCGACCTTGCCGACGAGATCGGCGCCGACGTCGGCGGCCTTTGTGAAGATGCCGCCTCCGAGTCGGGCGAAGACCGAGATCAGCGAGCCGCCGAAGCCGAGGCCGATCAGAGCGTCGGTCGCGGTCCGCGCGCTGTCGCCGAAGACGGCGGTGAGCAGCCCGTAGTAGCCGGCGACGCCGAGCAGCGCGAGGCCGACGACGAGCATTCCTGTGATCGCACCCCCACGAAACGCGACGCTCAGGGCCGGGGAGACCCCACCCCGGGCGGCCTCGGCGACGCGTGTGTTGGCACGCACGGAGACGTTCATTCCGATGTAGCCCGCTGCGCCGGAGAGGATGCCGCCGATCGCGAAGCCGCAGGCTACGGCAATGTTCTGAATGAAGATCAACGCAACGAACAGCACGACGCCGACGAGCGCGATCGTCGTGTACTGACGGTTCAGGTAGGCGCGGGCGCCTTCTTGGACGGCCCGCGAGATGCTCTGCATCCGCTCGGTGCCGGGCGAGAGCGCGAGCAGGGCGCGGGTGGTCACGAGGCCGTACGCCACAGCACAGGCGGCGCACACAAGGGCAACGACGACCCCATGGTTCGTCAGAAAGCTACTCAACAGAAATCCTCCACAGTCTGATTGGCGTGCCGCGCGAGAACGTTCGCGCGCACAGTTCTCCGCACGGGCTACTCCCTACGAGCGCTCAAGGCGCGCGCAGTCTATCGCGCGAGGGAGCGGAAGGCCGTGTGGCGTGAGCTCAGCGGCCCGGCACCCACAGTCGGCCGCTTGCCTGGGCCGGCCCGGGAGCAGCCGAGGAGTCCTCCTGGGCCGGTACGTCTTTCTTCTCGGCAGGCTCGGTCTGCCCGGCCACCGGCGCCTGCGGCGTGGCTGGCGTGGACTTCGCCGCACTCTGCGCCTCGCGTGCGTAGGCCATCTGCAGCTGGGAAACGGCGTCGCGCAAAGGACCAAGCTCGCGTGAGGACATGCGCCGCTCGAGGATCGGCAGCAGCGCGCTCGCGCCATCGATCGCGTCGCGCACCTGCTCGAGATCGCGCTCAGGGGCGGGCGGGTTCGAATCTCCGGGTGCGCCACCCGGCGCGGTCAATCCGAGCCGGCGGCCGCCAATGTTGATCAGGGAGACGGCCGTCTGGAGGATCATGTCCGCGCTCGAGATGCGGTTCAACTCGGCTTCGTATGCGGCCCGCTGGCCGATCTCCGATCGGTCGTCCTCGCTCGGCTGGCCTCCCATCCCGCTGGGTCGGTCTCCCATCGCGCTCGGATTGCCTCCCGTATCGCTCGCCTGGTCGTTCATCGCGCTCGGATTGCCTCCCATATCGCTCGCCTGGTCGTTCGTCGCGACCCCACCCGTGCGCTCGCTCGCGTCGGTCATCACACCGTTACCTCCTCGGAATAGGTTTGCAAGGTCTCGCGCACCGAGACGGCGAAGACCTCCTCAGGATGGGCTCCCGCGTCGATCATCCGCCGCTGGCGCTGAGCGCCGTTGCGCTCGGGGAACGCCAGCTCGACCCCGAGCTCACCGCGAACGGGCTCGGTCCACGCGGCGAGGCGCTCGACGATCGCTCCGGCGGGATACTCCTCGGCGCGCTCGATGTCCACCATGAGCCCATCGAGGCCATAGCGGATCGCGCGCCACATGTTCTCCTCGAGGAGGCGTGGCGGGGGATCGGAGAATGGGACGCCCTCGTCTACGTCGCGCGCCGCCTGCGCCACGCACGCGACGATCAGCCCGGCGAGCGACTCGGACTCTCCAGCAGTGCTCTGCGCGTCGCAAATCCGCACCTCGACGGTGCCGAACTCGAAGTGGGGGCGCACCGACCACCACACCTGGGTGAACTCGACGATCGAGTGGGTGCGCACCAGGAACTCGACGTACTCCCGGTATGAGCTCCACCCCCCAAACGCGTCGGGTATGCCGCAGCGTGGGAAGTTGCGCGTGAAGCTCTGTGTGCGCGCCGAGTGCAAACCCGAGTCGCGCGCGTCCAGGTAGGGCGAGTTGGCCGAAACCGCAAGCAGCAGAGGGAGCACAGGCCGCAGGCGGTCGCACACGCGCACCGCCCTATCGATATCGCGCACGCCCACGTGGACGTGCAGGCTGAAGGTGTTGTTGCGCCAAGCCACATATTGCAAGCCCTGCTCGACCCGCCGGTAGTGCTCCGTGTCGATGATCGACTGGTGGCGATAGTCGGCCCAGGGGTGTGTGCCGGTGGCGCCCAGGGAGGCGCCCTGCCGGCCTGTGAGCGCGAACAGGCGCCGCCTGCGCTCGCGCTGGAGCGCGAGCGCGTCGGTGAGACTGTCGCCGCGACCGGAGACGATCTCGATCTCCGAGGAGATCAGCTCGCCCGTGATCGACGCCGCCAACAGCGGATCGTGCTCGGTCGCGGAATCGCGCAGCTCCTCGAAGCGCGGGACCAGCTCGAGCGTGGCGGGGTCGAGGATCGCGAACTCCTCCTCGATCCCGACCGTCAGATCGACCGACTGGGCGAAGGTTTCGACTGCCTTATCGAGATCTAGGCTGGTCACTGTGTGCGCTCTTGGGTATTACGTGCGGTTGGCGTGAGGCGGGCGACCACGATCATCCAGCTTAGGACGTGGCGCGGGCCATCCGGATCAAGTTAGGTAGAAGTACAGCGCGTAGAGCAGGTCGACGGCGGGACTGGAGGTGTGGACGGTCACCTCGGGCGGCACCATCAGCAGCGACTCGGAGTAGTTGAAGATGATCTTCACGCCGGCCGCGACGAGCTCGTCGGCCAGGCCCTGGGCTGCCTTGGTGGGAACGGCGAGCACCCCGACCACGATGTCCTCGTCCTCGACGACCTGGTGCAGCTCGCTCGTGTTGCGCACGATCTGGCTGCCCACGTCGGTCCCCACCTTGGCCGGGTCCACGTCGAAGATCGCCACGACTCTGAAGCCGTGGTCGGCGAAGATGTCCGAGGAGGCGATCGCCTTGCCGAGGTGGCCGGCCCCGAGCAGAGCGATGTTGTGCTGTCCAGCGGTTCGCAGGATCTTGCGGATCTGGGAGACGAGCGACTCGACGTTGTAGCCGACTCCGCGCTTTCCGAACTTTCCGAACCCCGAGAGGTCGCGGCGGATCTGGGTCGAGTTGACGTGCGTGTAATCGGAGAGCTCCTGCGAGGAGATCGTCTCCTTACCCATCTTCTTGGCCTGGGTGAGCACCTGCAGGTAGCGCGAGAGTCGTGCGGCCACACCAAGCGAGAGCCTCTCGGCAGGGCTCGATTCGCCGTCGTGATTCGCGCTCACGGGAGTTGTCAACTCGTTGTAAGCCATCCGCCTGTGACTCTAGAGGATGGTTTCCAGGCGTTGCCTCAGCACGGCCTCGTCGACGAAATACTCGAACAGCTCCTCACCATCCACGACAACGACGGGTATTCGCTCGAAGTATGCGCGGTGAAGCCCCTCATCGGTTGTTATGTCTACCTCGGATATGTCGAACCCCAACTCGGACCGCAACCGCATGAGCGCTGCATGGGCCTCCACGCAGAGGTGGCAGTCGGGCTTTGAGTAGAGCGTCAAGAGCGTCATCGCGGGCGCCTTGGACCGACCTCGCCGTGCCCGCGAGCCTCCGCCCCACGCGCGCGCGTGGGGCGGTCGTTTCGGTGCAACAGGAGTGCCCACCCGTGCCGGCTCAATGCGGGCGCTCACCCGTTGCATAGGCATCAAGCCCGAGGTAGTCGGGATAGGGAAGCGCCTGTGCGAAGCGCGCCGCGCCGGCGATCATGGCGGCGTTGTCGGTGCACAGCACGCCAGGTGGCACATGCACGCTCGCCCCAAGCGCATGCAGGCGCCGTCGCAACTCGCCGTTGGCGGCCACGCCGCCGCCGACCGCCAGGCGATCGAGGCCGGTCCGCTCGAGCGCCTCCTCGGCGCGCACGAGCAGGTGATCGACGATCGCGGCCTGGTAGGACGCCGCCAGGTCCGCGGCCTGTGCGTCCTGTTCGGCGTCCGTCAAGTCCCGGAGCTTGTAGAGCAGCGAGGTCTTCAGACCCGCGAAGGAGAAGTCGAGACCGCGCCCGAACGCGCGTGTCGCGCCGCGCCCGCCGCGCGAGCGCGACCCCGATGTCGGAAACTCGAATGCCCGCGGATCCCCGCCGGCGGCGAGACGCTCGAGCGCCGGACCGCCCGGATAGCCGAGTCCGAGCATGCGCGCGCCCTTGTCGAATGCCTCGCCCGCGGCGTCGTCGAGCGTACGGCCCAGCGTCTGAAAGCGATCGTGCTCGCGCACGTCGGCCAGCAGGGTGTGGCCGCCGCTTGCGATCAGGCACAGAAAGGGCGGCTCGAGCGCCTCGCCCTCGCCGCTGGACGCGGGCGCGAGGAAGTTGGCCGCGACATGCCCCTGGAGATGGTCGATCGCGGCAAACGGCAACTCGCGAGCGGCGGCGAGCGCCTTCGCCGTGGACAGGCCCACGAGCAGCGCTCCAATCAGACCCGGGCCCTGCGTGGCGGCCACGAGGTCGACGTCGTCGAGCGTCGCCTCGGCCTCCTCCAGCGAACGCTCCACGACGAGGCCGATCGACTCGAGATGATGCCGGGAGGCAATCTCGGGCACGACACCTCCGAAGCGCTCGTGGGCGCGCTGAGATGAGATCACGTTGGAGCGGATCGCCCCGTGCTCGTCAACGACCGCGGCACACGTGTCGTCACAACTCGTCTCAAGGGCGAGAATCATCGCGCGCCGCCCGACAGGCGCTGGGCGTGGCTCGCGTGCTGGGCGTGCCTCGCGTGCTGTGCGTGCCTCGCGTGCGGGTCACGGCACGCTTCGACGGTGTGGGCCCCAAGCTCGAGATCGGTCATACCGGGCCCGGGTTGGGCACGTCATCCAGTGAGCCCGCGAGCGTCGCCGGCGTGCGCCACATCACAAGCGCGTCCTCGCCGTTGTCCTGGTAGTAGCGCCTGCGCAAGCCCGCGGCACGAAAGCCCTCGCGTTCATAGAGGTGGATCGCCACGCTGTTCGAGCGACGCACCTCCAGCGTGAAGCGGGCGGCCCCGTCGGCAACCCGCTCATACAGTCGTGAGAGCAGCGCCGAGGCGATGCCCCTGTGCTGACAGTCGATGTCGACCGCCACGTTCATCACATGCCAGACGGTGTCATAGCGCGAGCAGATCAGGTAGCCCACCAGGCGCCCCTCGTGGAGCGCCGCCAGGCACACGCCCGAGGACTTGGAAAGCTCCAGCACGAACATCGCAAGCGACCACGGCGTCGGAAAGGCGCGACGCTCGATCGCGATCACTCGGGGGAGGTCGGCGTAGGCGAGATCCCTGATGTCCACCGAGAACGACCCCTCGTGCGAGACCTGAGCCATCGAGGCGCACATTAGGAGGCCGACCCCTCGAGCGCTATCTCCGCGTCGGGCCGGCGCCGGTAGTCGGGCACGACGGCGGCGTCGCTCGCCAGCGCCCGTTCGCCCAGCTTGCAGATCGCCCGCGCGTGGATCCGGTGAAGCTCGGAGCGAGCGCCGGGAACGAGTACACCGAGTCGCTCGAAGGCGTCGCGGTAGAGCACGGCCCCGTCGCCCACCGCCGTCCACCCATCGACGCTCGTGCGGGTCGCGACGCCCTGCAACATCTCGTCCAGCCCGTCAGGGGGGACGGCGTGCGGCGCAAGCACCTCCACACCGCCGTCATAGGCCGCCACGAACACCTCGCCGCGGCGCGCGTCGATCACGGCCAGCACCCTGCCGAGCCGGCCTGCCTCGACAGTCCCGACCATCCCACCGTTCCCGGCGCCCTCTGTGGCCTCGCGCGCCCCGAGCGCGAGCGCCCACAGGCTCGACACACCGACAAGCCGCACTCCGAGCGACTGCGCCAAGC
>JBARJU010000350.1:0-57787 GCA_049800435.1 Solirubrobacteraceae bacterium
CCGCCACTTCGTGCTCGGGTGCCTCCACGCGCGGCCCCTCAGCGCTCACGCCACCCCGGCCCCGTCGGCGGTCCCGGCGATCGGGACGCCTCGATGAAGCTCCTGCAACGAGAGCACGTCCGGCTCGCCGAGCTTGATCGCCTGGGCGATCGCACGCGCCGCGGAGACGCCGGCGGAGAGGGTTGTCAGACAGGGGATGCTGTGCGCGATCGCCGAGCGGCGGATCTCCCAGCCGTCGCTGCGCGCGCCCGAGCCGGTCGGCGTGTTGACGATCAGGTTGACGTCGCCGCGCTCGATCCAGTCGACCACGTGCGGCGAGCCCTCGCCGATCTTGTTGATCCTCTGCACCGGCACACCCATGCGCGCGATCGCCTCGGCGGTGCCGCGGGTGGCGAGTATGCGAAAGCCGTTGTCGTGCAGGATCTGGGCGACGGCGAACACGCCCGGCTTGTCGGAGTCGGTGACGGTGATGAACGCCGTGCCGGTGCTCGGCAGGGGTGAGCCGGCGGCGGCCTGGGCCTTGGCGAACGCGGTCGGGAAGTCGCGCGCGATGCCCATGACCTCGCCGGTAGAGCGCATCTCGGGCCCGAGCAGGGAGTCGGCGCCGTCGAAGCGGTCGAAGGGAAGCACGGCCTCCTTGACCGAGACGTGGTCTGAGAAGCCGACCCCCTCGTGTCCGCTTGGCAGGTCGAGCTCTGAGATGCGCTCGCCGAGCATGATGCGGCAGGCGAGCTTGGCGAGCGGCAAGCCGACGGCCTTTGAGACGAACGGGACGGTGCGCGAGGCACGCGGGTTTGCCTCGATCGTATACAGGCTCCCGTCATGAACGGCGTACTGCGCGTTCATCAGCCCGACCACGCCGATCCCAAGCGCGATGTCGCGCGTCGCGGAGCGGATCTGCTCGAGCATGGGCTCACCGAGCGAGTGTGGTGGCAGCACGCAGGCGCTGTCGCCGGAGTGTACCCCGGCCTCCTCTACGTGCTGCATGATCCCGCCGATCCACACCTCGTGGCCGTCGCACAGCGCGTCGACGTCGACCTCGACCGCGTTCTCGAGGAAGCGGTCGAGGTAGATCTCACCGCCTGCTCCCGCCTCCCGACGCAGGTAGTCGGCGAGCCCGTCGTGCGAGTAGACGATCTCCATGGCGCGTCCGCCGAGCACGTAGGAGGGGCGCACAAGCAACGGGAAGCCAACGTCCTGCGCCCTGGCGAGCGCCTCGGAGACCGAACAGGCGGTGGCATAGGGAGGGGCCTGGTAGCCGAGGCGCTCGAGCAACTCGCCGAAGCGCCCGCGGTCCTCGGCGAGGTCGATCGCGTCGACCGACGTGCCGAGCAGCGGCACGCCGGCCTCGACAAGTCCGGCGGCGAGCTTCAGCGGGGTTTGTCCACCGAACTGGACGATCACGCCCTCCGGCCGCTCGATCTCGATCACACCGAGCACGTCCTCGAGCGTGAGCGGCTCGAAGTAGAGGCGGTCGGAGGTGTCGTAGTCGGTGGAGACCGTCTCGGGGTTGCAGTTAATGATCACGGCGTCGCGACCGGACTCGCGCACGGTCATGGCGGCGTGCACGCAGCAGTAGTCGAACTCGATGCCCTGGCCGATGCGGTTGGGACCAGCGCCGAGGATCACGACCGATGGCCGCTCCCCCCGCTCGACCTCATGGGCGGCGTGCCTGCCTGCGCCCTTCAGGGTGTCCCCCTTCGGGGGACGCTCCCAGCCCGAGTAGTAGTAGGGGGTGCGCGCGGGGAACTCGGCGGCGCAGGTGTCGACCGACTTGAAGGAGCGCTCTCCGGCGAAGCTCGCCGCGGGATCCTGGGCGATCTGCTCCAGCTCGCGCAGAAACCACGGGTCGATGGAGGTGCGCTCGTGGATGGGGTCGATTCCCACGTCGCGAGCGAGCAGCTCGAGGATCGTCTCGTAGCGGTCGGCCGTCGGGGTAAGGAGGCTTTCGAGCAACTCCTGCTCGGAGAGAGCGCCGAGGCGCGGTGGCTTGTCGAGCTCGCGCGAGCGCAATGCCTTGGCAAACGCTTGGGAGAACGTGCGTCCGATCGCCATGACCTCCCCCACCGACTTCATGTGCGTGGAGAGTGTGGGCACGGCGCCGGGGAACTTCTCAAAGGCAAAGCGCGGCCACTTCACGACGACGTAGTCGATCGTCGGCTCAAACGAGGCGGGCGTGACGCCTGTGATGTCGTTGTCGATCTCCTCCAACAGGTAGCCAACGGCTAGGCGCGCGGCGATCTTGGCGATCGGAAAGCCGGTCGCCTTGGAGGCGAGCGCGGAGGAGCGCGATACGCGCGGGTTCATCTCGATCACGAGGATCTCCTCGGTGCTCGGGTTCACCGCGAACTGGACGTTGGAGCCGCCGGTCTCTACACCGACGGCGCGGATCACCGCGATCGCCTGGTCGCGCAACCGCTGGTAGAGCGCGTCGGTGAGCGTCTGCTGCGGGGCGACGGTCACAGAGTCTCCCGTGTGGACGCCCATCGGGTCGATGTTCTCGATCGAGCACACGATCACGACGTTGTCAGCCTTGTCGCGCATCACCTCCAGCTCGAACTCGCCCCAGCCGAGTACGGACTGGTCGAGCAGGACCTGGCCGATCGGAGAGGCCTCGATCCCACGGCTTGCGATCATCTCGAACTCCTCCTCGCTGCGTGCGATTCCTCCCCCGCGTCCGCCGAGCGTGAAGGCTGGACGCACGATGCAGGGCAGGCCGAGTCGAGGGAGCGCGGCGTGGGCCTGCTCGAGCGTGGTTGCGATCGCGCTTTCAGGCATGCGCAGGCCCGCACGGGCCATCGCGGCGCCAAACAGGGCGCGGTCCTCGGCGCACGCGATCGAGTCGTAGTTGGCCCCGATCAGCTCCACCCCGAAGCGCTCCAGGGTGCCGTCCTCGTGCAACGCCTTGGCGAGATTCAGCGCGGTCTGGCCGCCGAGCGTCGGCAGCAGCGCGCAGGGACGCTCGCGCTCGATGATCTTCGCCAGCGGTCCGGGCAGCAGGGGCTCGATGTAGGTGGCGTCGGCGAACTCCGGGTCGGTCATGATCGTGGCCGGATTGGAGTTGACCAGGACGACCCTGTATCCCTCCTCCCGCAGGACCTTGCACGCCTGCACTCCCGAGTAGTCAAACTCGGCGGCCTGGCCGATCACGATCGGCCCGGAGCCGAGGATCAGGATCGTGTGGATGTCGCTGCGCCTGGGCATCTACGAGCCGCCCCTACCCCCGCCGCTGCCCGCGCCGTCGTGTGCGGGGCGACCGCCCATGCCTTCCTTCGAAGCGGCGATCCGAGCCAGGAAGCGATCGAACAGGTGCAGGCTGTCGTGCGGACCGGGTCCCGCCTCGGGGTGGTACTGGACTGCCCCTCCGGGAACGTCGAGCAACTCGAAGCCCTCGACCGTGCGGTCGTACAGGTTCACATGCGTGAGCTGGGCCATGCCGAAGTCGGTGTCCCAGCGCACGGGCTCGTTCGTGTCGAGCGTGCGCGCGCCGCCCGGCCCGAGCACGGCGAAGCCATGATTTTGCGATGTGATCTCGACATGGCCGGTGTGCAGATCCTTGACAGGGTGGTTGGCGCCGCGATGGCCGAAGGGCAGCTTGTATGTCTGGAGACCGAGCGCGCGACATAGCAGCTGGTGGCCGAGGCAGATACCCCATACGGGCTTGTGTCCAACGAGCTCGCGCACCGTGTCGACGACGTAGTCGAGCGCCGCCGGATCGCCGGGGCCATTGGCGACGAATACGGCGTCGGGATCTTCGGCGAGCAGCTGCTCAGATGAGGTGGAGCACGGGTGAAGCGCCACGCGTGCGCCACGCTCGACGAGGTTGCGCACGATCGAGAGCTTGATGCCCGTGTCGAGCACGGCGATGAGCGGTCCACCGTTGCCCTCACCATGAATAGAGACACGTTCCGGCGTCACCATAGAGGCCAGATCCAATCCATTCATGGACGGCTCCGCTGCGATCAGCGCGTGCGCCTGCAGCTCGGAGATGCGCTCGGGGAAGATGCCCCCGCGCATCGCGCCCGCCTCGCGGATGTGGCGCACGAGCGCACGCGTGTCCACGCCGCTGATCGCCGGAATCTCGCAGTCGGTGAGCCAGTCAAGCCAACCGCCCTCTGCCTCGGGCGCGTCCTCGCGGTTGCACGCCTCGCGCATGATCGCCGCGCGCGCCCAGATGCGCTCGGACTCCATCGCCCGCGCGCTCACGCCGTAGTTGCCGATGTGGGGATAGGTGAACGCGATCAGCTGGCCGGCGAAGGAGGGGTCGGTGACAGACTCCTGGTAGCCGGACATGCCCGTCGTGAACACGACCTCGCCGACGGCATGGGTGTCGGCAGCGCACGCCTCGCCGTCGAAGCGGGCGCCGTCCTCGAGCAACACGTAGGCCTCGCGCGAGGTGGTCAAACGATCAACCCTTGCACCTGCTTGAACTCCGGGGTGCCGGCCCGCTCGAGCAGCTCGAACAGCACCGACTCGACGGTGGTGACGACAGCCCCCGCTCGCCCAAGGCGCTCGAGCCCGCGCTCGTAGTCGAGCTGATGGCGGGAGCCGACGGCGTCTGCGGGAACGTGTACCTGTATCCCCCTACCGAGCAGGTCATGGACGGTTTGCGAGACACACACATGAGTCTCGATCCCGCACACCACTGCCTGTGTGCGGCCTGAAAGCTCGAAGCCGTCGGCGCGCACCGCGGAGAAGACGGTCTTCTCGAGCACAGGCTCGTCCTCGAGGGACACCTCGGGAACGGTGTGGCCGAGCCCCTTCGGATATTGCTCGCTGACGATGCGCGGCACGCCGAGCATGCGGGTGCCGTGCACGAGCTTCGAGCAGGCCCCAGCTACCCCCTCAAAGGAGGCATAGGAGCGAAAGCCCTCCTGCACGTCCACGACGACGAGCACCGCCTTGCCACGCTCAAGCAGGCTCACCTCACTGCCCTCCGCTCTGACCTCGAACTGGCGGGCTCACGCGGCCACCACCGAGAAGGCCCGCTCCCGGTAGGCGATGCCGCCCGCGGCCACCGTCATCAGCACGCGTCCCGTCAGGCGACGGCCGGCGAAGCAACAGTTCTCCGAGCGGCTCTCCCAGCCGTGCTCGCCCGCCACCCACTCCGAGCCCAGATCGACGAGCGTCAGGTTCGCGGGCTCGCCGACTTCTATGCGGGGCGTCGGCAGTCCGAACAGGCCGGCGGCGGCCGTCATCCGCTCGACGAGCAGCGCGAGCGAGATCGTGCCGGGGAGCACGAGCTCGGTGTGAAGCGCCGCAAAGGCGGTCTCGAGGCCGGTCGTGCCCATCGGCGCCTGCTCGAACGGGACCTCCTTCTCATGGCGGGCGTGTGGGGCATGGTCGGTTGCGACGCAGTCGATCGTGCCAGAGCGAAGTCCTTCGATCAGCGCGAGCCTGTCGGCCTCGCTTGCCAGCGGCGGATTCATCTTCATGCGCGTGTCCAGCCCGCGCACGTGCTCGTCTGTGAGGAGAAGGTGGTGGGGCGTCACCTCTGCGCTCACCCTGAAGTTGCGCTCCTTGGCGGCGGCCACGGCGTGCACCGACGCGGCGCAGCTGAGGTGTTGGAAGTGCACGCGACCATCCTCATAACCCGCCAGCTCGGCGTCGCGGGCGACCATTGTGGACTCGCTCACGCTCGGTATTCCCCCGACGCCGAGCGCGGCGCTGACGGCGCCCTCGTGCATCGAGCCGCCGTGGGAGAGCGAGGGGTCCTCCTCGTGCAGGGTGAGTACCCCGCCGCACAATCGCTGATACTGAAGCGCCTTGCGCAACACACCGGCGCTTGCGACCGGACGCCCGTCGTCGGTGAAGCCGAGCGCCCCCTCCCCCACGAGCTCCGCCATCTCGGTCAACTCGACACCATCGAGTCCCCGGGTGATCGCGGCCATGAAGCCGACCGGGATGCGCGCCTCGCGCGACGCGGCCTCGCGCAGGGAGCGCAATAGCGGCGCCGAATCGAGCACAGGGTCGGTGTTGGGCATTGCGATCACGGCGCCATACCCACCCACCGCGGCGGCGCGGGTTCCCGTTTCAAGGTCCTCCTTGTGCTCCTGGCCCGGGCTGCGCAGGTGCACGTGCGGGTCGACGAACGCGGGCAGCAGGTGCCTGCCGCGAGCCTGCACCATCTCCGGTTGGCCGTCCGGGCGCAGCTCGCCCGGTGCTGCGATCCGCGCGATCTTGCGCTCGCGCACGAGCACGTCGTGGGGCGCGTCGATGCCGGTGCGCGGGTCGAGCACATGCGCGCCCACGATCAACAGGTTGGCGCTCGGAAGCACACTGTGAAGGAGCGGCGAGGCGGCCATCACGCGAGCTCGGCTGAGAAGCGAGGGGTCATGCCGGGCGGGACGATCACGCGAGCTGGGGCTCGGGGACCGGGGCGATTGCTCGCGAGCCCGACAACAGCTCATACAGGACGGCCATGCGTACGACCACGCCCGCCTCCACCTGAGCGGCGATCAGCGCTTGCGGCGAGTCGACCACCTCGCCGGAGAGCTCAACTCCGCGGTTGACCGGCCCTGGATGCATGAGCAGCTGGCGCGGAGAGAGCCGCCGCGCGCCTATCTGAAAGCAGGCCGTGTACTCGCGCAGGGAGGGCACGAGAGCCTCGTTCATGCGCTCGTGCTGCATGCGCAGCGCGTACACCACGTCGGCGGAGGGAAGCTCATCGAGCGTAAAGCGCACGTCGCAGCCGAGCGCCTCGATCCCACGCGGGATCAGCGTCGGCGGACCGGCAACAGTCACCTTGGCGCCCATGCGCTGGAAGGCAAGAATGTTCGAGCGCGCGACGCGCGAGTGAGCAACGTCGCCGACGATCCAGATCGATACGTCATCGAGTGAGCCGAGGCGACGGTGCAGGGTGTACACGTCGAGCAGGGCCTGCGTTGGGTGCTCGTGCTTACCGTCGCCAGCGTTGACGATCGCGGCGCTCGTCCAACCGGAGACAAGCTCGGCAGCGCCGGCCCACGGCGTGCGGATCACGATCGCGTCCGGCTTGTGGGCGCTGAGCGTGAGCACCGTGTCCTTCAGCGACTCGCCCTTCTCGACGCTCGAGCCGCTGGCGACGAAGTTCACCACGTCGGCGGACAGACGCTTGGCGGCGAGCTCGAACGAGCTGCGCGTGCGCGTGGAGGCCTCGTAGAAGAGGTTGAGCACCATCCTGCCGCGCAGGGCGGGCACCTTCTTGATCTCGCGGTCGGACACCTCCGCAAAGCGCGATGCCTGCTCGACGATCCGCTCGATCGCCTCGCGGTCGAGATCCTCGATCGAGAGCAGGTGGTTCACGCGCCCACCTCGCCCATCTCGGCCGCGGCGCGTGTGGGATTCGCGCTCGATCGCAGCGAGCCTATGGGCTCACTCATCATCGGATCGGCGAGCTCGCCCGCCAAGCGACGATGGCTCACGCGCCCGCCCCTACCGCCGCGCGCCCGATCGCGACCTCGTCGACGCCGTCGAGCTCGCACACGTGCACGCTCACATGCTCCCCGCGTGAGGTCGGCAGGTTCTTGCCGACGTAGTCGGGGCGGATCGGCAGCTCGCGATGTCCCCGGTCGGCGAGCACCGCAAGCTGCACGCGCTCGGGGCGCCCGTAGTCGAACAAGGCGTCGATCGCGGCGCGCACCGTGCGGCCCGTGTAGAGCACATCGTCGACGATCACGACCGTTCGCTGAGAGAGGTCGAAGTCGATGTGCGATGCGTGAACCACGGGCGCCTGTGGCCGTGAGGCGACGTCGTCGCGGTAAAAGCCGATGTCGAGATCCCCCAAGGGGACGTCGGTGTGGAGCAGATCGCTGAGCAGCACCTGAAGGCGCTGGGCCAGGATCGCGCCGCGCCGGTGGATGCCGACGAGCGCCACTGCCGAGGAGCTCGTGTTGCGCTCGGCTATCTCGTGGGCGATGCGCACAAGCGCCCGCCCCACCTCGTCCTCTCCAAGGACGATCTTCTCGTCGTTCATCGTTTCCTTCCTGGCCTCTCTGGACCGGGTTAAAGGAGCACCGCGACTGTATCAGGGCGGGTGGAAGACGTGTCGATGCTGTACCGACCGGCACATGTGCCGGTCGGCGCGGAGGTGCATGCACCTCCGCGGACAGGGCCGCATGCGGCCCTGTCTTCCCGAAATAGATTCAGGATGTGACCGCGGGCTCCGGCTCACCTGCCGCCTGCTCGCGCGCCCGACGATCCGACCACCGAATCAGCTGTGCCGGCCCCTTCTCCGCGAATGGCACGTCGATCGTGTCGAAGTCGCGCGGGGCCTCTGTGGCCGCGAATATCGTGCGCGCCTGCTCGCGCAGGTCCCCGCCCGGGTAGCGCGTGGAGATGTGTGTGAGCGCGAGCAGTCGTGCCTTGGCGTCGCTTGCCAGTTGTGCCGCCTGGCGGGCGGTGGAGTGGCCGGTTTGGCGCGCCCGCTCGAGCTCCTCCTCGGCGAACGTCGCCTCGTGCACCAGCAGGTCGGCTTCGTGGGCTGCCAATGCGAGCATCTCGCACGGTGAGGTGTCCCCGGAGATGACGATCTTGCGCCCCTCGCGCGTGGGGCCCATGACCTGCTCGGGGGCTACCCCCGCGACGGTCTCCCCGCGCGTCAGGCGGCCGAAGTCCGGCCCTGGCGTGACACCGAGTTGCTCGGCGAGCCTCGGGTCGAGATGCCCCGGCCGGGAATCCTCCACCAGCACATAGCCGTAGGCGCCGGCGGTACGGTGGCTGACGGCCACTGCCGCCACCTCAAAGCCATCGAAGGGGACCGTCTGACCAGGATCCATCTCAAAGACGTGCAGCTCGTAGGGCAGGCGGCCATAGATGAACCGCGTGTCATCCATCATCTGCTTCAGGCCCCTCGGCCCGTATACGTTGAGCGGCTGGTCGCGTTCGCGCAACGCAAACGACTTGAGCATGCCCGGCAAGCCAAGCCAGTGGTCGGCGTGGAAGTGCGTTATGAACACCGAGTCGAGGTCGGCCAGCCCAACCGAGCGCATGAGCTGGCGCTGGGTGCCTTCTCCGCAGTCGAACAGCAGCCTGTCTGCCCCCCGCCGCACGAGGATCGCGGGCAGGCCCCGCCGGGGGCTCGGCACCGAGCCGCCCGTGCCGGCGAAGAACAGCGACAGGTCCATGCGGGCAACGGTAGCGGGCGTGGCGTTGCGCGGCGATAAGCTCTGCTGGCGAAGGCGCGCTTTTACGAGCGTCTCCTGCGCCCGTAGCTCAGTGGATAGAGCGTCCGCCTCCGGAGCGGAAGGTCGCGTGTTCGAATCACGCCGGGCGCGCTAAGAAAAGCCCCGCTCAGGCGGGGTTTTTTCGTTTAGGCAGCCTCGCCAGTCGCGGGGCTCTCCACCCTGTTTTCGTCTCGTTGGCCACTGTTGGCCAAAACCCCGCCCTCGACCAGCGCGCGTAGCTGCGCCTTCTCATCCTCCCCGCGCCGCATCGACTGGCGGTAGACGCGCAGGGCGAGCGCGGGGTCGGTGTGGCCCATTTCGTCCATGACCACGCCGGGGTCCTCGCCGAGCGCATACAGCAGCGAGCAGAACGTCCGGCGCAGCGAGTGCGGCGTGAGCTTGTCCGGGAGCGGCGGCAGACCATCCGCCTCCAAGCGCTCGCCCGCGAGCTTCACGGCGGCTCTGAGTACCCGGTTGCGGAAGTTGTCCGGGCTCAGCCGCCCGCCGCTCAGCGTGGCGAACACGTAGGCGCTCTGCGGCACGTCCTGGTGGCGTCCACGGAGCGCGAGCAGCTCATCGCGCAACGCGCCGCGCATCTTCACGCGCCGCCGCCCCGCGTCGGTCTTGGACTCGCCGACGTGCAGCCATCCGCCGGCAAGGTCCACGTCGCGCCAGCGAAGCGCGCACAGCTCGCCGATCCGTAGGCCGGCGAACGCCAGCGTCGCGATCATCGCCCGGCGCTCGATGTGCGTGCGCCCCTTCGAGGCGTTGCGGTCCAGCTCGCCAGCCGCGTCCAGCAGCGCCGTTATCTGCCCGGCAGCGTCCAGGTAGGAGCGTGTGGGCGTCCGTTCCTTCACCCGCAAGTCCTTGTCCCTCGCGGGGTTCGTCGTTGTCAGCTCGCGCTTGAGCGCGCGCTCAAGGATCGCTCCCAGCAGGGTGACGGTCATGTTGATCGACCGGGCCGAGAGCGGGTCGGCCTCGGAGAGCTTCGCGGCGATGTAGCCCTCGATCGTGGCGAACTTGATCTGGTCAAGCGCCATCCCCCCGAAGTATGGGATGAGGTGGACCTGTAGCCGCCAGCGGTAGTCCGCCTGGGTCTTCCTTGCGAGCTGACCCTCGGCGAGCGTCCACCATTCCTCGGCGAACTCGTGGAAGGTCGGCACGGCCGTCGGCTCCGCTGGGGCCTCGATCGTCTGTTGCTTCCACGTACCGCGCTCCACGTCGGCGAGCGCATGGCGCAGCGCACTCTCCGCGTCCGCTTCGCTCACCGGCCCGAGCGGGACGCGGCGGCGCTTGCCGTAGGCGGTGAAGCGCAGTGAGCGGTACGTCAGCCCGTCCCTGCCTACGTGTTCGGTGATGCTGCCTTTCGTTGGGCGCGCCATCACTTGCTCCCCTCGGTCTGCTCGATGTAACGACGGATCGCGCGGCGGACTACGGCGCTCACGGGCTCGTCGTCCTGCTCTGCCAGTTCACGGAGCTTGTCTGCTTCGGCGGGTCGCAGTCGGACCCGTAGGTCTATGGATCGAGTCTGATGTGTAGGCATAGCCGACAGTGTATCACGTTGCCGGACGGAACGCGGATACGGCGACCGTCCCGCTATGGCCGTCACTTCCAGAGCTTGCGCCACACGCCGGCCCGCCCGAGCACCCGGCCGAGGATCACGTTCTTGGCGCGACGCTCGACTCGCTCCGGGTCGCCCGACTCGACGGCTTTCGCGGATGCGCTCAGACGCGCGAGCCGGAATAGTTGCGATGTCAGCGACCTGCTCATGGGGTTCCGGCCTTCCTGCCGCATGCGAGCGCGGCGATCGTGTTCACGTCCAAGCCGGCTGCCTTCGCGCGGGCGATGAGCGGTGCAAGCTCAGCGATGATGGTCGTGTCGCGGTTCACCATCCTGCGCTCAGCGTACGCCTGTAGCGCCTGTCGCGCGAGCACCCGCTCGGCCACCGCCACGTATCCCTCCCGTGTGCTCATCGGCGACCACATCCGGAGTCCAACAGGTCGCCCGTGAGCGACGCCCACAGTCGCCGCTCGTGCTCGTGCATGGCGTGCCACGGCAACGGGTGCCGGTAGGCAAAGCGCGCCGCGTAGAGCCGGTACAGGGCTTGTCCGTCGAGTCGCCGCGTCGGCCCCCACAGTGACTCGACGGACTGCCCGACCTCGCCCGCGACCGCTAGCGCAAGGTCCACCGATGGGGAATGCTTCCCGGCGCTCTCCTCCAGACGCGCGATCGTCGTGCGCGAAGCGCCGACGCGCTCCGCCAACCGCCCCTGAGAGAGTCCGATGCGCAGGCGCGCATCCCTCAGTCGCCGCCCCATATTCGACGGGACCTCCGACACGGTGATCGTCTCCGTGTGCGGCCCTTCGCCCCGCTCGTCTCCCTTGGGCGCGTGGATTTTCACCCTCACGAGCTCTGCGCGTTGAAGTGTCTCGGCGGTCTGACGCAAGCGCAGGCCGGGATACGTCAAGCGCCCACCGGCCGCGCGGACTTCGTCGAGCATCTGCCACTCCGCCCCGGTCAGCAACGCCCGAGCGCTCACGACACCACGGCCTGAAAAACGACCACGAGTGACAGCATCTGCCCCGCTAGGAACGCCCACTCGACGCGCGATATGGGACGACACGGTTTGTCCCGCCGCCACGCCTCGAGCGTGCGCGCAAAGCCTTGGGAGCTCCACGCGGCGAACGTCATCCACACTGCTGCGAGCCCGCTGGCCTCCAGTCGCCATTCCGCGACCGTGATCGCCACCGCGAGCCAGGACGTGACCAACGCCACGCTCAGCGCGTAGTCGGTCGCAAGGAACACAAGTCGCGCGGGCGGTTTGCGCCGTCGCCGTCGGATCACTGCTGCATGGCTCACGAGGCGTGCCCGTAGAGAGTTCGCAGGAACCCTTCGATCGTGCGCGCATAGCCCTCGGCGGTCTGCCGTTGACGATCCGCGCCTTTCAGGGCCGGACTCGCATCCTTCAGTAGGTCGTGCTCGACGGTCAGACGACGCTCAAGGGTGCTCACAAGCACTGCCCTGTGCCGCTCGGCGTCGATCTGCACTGGCTCGTCACTGTCGGGCTTGCGCCACCCGATCGCGTCGAGTAGCGCACGGTGCGCGTCGAAACGCTTCAGCGGCTCGGCGTACTGCTCGGGGTTCGCGTCGCCTTGGCCCGTTTCGCTGACGCCCTGGATCTCGTAGGCGTCCTGCCCGATCTCGGTATGCAAAGCGTTACGCAGGATGCGCACCACGTCGGCGGGGATGCTGATATTGCTCATCGTCGGTTCCTCCTGTAGTTGGAGGCCCCGGGGGCGGCTCTAGCGAGGAAGAAACCCCGACCGAGTCGGTAGGGTTCCTGGCGCGCTGGAAGTTCTCGCTTCCGGTGCCAGGGGGCCGGGCGCTAACTTCGTCGCGGCCCCCATATCGTTTCTTGTCCCAGAAGCGTACTCGATCCCGCATGCGATATCCAGCACGCGCGATCCTGCGTGGACAGAGGCGCGCGCAATTGCGAGGCTGCTCTCCTCCGATGCCACGATCTCGCAACCCGACCCTCGGCGCAACTGTGCGCCGGCTACGCGAGGAACGTGGGTTCTCCCGCGAAGTGCTCGCCGTCGCCGCTGGCGTTACCACCGGCACCCTTGCGCGCCTTGAGCTTGGACAATCCGACCCGGCATGGAGCAGCGTCGAGGCCGTCGCCGACGCGCTGGGCTTGAGCCTGGCCGAGTTGGCGGCAGCCGTCGAATCCGAGCGCTGAGGGCCAAGGGATCACAAGGGCAGCATCCTCGAAGGCCGGGAGACGGCGCTTGTGGGGCTGCCTCAGAGCCGGGAACCGCGATATGAGGCGATCTAAGCCGCTGAGAGCCCCGAGCGCCCAATCCATCGTCCCGGGCGAGAACGCGGCGGAGGGGGCGGCCAGCCCGTCTAAGCCGGCCTAATCAGCGGGCTCACGCCGCCGCCCGTGCCGCCCGTTCCCGTTCGCGGTTGGTCTCGTGTCGGCACTCTTCCGAGCAGTAGACCGCCAGCGGCCCGCGATCCGGCGGGATCTCCTCACCGCAGCGCTCGCACTCACGGTCAGGGAGCGGCTCGCGGTCGCGGTCCTGGGCCACCGCCGCGAGCGCCCGTTCATGCCTGCCAGCAGGCACCCGCAAATATGCCTCCCGCCACGTCGAAGCCATGCCGCTGAGCACGCCCGCCCATTCGTTGCGCTCCCACGCAGTCTGCACAACCGCGAGCGCCCCGACCAGCGCATCGGGCCACGCCTCCTCGAACTGGACGCCCTTGCGACGCGCAGCGGCGAGCAGTTCGACAAGGGCAGTAGCGGGATTCACGGATTCACCTATTCAGGGCTGCTAGTGGTTGGCACCGGAGCGGTCCAGCGGAGAGCTTCTAGGCATTGAGTCCGCTGGCCGCCCCGGTACCGCGCCGGCCCGAGAACCAAGGCCAGCACCTTCCCCAGGGGGGTTACCGGGGGGAAGATCGATCACCCTTCCCTGCGCTTGCGCTCCTGCGCCGTGTTGTAGTGAACGTCAATCCGGTCTAGGATGTTCACCGCGTCGCCCCCGCAGAGCTTAAATCCGACATGAGCGCGTTCGACGCGACGCACGCACGCTTCGATCTCCGGCACACCGAGTTCGGCGAGCGTAGAGTAACCTGCGACATCGCCGCGTGGCGAGTACCCCATCGTGCCGGGCTCCAGGAACCCGGTCGCCGCGCCGAGCAACACGAGTAGGAGCATGGACGCGAGCGCTTCGTCCTGCCGGAAACGGCAGATCGCGGAGTCGAGGGCAGCACCGTGAAGCTGACTGATTCGGATGTATGGTCGTCTTGTAGCTGTGGCGCTCATGCTGCAACCCCCGATTCCCAGGCCTGCATGAGGACCCTTATCTCCCCAGTCGAGAGGTTCTCGGGGTCGTTGGGTGTCCAGCTTCCCCGCGCCTCACGCAAGCGGCGAGGCATTCCCTTCGTGACCGCTCGGTTGTAGGCGTGTACCAGACGCACCTCCGCTAGTGAAGACTCGCGCATCGCCGAGAGCGGCGGAGCGGAGCTGCGCATCCGGCTTACCACCGGCGTCTGCTCGGCAGCGGCACCGACCTGCATGAACCGGGGAACGGGGCGCGGGATGTCCGGCCCGAGGTCGAACAAACCGTCGGCGCCGAGCACTTCCTCATCGGGCGGTGCTGGCGGCGCCAACAATCCTCGGAGCGGGCCGGACTCCGCGAGCGGCTGGGCCTTGCCTGGTGCGATGCCGCTGCCCTTGCAAGTCGGGCAGGACGCGCCGGACGGGAGCAGGCCCTTCGAGCAGTCAACGCACGGGTGAGTCCCGGGTGAGGCGTCCGACTGCTGGGGCTGAAGCCCGACCTGCTCTCCGCGCGCGCTCTCAACGAGCCGAGCCGTCGCAGGGTCGGGCAGGGTCGTCAGGGACTTTGCCTCGTAATCGGGCGACGCTCTCAAGGCGTCAATCTCGTTTTTGTGGCGATCGACGAGTTCCTTCAACAGGCCGATTTGGAAGTCACTCAGCGGACGGCCCCCTGTCAACGTCTGGATGATCTGTTCGGCCTGGGAGTTCTCTGCGTTTGGGCTGCCGGTCGAGTCCAATTGCGGCAAGACCGTGAACAAATCACAAGCGAGTGGGTACGTTGAGCGATCCTCGTACGCGACCTCTGGCCGGTTGCCGCCACCGTAACTCGCCAATTTCGCCGACGGCTTCGGACCGTCGAGCTCGATCAGCGGGCCGGAGCCATCCGACTCGCGCAGCCGCGCCTCCTCGGCGAGGTCGAGCGCAACCTCGTGTGCCATCTCTTGGCTTGTCATCGGCCGCCACGGCCCCATGCCGAGGTCGATCAGGCCAGTGGCCGCGCTTGACCCGGACTCACGCATCCTATCCTCGGCCGCGATCTCGCTGCGCGCTTTCGACTCCGCGAGCAGCCCATTGATTATTTTCGTGTACCCATCCATCATCGGTTCTCACTTTCGTTGTGGAGCGCGTCAGCGCTCCTATTGAATTGTGAAGCATCGTGCGGCATCTACCAGCCGTCATCGCGCCAACTGTCGATCGGGTTCGACCAGCCATCGGAGCCGCCGCCGCGATCAACGTCACCTTCTGCTTCGTCTTCGCCCGGCGAGCCCTGCCCGGGGACGAATGACTTGATTGCGAAGGCTTTGATACCGCCCATCCCCTCGCAGTCACGAACCGCTAGGGCGAGCGCAGAGCCGCAATCGATATGACCGCCCGCATACCTCGGCAGCTCAACCGCCTCACTCCTGCGAGCAACACGCACGCGCCGCAAGTCCTCATAGAGCCCCGGATGACGCCACGCCCGCAACGAACCGTCCACCAGCCGAGCACGCAGGGCCGTGAAGGCTTGCGTCTGCACCGGGCCGGTCAGATTCACCACTTCGACCGTGATCCCCTTGCGGCCAAAAAACGATTCGACAGCCGACGCTTGATGTTGATCGGTCACGATCTTTAGACCCTGCGCCGCGTACGGCTCGATGACAGCCCACACCTCGGCGAGTGTCGCGTCCTCTCTCGCACGACGCTGCTCGAAACTCTTAGCGACACCCTGCGGCTCGATCGCATCGACCCGACCCAACAACAGGGTGTCCGACTCCCAACGCGCCTCGCCTACCAATGCCACGCCGAAGCGATCAGAGTGGAACGCCGGGTCCAAACCGCACACCCACCCGCTCGCATCCTCCGGAGCAGCAGGCCCCGACTCCCACTCAATGTCTTTCAAGTCGAAGAACTCACCCGCACCGGCACCAAACTGGGCACCGTACTCCCTCTGATAGGCATCGTCGCCCATCTCCGCACGCCGCGCCTCAAGCCACGCAGGGTCAATGTCCGGCACCATGTCCCACGTCGCGGCGTGTACCGCGCACGCCGACGGAAGTGTCCCGCCCTCGGCAGCCGCCACGAGGTCGTAATACAGGCCCTCCTCAAAATAGGGCGTTGAGATTCCGAGGATGCGCGCCTTCGACCCGAACACCAATGTCTGCGGCTGCAACCCGTCGAACAGCCGCCGATCATTAGCTGGACCCTCAGTCGAGTTTAGGTGTGCCATCTCCTCGAAAATCACGAGCGCCGAACTCGGTCCGCGCACACTCCGGGCGTTCGCCGCCATCGCCCGAATCGAAGTCTTCGCCGTCCAGCGGTGCCCGTGCTCATCGACACGCGGCACGCGGAAGTCGATCCGATCGCCCTTGATATCCGCGAGTTCCGCAAGTACAGGTGAGGCTTCGATCATCCCCGCCGCGATCTGCACGAACTCGCGGGACTGATCCTCTGACGGACTGATAATGGGCACAGCACGCGACCGCGAGTGCGGGATCATGTCATCCAAATCTGCACGCATCGTGCAGTTGTGAATACTCGCCGCAGCCGCAAGTGACGTCTTCCCCGACTGCCTGCCGACCCGCCAGAGGTGCATAGCCTCCGGGCCGTCCAACCGCGCCAGCAACGCGAGCTGCTCCTCACGCCAAGTGATCGACGCGCCGAGCAGACGCTTGTCCCGGGCCGCCGCGACAAGGCCCTTCGGTCTCACCACACGAGGGGTCATGTCAACCCCTCCAACGACTCGGGCTCACCATCACGCGCCGACCAGAATCGGTCGTGCGTCTTGCGAATGAACTCCAGGTGAGGGGCGTCCGCTCGCAGGCCAAGACCCGCACCCGAGCGGAGTTGGAGTGCGCGTTGTGCCAGCTCATCACGCCGCGTCGCCGCGACCAGCGCGGCGCATACGTCGCACGCAAGCCACCACTGCGGGCGCGGCGTCCGCTCACCCACGATCGGTCGAATCGGGTAGGCGACCGTCGCCACCTCCGTCGGCAGGCAAAAGTCACAGCGGCCGTGGCCGCCCTCACCCATCACCGCCCGCCGCGCCAACCGTGCCAAAGCATCGCTCACGAACCCTCACCCCCGTCGGCCACACCCTCGTCCTCGTCGGGCTCCGCTTCGATCTCCGCGAGCGTCAGGCGACGGCCAGCACCACCACCAGCGTGCTCGCGTTCCCGCTGCTCCAGGCGGTCGTGCTCGGCCAGATAGGCCGTTGCGATTTTCTCGCCGAGCGTTGTCGCCGGGAAGACGTTCCCGTGCCGCCGAGAGCGAATCACGCCGCGCTCGTCAGTGAAACGGCCGAGCAGCTCAAGTTGGCCGAGCCGATGCGCTTGGATCACCAGCCGACGCTCGCTCGCGTTCGGGAACTCCACCCTCAACTCGCCGAGGTAGCGCTCGCGCAACGGACCGACACGGCGCTCGCTATACGCACCATGCGTCTCCGCGATCGCCTCACCATCGGGCGTCTGACGTTGCAAGTTGCCACCCGGCTGAGTTGCCAACTTTGACTGGAAGGGGCGCGGTGGCAGCGTGCCAGCAGATTCGAGCGCTCGGCGGACTTCGGCGATATGCGTGTGACTCACACCCGCTGCACGCGCGATCGAGCGATCGGAGCGCGTCTGATCCTCGACGAGCATCCGCTCGACCAGTGCTCGGCGCTCGGCTCGTGTGCTCTGTTTCATGGTCTCCTCATCTCCGTCGGCGTGCGGTCGCGTCGTCGATCCACGCCAACGCCGCAAGTGAAAGCCCGAGCGAATCGGCAGCTCGCAGCGTCCGCTCGTGAGCAGCCGGTGGCCGGTACGCCTTCGCCCGGGTCGCTGCTGGCGTCCTCGTCGTGATCGGCCGCGACCGTTGGCCTCGGGGGATGTGGGTGACGTTCACGACTCCCCCTTCGGCTTGCCGCCGCGTCCCCGGGCGTATCGTGCCGCGCCGCCCGCGCGTTGCAGGGCGCGCTCAATCGTCGGGGCGTCCACTTTCAGTCGCCGCGACAGCTCGACGACAGCGCCTTTATGGCCCTTGCCCGCGTGGCGCAGCTCGCCGTAGGCGCGGCTTAGGTCAGAACTCACGCTGCCTCCGATCGCACCGTGGAACTCCGTGTGGGCTTGGCGGTCGCGTGCTCGACGCTGAGCGCAAGCAGTGAGTGAAGCGGCGCGACGCCAGCGCGGATATGCGCCATTTGCACGACTGCATGGCGCGCGCTGGCCGACGTGGCCGCGCCGACCGTGATCTGTGTGGCAGGGATGTCCCAGTGCGGCTCGATGCGGTGCGCGTCAAGGCAAACCTTCCACATTGGCAGCCTCGGCGGTCCGGGATCGCGGGCTCGCTTGCGCGTTGGCTTGCTCATGCCGATGCCGCGCTGTCGATGGGGATGTCTTCATCCGGGTCGTCTCGACGGCAGTTGAACGACACCTTGTGCCGGCCATTGCAGACGATGCACCAGTATCCGCGCTCGTAGCAGTGGACGTACATCTCTCGTAGCGGGTGCTGGCGTTCACAGTGAGAGCACCACTCCGGGAGAGTGCTGGGACACTCGCCGGTCGCCTCCAGGACGCGGAGGGCGGGCGGTGGGTTGCGTGGCGTGCTCATGCCGCCCACCGACCGCTCTCGACCATCGCCCGGCCAGCATGCGCGATCCCAACAGCGTCCGCCTCGTCCTGCCCGTCCACCGTGGCGACACGCTCGGCCCACGCCATCGCCTGGGCCTTCGTCGCATTGCCGACGCCCACGGTGCGCGCCTTCCAAGTGCTGCTCGGGATAGTCCACACGGGCACGCCGAGCGTCTCGAACAGCGCCGCTTGGATCACGCCGACGGCGTACGTCAACGGCAGGTTGCGGAAGCGGCCAGACGGTTGCTCAACCCACACGACAGCGGGCGGGAACTCGGCGGCGCGCTGGCGGGCATAGATCCGTGTCTGCCGGTCGAGCAGGCCAAGGCGCTCACCTTCGCGCGCGTCGCTCGCAGTGTTCAACGTCTCGACCTCGATCGGCCCACCATCAACCGGAGCAAAGGCAAACGCCAGGCGCGAGACGGCAGGGTCTACGCCCCACACGTACTGGCAGCCTGCGGTGGCTCTTGGCACGCCTACGGTGCTCGGAGCAGGTGAGACGAGCACACGGTCTCCCCCGACGGGAGAACGGCTGAGAACGGCCGGGGCGCTCATCGCTTCGCCTCGCTCTCATGCGCAGTCTGCGGATGGTTGGCCTCACAGCTCCACGGACCCGAGGCGTGCCGCCAGCGGTACTCGCAGCGCATCGGGTCCGGGCACGTATCCCGTGGTGGCCCGGCGTCCGGCGTAGCGAGCTGGGCATGCGCTCGAAGATCGTCGCCCTTGGCGCGGTCCGGGCAGCTCACGACTTTGCCCCTGGTGGATAGTCGGGTCACGGTGCCGCCTTCCGTCGCGGTCGCACGGGCAGGATCGAGCCGGGTTTTGGCCGACGAGTGGCCAACGAACGCCGCTGCGACCTCAACACCCGCTCGCTGACGCCCTGCGATCCCAGCGCCGGAGCCGAATCCGACGCCTGCGACTTCTCGCCTGCCAAGCAAGCCCTCGCCGCTAGGGGATCGAACCGCAGCCGCGCCTTCGGGCCGCTGCCGAGCCTCAGCGCGCCCAGCTCGTGAGCATGTTCATAGACCCAATCGCGGCTGACGCCCAGCTCGACGGCAAGCGTCGCCGCGTCCACAAGCGGCACACGCTCAAAAAGCGCGGCGCCATCGCAAGGAAGAGTTGGCGCGCTCACGAGCAGTCCTCACGATCGAGCACAGGCGACTGCCGAGATTCGGCGCAACCGACGCGCCGAAGCAGAGAGACCGGGCGCGTGGTAGCCGTGACGCTCATTTGAGCGTCTTCCGTGGGTGGCGATAGGTGTCGGGGGTGGCGAAGGTGGCGGCAGTTCCTACTACATTCACCTTTTCCCGTGCGCAGGGGGTTTGTAGTTAGAGGCAGAACCACCCTTGCCACCCCTCCCACCTGCTCGACACCCCTCATGGTTCTTCCTCGCGTAGTTCGATGCCGAGCCAGTAGTCGCGGCCTTTGGAGGCGACCTCATCGAGGTTGTGCAGCTCGCGTAGTCGGCGGTTGAAGCGTTGGGCGGCGAGCGGTCGGCGATTGTTCTCCTCACACCACGCGCGGTAGGACTGAAAGAGTGCGGTCTTGGCGGTGCGGGCCTCCTGGGTGATGTTGGCGCACTCCTCGCAGAATCCAGCGGCTGAGTCAGCATCAACGCGGAAGCGTTCGGCTGCATGGTCGCTGTTTGCGGCGCGAGAGAACCCGTGCTGTTGGCGTAGGCGATCCAGACCGTCGAGGCCGAGGTTGAGCAGGCCGGAAAGCTCCTGTGGTCTTGTGAGCTTCGCCAGTAGGTCGTGGTCCTGGTGACTGGTGCCCCGGTGTCGGCGGTCGAACGGCAGTATCAGCCAGCGGTCAAAGAAGGCGTCTGAGCTGTCTGTGGTCGGCGGTGCGTCGTTGGCGCTGAAGATCAGGCGGGCATATGGGGTGAAGTCGAAGGCGGCGCGGTGCTTGCGCTCCGCCCGGATTCGGTCGCCGCCCGTGATCGACTTGAAGATGCTGCTCGACTTCAGCGCGTGCGCGGGCAGGTCAGCAAACACGTTCGCTAGCCGTCCGTACAGGTCGGCGGTAGCGAAACGATCCTCCTCAAGCTGGTGGAGCGCTACGGCCGAGACGTTCTCGTGGCCAAGCAGCGCGCGGAGCACGTTCGCGGCCGTGGACTTGCCGGTGCCTCCGGGTCCCATGAGCATGATCGCCCGCTGAAGACGATTGTCTGGCGTCAGGATGTAGCCGACGATCTCGGTGAACAACGCGGTCAGCTCTGGGATTGTGGACTGCATGAACGCCTCGATCGCGGGGCATCCAGCGTTCGGGTCGTAGGCGGCGGTGATCTGGACGGGCGACAGATGGTCGCGTGTGTGTGGCTTCAGCTCGCGCGTCTCGACGTCGAGCAGGCCGTTGGTGACGTTGATCGTCCCGACTGGCGGCTGCTCCCACAGTTCGGGTGAGGTGATCCGTAGGTACGTGACGATCTCCTCCGACTTGCGTCGGCTCCAGCTATCCCCGAGCAACTCGACGATGCGGCGGTGCAGATGTCGCTCGCCGGGTCGGTAGCAGCCGTCCGTGAAGACGTAGAGCTGCGCGCCACCCGTGGCGTATGGCTCGGTCGAGGCGATCTCGGCGGCGCAGTCTCCGACGATGAACTTCTGCTTGCCCGGACTGGTCTCAGTGCCGGCGTCTGGTGCTGGCACTGCTCGCAAAGGGACGGCCTCGGCGTTCATGCTGCTGCCCTCGCGCCCGCGTTCAGCCCGCTGCGAATGGTGCGCTCGGCCTCGTGTTCGGAGAGTCCAGCGGCGATGGCGGCTGCGCGGATCTCCTCGACTGCCTCGCGTTCTTCCAACGTCCCGGTGGCCGCGTGCTCCGCGATGCGGCATGAAGCCCAGAAACAGCGGTGGTTCCTCTCCCCAATGGGAGCCTCGCGCACGACACGCGCCAAGCCGGCGAGCACGCGACAGGGGTCGGCCGTCCGACCTACAGGAATGGTTGCGACTGAGCGCGACTCGGGCCGCGGTACCAGTTCCGACAACCATCCTGGGATGGGCGGCAGCTCGGCCACGGGCGGAAGCTGGCCGACGTACTCCGCGCCGCACGGATGCACACTCGGCGGGCCAACGACGTAACCGCCGGCCGCCTTGACCTCGCAACCTGCAACGGTCAGCCGCGTAGCGCTCGGCATGTTCCCTCGGAAGTACACCTGCGCCCCTCGGCGGCCGGCGAGGCTGCGCGGGTAGCGCTCGCAGCGCTCGGGAGCAAGGCCGGTCCCGATTACGGGCGCTCCCGCGCGATCGAACCGGGCAAGGATCTCTCGCGGGTCAGCTCCGGCCTTCGTGTCGATGTCCAGCACGACGATGCCCGAAGCGCCGCACGCGATCCCGATGTTCGCGTCTGGCATAGCGTCCCACCACCGCTCGATCTGGCGTGTGTCGCGCGTCGCGTCCTTGAAGCCGTTGCGTGTCGCGGGCACCTTCGCGCGCGCCCTCAATGGGTGGACGGGGTAGCCGATTGCGGCCAGCTCGGCGGCGGCGCGTCCGAGACGGGTCATGCCACGACCTCCGCGCGTCCCGTGTGCTCGCGCGCCTCTACCTCACGGCGAAGCTCGCGCCATGCGGCGTCCTGCATCTCGTCCGGCAGCGCGTGGAAGGTCGCGGCGCGTGGAAGGTCGCTCAGTCCCGCCGTTCGCGCGCGCAGCTCGGCGAACGTGAACTCGCCGTTGAGGCTAGTAACCTGGGACATGTCGGGGTTGCCTCCCCGAGTTTTGCGTCGCCTCGGTCTCGTCAACCGGGGCGTCGCTATTTGTGGGGTCGATCTGCCGTGCGCTCGTCGCGCGGTCGCTCGGGAACCGCAGCAGTTCGGCGACATCGCACTCAAGCACCCCGGCATACGCCCGCAGCGTGCTCACGCGGGGCTCGCTCGCGCCGGTCTCGATCCGAGAAAGCTGCTCGCGCGAGCGTTCGGCGGCTGCGGCTAGCTCAGCCTGGGTGAAGCCAAGTTCCACGCGCCGGACCCGGAGCGGCGAAACAGTCCGGCGCGGTCTGTTTACTACTGCGTGTGACATCGTGCCCGCATCTTGTGCGGCCCACCGCTGTTTGTCCCTCTTCCCCCACAAAACGTGCGAACGCAAGCCGACTTCACCCTTGACCACCGCGCCGAGCGGACTCTCGAAGCCCTCCTGCGTGAGAGCGGCGCCGCCGATCCGGCGACCGCGCTACGGATCTACTTGGCTAGCTCCCCAGACAAGCGGCGCAAGCATCTTCGCGTCCTGTTCCGTGGGTTGTTGCTAGAAACGACCGAGCGGGCGATGGACGCGGACAGGGCGCGCCTATACGTTGCCTGGGCGGAGGCCGGAGACGGCTGGCCCGACCCATCACCAGACGGGCTCAGACCGCTCACGTTGCGAGAGCGGGAATACGCTCTGAAGGTCTGGCGGCGCGCCGTAGTGCGACTGCGGAGTCTGGGGTTCCACCCGCCGGACCTTGAAGCCCAGCCGCCGGGCGATCAGCGCTACCGGAAGAAACTGCGCGCAAGTGCCGAGCGGGCGGTTCAACAGCAGCAAACCGGCGAGGGCCGAGCGGCTGCCTATCGCGCGCTCGCCAAGTTCCACGCGACAGACCCGAACGCGCCATCACTGGAGCGCCTCGAACGGTGGCAGCGCGTCGCCGACCGCTACGAACTTGCAGCGCGCGGACCCATCACAATTGACCTGCCACACCTGCGGCCCGATGCCCTGCGTGATGCGCTCCGCCAACACCCTATGCCTATAGAGATTGCCGACGCCCTCAGTCAGCTTGAGCAGGAGGTCCCCGCCGTCACTCAGCGGCTGCTCGACGATCCGGCAAACGCGAGCATTGACGACCTTCACTGGCTCGTTTGCTGTACCCGTTCTGCATGTGTGGCTGCGGGCATCGGCTCGCCGCCGGATGACCCCGGTCTGACCGACCTGCATACAGGGCCTGTCGCGTCGCAAAGCGTTGGCTGGCAGTGGGCGACATAGCGTTATGCGCGAGATACGGAACCGTCAGGATTTCTTCGCGGCGCTAAGAGATGCGGCGCCCGAATACTTGCCGAACTGTTTCTCCTGCGGTCGAGGTGGTGAGGGCGATGAAGGGAATTGGGACGTGTATCCCCCCAGAAGCGCAGGCATCGCGTCGAAGGACCAAGGGCAAGGCCCGCGCATCGAGGGCGTTGGTCTGCTACCGCTCCCCCTCATCGTCGCCGTGTGCAAGCACTGCGGCTTCGTCAGGATGCACAAGCTGAATGAGCTCAGCCAAGCGGGCGACTGACGACCCGCGCGCGGCCGGCGCGGTAGATTTGTGAGGCAATTGCGAGAGAACACAATCGGTGTTGTTCATTGGGAGGCGCTACAGACCGGGTATGACGGGGAACGGTTCCTGGTCATCATCCCCGCGTTCTTTCAGTCCCAGCATGTGCCCTACCTTGAGGCCATACTCAAGTCGCGAGTCGCCGAGATCAATGGGGGCATAGCCGTATCGCTCAACCCCGGCCGGTTTTTCGACACGAGCAACCGCACAGGCTACGAGCCTGGGACTATTGTGCTCGCCGATGTAGCGGAGCCGTGGCCCGACGCGGCAGGACTTCGTGCGAGCCTCGATGCTGCATTCGTCGAGGCTGGTGAGATCGAGGTCGAGCAACGGAGGCTCGCTCGCGACCTCGAAAAGCATCTGCGTTCCGCACCCCCGGCCGCCTAAGCGTCACTCGCGATACTGCTCCGCCAGCACAAGAGCCGTTTCGGCTGAGTGCAGCGGGAACGGGCTCAGTCGTCGCGCTCGCGGCTGGCGGCCGCGATAGCCGCCTCAATCTCGTGCTCGGGGATGCCGGCACGCCGCGCCGTTTGGGCATAGCGCTCAACCTCTGCGTCGTCGGAGCCGGGCCACCCACGATTACGCGCCTTCGCCGCCTCGTAGACGCAGAGTACGAGCGCCTGGTCAGAGGTGCATTCGATCGGTTCGCCGAGTTTGACCGGCGGCATCGCCGGCATCGCCGCTAGCGCTTGGTCGATGAGCGCCTCGCCGCTTGCCATGCGGCGCACGATACCCGAGGAGGGGTGATAGTGGCCAATGGTTGGCCATAACCCCCCGGAATCGGCCCGAATTGGTCCCAATATGAAGCGGGAGCCCGAACGGCCAAGGGGCCGGAATCCCCCATGAACACTAGGTATTCCGGCCCTCCGTGGCGATCTTCCGTGGACGCCTCCGGAGCGGAAGGTCGCGTGTTCGAATCACGCCGGGCGCGTCTTGAATCCCGTTCAACGGTGCGGGATTCCGCCCTTCAAGCGGGTCCTGTACGGCAGCTCCTCGTCTCGCAATATGGCCTTGTCTGCCCTTTCCTCTGCCTTTTCGTGCGCTGGAGTGCCTCTACCGGCGATCAACGAGCAACGCGTGTGAGAATGATCGGGATGACCAGGGCAGAGCTACATGAGCTGGTGGAGTGTCTGCCCGAACATACCCTGGACGGTGCGGCGGTCTTGCTACGCGGTCTCTCCAGTGGCCGGATCGACCCGGACCAAGGATGGTTTTGGAACCCGGACTGGCTCTGCGGCGAGCTGGAAATCGACCGAGAGGCCATGACCGAACCGGGGGTCGTCTACAACGACGCCGGAGCCTTCAGGGCAGCCCTTCGTGGAGTCCGCGACTAGAACTCGCGTATTTCGCGCAAGGGGTGCCGGCCGAGGCGGCTGGGGGTCATGTAGGCCGGGGCGTGGCCGTTGACGCGCTGGCCGACGGTGACGGCCACGCGGCCACGCAGCTTGTCGAGCAGGCTGCGGCGTCGCGGGAGTAGCACCAGCTCGCTCTCCTCGTTCACTACGACGGTGGCAAGGCCCTGTGCCAGGTTGCTCCACACGACATCGTCGGCCCACTCTTGGTCGCCGGGGACGAACTCGACATCGTTCGGGTAGCCCAAGTCGTCGTCGCTAAACGACGCAGTCCTGAACAGTTCGTGAGTTCTATCGGTGACTGTGCTCATCTTGTGCGCTCCCAACTACGAACGATATCGCGCCATGTGTCGGTCAGCTTGGCCTCGGCGGCGTGCATTGCTTCGTTCACCGAGCCATGGGTGACGATCGGTGGTTGCTTCTCAGCTCCGACGTAGCGATGCTCGTGATGTTCTTGGTGAGTGTGGGCGTTGTCGAACGTCCTCACTGTTTGCCAGCGGCCATCGCGCTCGACCAGCAGCACGATCGCATATTCGACCGGGTGAGCGCTTGAGCGCTCTATGACCATCACGACATCGTGGGCGAAACGGACGCGTCGCCGTCGATCCTTAGGCATCGGTCCCCTCCACCAGGGCGCGCAGCGCCGCCTTCTCGTCGTCTCCTCGTCGCATCGACTGGCGGTAGACGCGCAGGGCCAACACACCTACGCGCCCAACACGGCGAACTCGGCCCCTACGAGATCCCGCTCGCAAACGCCCACTATGGGCGGCGCGAAGGCGATCACGTCGCGTTCATCGCCCAATATCGGCCCAGAGGCCAACCGCGCGTCGAGAACGGCACGCGCAGCCAGGTCACGAACATCGACCAGGACGGGACGCTCATGCTCGCCCTCGACGGGTCAGGCCGCCGGCTGCAGCTCGCACGCCAAGAGGCCGAGTCGCTGCGGCTCGCCTACGCCCAACACGTCTATCGCCAACAGGGTGCGACCCTCGATCGCGCCGTCGTGCTTACCGGCGGCTGGCAAACAAGCAAGGAGACCGCCTACGTACAAGCCACCCGTGCCCGCCACGGCACCGACTGGTACCTCGCCCGCGACCAACTCGGCGAAGAAGGACAAGACCCCGACCGAATCACACGACTCTCGCAACGGATGAACCGAAGCCGAGCGCACACACCATCCGTCACCCACCGAGAAGCCGCAGGTCCATCGTGGGACCCCAGCCGCGATCCGCTACGCCTCAGCCGCCTGATCCCTCACGTCGGCAAGCTCATGCGAACACCAACACGCGACGCGCCCGATCACGACATCGCACGCGGACGCTGACCGATATGGCTGTGCGAGCTGCTCGCGTAGCCCGCACGCCAGTCTAAGAAAAGGCACCCTGTCCGACATCGAATGACAGCATGGCTCCGGTGCTCGTTCGTATCGTAAGCACGCCCGCGCTGGCCGACGCGATCGTCAGTGGCTGGTGGCCGCCACCAGGCGGGGTGTAAGAGCCGACGAGCACATTTGGTTCGCCGCTGTTTAGATCGGTTGGCTCCTTGTAGATCCGCAGTTCCGATCGGGTGTTCTCGTTGGTACCGGGCGCCGCCGCGGCGCCCGCATAGACGATGTACCACTGGCCGTCTACGTTCCCCGCCCAGTGCGAGGTAGAGTGGAAGGTCTGGTTCGTTCCGACCGGGCCTTGCCTGTCGTTGACGAGTCCCGCGAGCCTCGTCGAAGGAGCCAATTCAGCGCGCTGCGGATGCGCGCGTAGCTGTGCCTTCCTTTCCAGGGCCTGCGCGAGCGTGACGCCGGAGCTGGCCGCTTCGCGTCGGCGGCATTCCCGTTCCCGTCGCGCGAGCTTGCCATCTTCTAGCCCCGGCGTGAGCGCGAGGCAGTTCGTCAAGAACGTCGGCCTCGGACCTGAGCCCGCGCTACCGGCTACGACTACGCCGCCAGTAAGGAGTGCGACCGCCGCCAGGGCTGCCCATGCGGCGCGACCACTTATCATCTTTCGGGGTCCCATTGCTGACACGATCCTTCCAGTTTTAGATCTCTAGCGAGTAGGGCGAGTATTCGGGGACAACGGAGCAGGACGTGCCGCTTAGTCCACTTTCGAGCGTTTCCTTGAACTCATCCCACGCCTGCGTGGCGTTGTTGCTCGATTCGTATTCATTCTCGTCAAGAGGACCTTGGAAGAACTCGCACCGCGAGAGTGCATAGTGTGACCACAGTACGATCTGCGTCCACTGTTCCGCGTTGACAGGCGTACCCGGCGGAGGGTTATAGTAGATCTCTGGGGCCGGGTAGGCATCATTGATCCCCCAGCTTACTTCCCACTCAACCTGCTGGTTCCAGCCCGATTGACCGCCAGTACAGCTGCCGTTGGTGTGGCTGGCGCTCGGGCATCCTTCTGCCGCGCCGTAGTCGAGGTACGGGGATTCGGTCGTTTCGCTGTATCCCACTCCCCAGGCGTGCGCTGCACTTCCGGTGCTGTAGCCCACCTCCAAGTCACTCCCGCCCCAGATCGCCACCTGTTTTGCCTCTGCCGAGTTTTCCAGCACCACGGTCGCTGTCGCCGCGACGAGGCTTGCCCAAGCTTCCCCGCCCGCCGTGCTAACGGCTTCCTTTGAATTGTTCGTGCCCATAGCAAGCGTGAGCGTCGTAAGTGTTCTCACCTTCGGTGCACACGAAGTATCCAGCCCCGAACGCCAGAGCGATAGCTTCGATCTGCGCGTTGGTGAAGTCAACCGTTCCGCCAATCGATTCGGTGCCGCTCAGGTTCCCTAACTGGCCGCCGAAATCAAGAATGACCTCGCTATTGGTGTTGCCGAGGGCGTCGGTGATCCCTTGGAGGCACCCGTCTTCTTCTGCCACTGTCGTGCTGGTTGTGGTCCAGTAATAGCTCGTCGCGGTGGGGGGCTTGGCATACGCAGCAGTCGTTCCGAACGCCGCAAGGACAAAGAGAATCGCAGTGAGAACCTGGACTGCTCGTCGTCCACTCCAACCTCGATCGCGCATCACTGGCCTCCTGGGTACCCTGCCTCAATAAAGGGTCGCGGGCATACTTAGCACTCCTGACCGATACTTGTCAAGGAAGCCCAACAAATAGATGAGCTGGGACAGATGGGACAGTCACCCAGGGCAGGAGGCGGTTTTGAGTGGACGAGGCTCGGCATCGTCGAGCGCCTTACCGCACACAAGGTCGCAGACAGCGCCGAAGCGAACATTTAGCGACTCCTCGCCCGGCGACGAGAGACTGAGCATCCATCGGAGCCCGGCCCGCCGTGGCGCACCCGCCGACCGACCCTGCTAGGCCCCCCACTCCACACTGGTCGAGACACTTTTCAGGTGTCAGGTGGCCCCAAGAGTGGCCCCAAATGCGCTTTAGGATGAATAGCGCTGCCACTTAATGCACGAATCCCGCATAACTGTGCGAGATTCTTTGATGGGCCCGCCAGGACTCGAACCTGGGACCAACCGATTATGAGTCCTTGCAGATTAGGGGCCTTCGAGCTCCGTTGGACCGATCACAAAGCCCAACCGAGCCGTTCCCCGTCGCATACGTGCGTCGAGCGTGATGAGACGGCAGCCGAGGAGTCGCGCCAACGCCACGTAGTTCGCGTCATAGGTCTTGGCCCAACCCAGCTCCTCGGCGACATTCCATGCTTCCTGGGCAAGCTCATCCGGGTCGTGCCGTCGCACGGGAGCCGTAAGTACTCGGTCCCGCATCGACTTGGCCTGCTCACGGCGCAGCTCGCCACGCCAGAGCATGGCGTGCAGACTGGAAACCGCCTCGATCCACATCAATGGCGGCGCGACCAGCTCGAACCGGCGAAAGCGCTCGAACCCGACGGGATTTGCCGCCGCGGCGATCGCGACGTTCGCGTCGATGACGAGCTTCAACGACCGTGCCGCGAGAGCGCGACCGCCGCGACCCAGTTCGGTGCGGGCGAGCCGTCCTCAAGCGTCTGCCACTCGGGCGGCAGCGGAAGCATCGGATACATCTCGTCCCGAACCTCGTCGAGTGCTCCTGGATCGATCAAACGCTTGCCATGGCTCGTGGTAGCGGGCAGACGGCCCTCACGCACCCAACGACGGACCGTCCCTGGGCTTCTGCCGACCCGCTGCGCTGCCTCTGTGACGGTGAGCATGAGCAGATGCTACGCCCTCCACCCGACGGGCTGGTAGGTCCACGACATGCCCTTGACGGTATATGCTGTCTGGGGCATAATGTCGCGGTGGCCACCAAGACACGAAACTTCAACGAGCTGCGCGAACAGGCGCGGCGTCGCGATCCCGGTTGGGATGAGCAGGTAGCCGAGCGCCGACGTGCGATGGAGGACGCCCTAGCACTCGCCGATCTGCGCCGATCGCGCCACGTCACACAGGTGCAGCTGGCCGAGGAGCTTGGTATCTCCCAAGGCAACGTCTCGCGACTGGAGGGTCGCAGCGATGTCTACCTATCGACGCTGCGCTCCTACGTGCAGGCGCTCGGCGGTCATCTGGAGGTCGCCGCCGTATTCGACGACGAGCGGTACCCGGTCGCTCCCGGCGGTTGAGCCCGTAGGCGGAAGGTAGGGCGGCTCCAAGTCCTGTGAGCTCGCCAGGACGGCGCACCAAGACGCAGTCCTGCCAAAGCTGCCGACAGGCTCTTAGCCAAAACGCCTAGTTGCGCTAACTAACGTTAAACGTTAGAATGCCCAAGATGCCGTCCGTGGCTGAACTTCCCGATGCGCTCCTTTCCGAGGGCCGTTACTCGCTGACCGCAATCGAGGCAGCCGAGCTTGCCGATGTGCCGCTCGCGCACGTATACCCGGGACTTGCTCGTTTGCGTCGCCGGGGCGTTTTGTTCTCGCCTGCCCGCGGGTTCTATGTCGTGGTCCCGCCTGAGTACAGGTCGTGGGGTGTGCTCCCCGGCGAACTTTTCATCGACGGGATGATGCGCGCCCTGGACCGCAGCTATTACGTGAGCCTGCTCACCGCCGCCGCGATGCACGGAGCCTCCCACCAGGCGCCGCAGGTCTTCCAGGTGATGGTCGATCGGCATGTGCCTAATCGGGACATAGGGCGAGTCCGTCTGCGTTTCTATGTCAACGAGCACATCGACCAACTGGCTGTCGAGGAGCGCCAGGTCGATACGGGGCGCTTGCGGATTGCGACCCGCGAGACGACGCTCGTGGACCTGATCGCCCACCCCGACGAGGCCGGAGGACTGAACAACCTTGCGACCGTGATCGTTGAGATCGGCGATATCGACGTGGTCGAGTTGGCCCGGCTTGCGGCGATGCGCTCGCGTTCGCTGGCCCGACGGTTGGGATGGCTGCTCGACCAGTTCCGCGACGACCTCGACCTTCAGCCCCTGCGCGAGGCTGTGCTCGCCACCGGCACGTATCCAACGCGACTTGTTCGCGCGCTCCCCGCGCGCGGCCCGATAGACCCAAGCTGGAACTTGCAGGTCAACACCAGCGTGGAGCCCGACCTGTGACCGTCAGCGACTCGCCGCCAACATCTTCGCGGTGATTACCCGCTCGCGCCCGTCCGCCGACACAAGCACGACCGCGTAGCCGTCGTCGAGGGCGCGACTGATCTCCTGCCCGGCATGTGGCGAGTCGGCGTCGACAAACGCCGCGTGCTCTGGATAGGCGAGTTGTCCTCGATCGCCAGCTCGATCGCGCGGTCCATCGCCTTCGCTGTGAGCGAGTCGGTGGGGTTCACGTTGCGCGCTATGCGTCGATCATCTCCTTGTGGCCGATGCGAACAGCTACGATCGCGGCTCGCATTCCTTCTCCAAGTGCGCTTGAGTTCCGTCTGTCACCCTGTCAGTAAGGTGAGCACCCTTCCTCCCGGCCCCACCGAGCCTCCAGCCGTGCAGATGATGCGCTGGCTGGTTCGTCCAATCGCCTTCATGGAGTCCTGCAGGCGTCGCTTCGGCGATGAGTTCAGCGTGAGCTTCCCGGGTTTTGAGCGCCCGATGGTCATGCTCTCAGATCCCGAGACGATCAGAGCTCTCTACACGGCGCACGAGCACGGACTCCCTCCGGGACGAACGATCACGTTGTTGCCTGTGATGGGACCGAACTCGGTGCTGCTGCTCGAGGGCAAGGAGCATCTCGCGCGGCGCAAGCTCATGCTGCCGCCGTTTCACGGCGCGCGAATGCGCTCCTATGAGTCGATCATGCGCGAGGCCACCGAACGCCAGATCGATCGCTGGCCTATAGGGCAGCCCTTCGCGATTCATCCACATATGCAAGCGATCACGCTTGAGGTGATCCTCAGGGCGGTCTTCGGTGTGACCGATCGGGCGCGCAGCGAGCGGTTGAGGGAGCGTCTTCCAATGTTGTTGAACGAGACGTCCTCACCGGCCCTGCAGTTTCGCTTCTTGCTTGCCAGTCGCCTCGGTCGTGGCGACCCCATGACCCGTCTGCGAGAGATCACGGAAAACGTCGATGAGCTGCTGTTGGCCGAGATCGCGGACCGTCGCTCAGATCGAGCATTGGATGAGCGCAAGGACATCCTCTCGTTGTTGATCGCGGCCCGCTTTGAGGACGGCAGCACGATGAGCGATCAGGAGCTGCGCGATCAGCTGGTCACGCTGCTGCTCGCCGGCCACGAGACGACAGCCACGGGATTGGCCTGGACTTTTGATCTGCTGCTGCGCCACCCTGCGGCACTCGCGCGTTTGATCGCCGAGGTTGACGCGGGGGAGGATGCCTATCTACGCGCCGTAGTCTCGGAGTCGTTGCGATTGCGCCCAGTCGTGCCGCTCGCGGGACGGCGCCTTGCCTCAGAGCTTCAGGGCGGTGGACTGAGTCTCCCTGCTGGGACCGACGTGACGCCTGCGATCTGGCTCACGCATACACGAGCAGACCTCTATCCCGAGCCCTACGCGTTTCGTCCCGAGCGCTTCCTGGAGAATCCGCCCAGTGGCTACGGGTGGATCCCGTTCGGGGGCGGCCTCAGGCGCTGCCTGGGGGCGAGCTTCGCCGAACTGGAGATGAGAGTGGTGCTGGAGACGATCCTACGTCGCAGCGTCTTGCAACCGGTGAGCCCGCGGGCGGAGCGGGTCACACGCCGCAACGTCACCTTCTCTCCGCGCAAGGGGACGGTAGTGCGAAGCCATCCGCGGATAGATGCGCCCGTCTCGGCAGTCCTGGACGCGGATGTCTTGGAAGAGGAGCCGTTGGGCGCTCTTCGCTGACGCCCGCCAAGCGCGGTATGGAGTTTGAGAAGTTAGGCTGTCCCTATGTGCGTTGGTTGTGCCATGGCGGCTGTATCCGCGGCCTCAGGCTTCCGGACATGGATGCAGACCCACCACATGGGCTGGCTTACGCCGCACCGCATGCGGGCGCTGACGATTGGCGCGATGTGCGCCGCTGGCCTTGTCTCGACCGTGGGCGTCAGCGGCTCGACACCGCCGACCCCGCGTAGTGCAAAGCCCGCACAGCACCCGACGCAGCCTGCGACTCCCAGTGCCCCGAGACAACTGAGCCCGCCAGGGACCCGGCGATCGTTCTACCCGCCTGCCACCGCAGGCAGAATCGTAAGCTCCGCCCCGTCGTCCACCGGCGTATCCAAACCATCCAGGAAACGAATGTCCTCGCCGCTGAGATACACGTTGACGAACCGTCGCAGTGAGCCGCTCTCGTCGGCGAGGCGCTCGCCCAGGCCATCGTACTTCTCATAGAGGCCGTCGAGCACCTCGCGCACGGTGGCGCCTTCGAGCTCCGCTTCGCTCTCCCCGCCGGCGGCCGCCCTGAGTTGTGTGGGGATCTTGACCGTCACAGCCATTCCCGCTCAGCCCCTTGCGACGGCGCCCGCGAATGCCGCGGGGGCGCTTGTCGCGTCGCTTGGCGCCTGCTCGACCAGCGTCTCGAACTGCTCCACCGACGGATCGATTACATGGGTGTGGAACGTGTCGCGCACCGCATCGAGCGTCTTGAGGCCCTCTCCCGTGATCACGAGCACAACCCGCTCGTCCGGATCGATGTCCCCGCGCGCGGCGAGCTTCGCGAGCACCGCCGTGGTGACGCCGCCGGCCGTCTCGGTGAAGATGCCGGTCGTCTGCGCGAGCAGCGCGATTCCCTCGCGAATCTCATCGTCGCTGACCGAATCCACCGAGCCGCCGCTGCGGCGCGCCTCCTCGATCGCATACGGGCCGTCAGCCGGGTTGCCGATTGCCAATGACTTGGCGATCGTGTTTGGCTTCACCGGCTTGCACACGTCGTGGCCCGCCGCAAATGCGGAGGCCACCGGCGAGCAACCGTCGGCCTGGGCGCCGTTCATGCGCGGCAACTCGCCCTCCACGAGCCCCAGCTCGCGCCACTCCTCAAAGCCCTTTGCCACCTTCGTGAACAGCGAGCCCGAGGCGATCGGCACCACGCAACGGTCCGGCAGCTCGAAGCCGAGTTGCTCGGCGATCTCATACGCAAGCGTCTTTGATCCCTCGGCGTAGTAAGGCCGCAGGTTGACGTTCACGAACGCCCAGTCGCGCTCGGCCGAGAGCTCTGTGCACAGGCGGTTCACATCGTCATAGTTGCCCCTAACCGCCACCAGGTTCGTCCCGTAGATGCCCGTCGCGAGCACCTTCTGCTCCTCCAGGTCCGCCGGGATGAATACGTAGGACTCAAGCCCCAGCGCGGCGCCATGAGCAGCAACCGAGTTGGCGAGGTTGCCCGTGGAGGCGCACGCGATCGTCTCGAAGCCGAGCTCGCGAGCGCGCGCCGTGGCGACCGACACCACCCGGTCCTTGAACGAGTGGGTGGGGTTGGCCGCGTCGTTCTTGACCCACACCTCCCCCAGCCCCAGTCGCTGTGCCAGTCGGTCGGCCTTGATCAGCGGGGTGCAACCGGCCGGCAGGCCGGTGCGTGAGGCCAGCCGACCCGACGGCCCTGGAGGACCGTCGACCACCGGCAGGAAGTCCGCATAGCGCCAGATGTTCTGCGGGCCACCCTGGATGCGCCGGCGCAAGCCGTCGACGTCGCCACCGAGGCGGCTGTGGTCGTACGCGACCTCCAGCGGCCCGAAGCAGCGCTCGCAGACATACAGCGCCTCCAGGGGGTACTCGGATCGGCACTCTCTGCATCTAAGGTGTGTGACAGCCACGAGGGGCTCCTTCCATGAATTCGTCTTCGCCGGTGAACCGTGTGGCAAAGACTGGAAGCCCGCCACACATCTCTCTGGAATTGGCACCTGCCGCTATCACGCGGTGGTTGTCGGGGGTTCACTGGGCCAGGTCCCTCCACCCCTCTGGATGTGTTCAGCTATGCGACAGGGCAGTATACGAGGCTCGGCGGCAGAACACAAGAGCTTCTTGCGCACCCCACACAAGGCCGGGGGCGGAGCCGACCCTGTGCCCTGAGGTCTTGCGACTCATGGAGTTCCAGGTAGGCCGGTAACGCATCCCGACCAGTGGTGTACGGGCTTGCGTGAGCACTAGCGTGAGCCCCCGGGATCGAGCCCCTGCGGAGGAAACCGACGCCTTCGAGCCGCTCACCCCGGCCACAAAGAAGCGCATGCTGATCATCGTCAATCCGTACGCCACAACCGTCTCGGATCGGCTGCGCCATCTCGTCGTATACGCGCTCCAGGGCCGCTACGAGGTCGACGCCGTGGACACGGAGGCTCGCGGGCACGCGATCGAGCTGTGTCGCGAGGCGGCTCATGAGGGCTATGACGTCGTGGTTGCCTTCGGCGGGGACGGAACCGTCAACGAAGCAGCCAACGGCCTGCGCGGCTCCCCCACGCCGCTCACCTGCCTTCCGGGCGGCTCGGCCAACGTGTACGGCAAGATCCTCGGCATCCCGGGCGATCTGGTCGACGCGACCGAGCACCTCTTGAACATGGCCGACGACTGGCGGCCTCGCAAGGTGGACCTCGGCGTTGTCAACGGTCGCTGCTTCACCTTCGCCTCCGGGCTTGGCCTCGACGCGAGCGTCGTTCGGCGCGTGGACTCCAACCCACACCTGAAGGCGCGCTTTGGCGCCTACTACTTCACGTGGGCGGCGATCAGCACCTTCACGCGTCGCTACATCCTCAAACCGCCGCACCTCACGGTCGAAGCGGACGGGAAGCGGCACACCGGGGTGACCGCGATCGTCCAGAACGGCTCGCCCTTCACCTACTTCCAGGATCGTCCGATCGAAGTGGCCGACGGTCCCGCCCTGGACTCGGGCACCCTCCAGACGTGTGTCCTTCGTCGTGCACGACCGCTCGACATGCCCACTATCGCCTATCGAGCCTTCTCCAAGCGCGCGCGCCTGACCCGCCACCGTCAGGTCACGCCGCTTGCGGAGACGCTCGAGTTGACCGTCCGCTCGAGCGATGAGCGGCCCCTCCCCCTACAGGTCGACGGCGACTATTTGGGCGAGGTGATGGAGGCGCGCTACTCCGTGCTTCCGCGCGAGCTGAGCGTCGTCTCCTAGCCCGTGCCGCCCGGCGTGACGCGGTAGGCGTCGAACACCGAGTCGGTGTTGCGCAATCGCGAGATCGCACCCTTCAAGCTCTGGGTGTCGGCAAGCTCCACCACGAAGCGGTTCTTGACCATTGGGGGGCTCGACAGGCAACGCGCTTCGAGGATATTGGCACCCGACTCCGAGAACGCCCGCGAGAGGTCCTCGAGCAGACGGTGGCGGTCCCAGGCGTCGATGTGGACTTCCACGACGAACGAAGTCTCCTGGTCGCCCTCCCAGCTCACGCCCGTAAAGCGTTCCGGGTTGCGCTGGAGCAGCCTTGCGTTTGGGCAGTCCTTGCGGTGGATCGTGATCCCGCGGCCGAGCGAGATATAGCCCACGATCGGATCCCCGGGCACCGGACGGCAGCACTTGGCCAGGCGCAGCATCACGTCCTCCACGCCCTCCACCCTGATTCCGTACTGACCAGAGGAGCTCGTCGGCCGCTGGCGCGGGCGCCCCACCTTCAACAGGTCGGTGGCGCTGCTATCGCCGTCGGCGGCCTCGCCTTGCTTCAGGCGCTGAAGCACTTTGTTGACGACCACCTTCGGCGAGATCTTGGCCGCGCCGAGTGCCACATAGAAGTCATCGGCCTTGCGATAGCCCATCTCGCGGATCACGTCGGCGAGTAGCGCCGAGCCCGTGATCTTCTGGGCTGGCAATCCCTGCTTCTTGAGGTGTTCCTGAAGCAACTCGCGCCCGGTGTGCTCGGTGCCCTGGCGCGACTCCGCCTTGAACCACTGCTTGATCTTGTTGCGCGCTCTGGTGGTCTTCACCGTCGCAAGCCAGTCGCGCGATGGCCCGCGCTCGCGCTTGGCGGTCAGGATCTCCACGATGTCCCCGGAGCGCAACTCGTAGTGGAGCGGCACGATCTTGCCGTTCGCGCGTGCCCCCACACAGCGGTGGCCGATCTCGGTGTGCACCTCATAGGCGAAATCGAGCGGCGTGGCGCCGGCGGCGAGCGACTTGACCTCGCCCTTGGGCGTGAACACGTACACCTCGTCCTCGAACAGGTCTATCCGCAAGCTCTCCATGAACTCCTGCGGATCTGACATCTCGGTCTGCCAGTCGAGCATCGAGCGCAGCCACTTGATCTTCTGCTTTGACTCGGCCCCACCCACCCCACCAGCCCCGTCCGCCCCGCTCGTGTCCCTGCTGCTCTGAGCACGCTCCTTGTACATCCAGTGCGCCGCGACGCCGAACTCGGCCATCTCGTGCATATCCTGCGTGCGGATCTGGATCTCCAGCGGTCGCCCCTCAGGGCCGATCACCGTGGTGTGCAGTGACTGATACATGTTGAACTTGGGCATCGCCACGAAGTCCTTGAAGCGTCCGGGCAGCGGCTTCCACAGCGAATGGATCACACCGATCGCCCCATAGCAGTCCTTCACCGAGTCGACGATCACGCGCATCGCGGTCAGGTCGTAGATCTCGTTGAACTCCTTGCCCTTCTTGGTCATCTTCGAGTAGATCGAGTAGAAGTGCTTGGCTCGCCCGGCGATTTGCGCCGAGATGCCGAGTCCCTCCAGCTCGGTCGTGAGATACGCTCCGGCCTCGGTCACATAGCGCTCGCGGTCCTCGCGCTGCTGGGAGACAAGTTCCTTGATCTCGCGGTACTTGCGCGGATGTAGCGTCGCGAAGGCGAGATCCTCGAGCTCCCACTTGATCGCGTGGATACCCAGTCGGTGGGCTATCGGAGCGTAGATCTCAAGCGTCTCGCGCGACTTCTCAAGCTGCTTCTGCTTGGGCATCGCGTCAATCGTGCGCATGTTGTGCAGCCGGTCGGCGAGCTTGATCAGAATGACGCGCACATCGCTTGCCATCGCCACCATCATCTTGCGGTAGTTCTCGGCCTGCGCCTCGTCGCGCGACTGGAAGGTGATACCGGTGAGCTTCGTCACTCCGTCGACGATCCCGGCGATCTCCTCGCCAAAGCGCTCGCGCACCTCCTCGATCGATGCGGAGGTGTCCTCGACGGTGTCGTGCAGGAGCGCCGCGCACAGCGTCTCGGTATCGAGACGCATTCCGGCGCAGATCCGAGCCACGCCCACCGGGTGCACGATGAAGTCCTCGCCAGACTTGCGCCGCTGGGCGGCATGGTGCTCGCAGGCGAACACAAACGCGTCTTCCACACGATCGTGGTCGATCTCCACAACCGCGTCGGCGGCGTGCTCTGAGACGATCGCGAACAGATCGTCGAGCAGTCGCCGCTCGAGCTCGTTCAACTCGGGGCGGCGCCCTCGCGGTCTGCCGGGCGGACGGGGTACGGCGTCGATCGAGGTACGAATTGTCTCAGCCATGCATTAATCCTAGCCCCCCGTACCGATATCGAGGCTGGGCGGCGGCAAAACCCCACGGCATGCCCGCGTCGGATCTGCTCAGAAGAGGACCAACTCGTCCTTGCGCCTCACGACCAACGGCTCCACCGACGGTTGCGACAGCGGCGCAAGCTCTTCCGGCTGTGTGAGCTCTCCCAGATGCGCGGGCTGTGCATGGCGGAGCACGAGTCGAGGCTCGCTCACGCCCCTCCATTCGTTGACCTCGAGGGCAAACGTCGCGTCGAGCCACTCGCCGTCGTCCACTCCGAGCTTCCCGTCGCACCCGAATGCCACGGCGCGCGCGTGCACACCATCGGATTCAATCGTAAAGCGGGCGTGCTTGCCTTCGCCCATCGGTCGCACATCGCGCAGCACCGCGTCTCTCACCATCAGCGACACCGCCGGGTTGCCCCGTCCGAATGGGGCGAGCATCGCAAGCTCCTCGGCGAGCTCCATGCCCAACTGCGTCCCACCGACGACGGCGTCGACACGCTCGCGCACGAACATGTCCTCCGGCGAGAGCGCTATCGCCGCGTGCCTGTCGAGGGCGTCCGCGAACGCCGCCAGCGACCCCCGCTCGAGCTCGACGCCGGCGGCCGCGCTGTGACCGCCATAGCGCTCGAGATGCTCGCCACACGCCGTCAGTCCCGCGAGCAGGTCGTACCCATCGAAGCTGCGACCGGACCCGCGTCCGCGATCGCCGTCCAGCGCGACCAGGACGACCGGCCGGCGGTGGCGCTCCACAAGGCGCGAGGCGACGATCCCGATCACGCCTGGATGCCAATGCTCGCCCGCCAGGACATATGCGGCGCATGCGCCGCGCTCGCTCAGCTGCCCGATCTGCGCTTCGGCCTCATTGCGGATCGCGTGTTCTGTGTGCCTGCGCTCGCCATTTGCGCGGTCGAGCTCCTCCGCGATTTGAGCGCCGCGCACCCGATCCTCGGTGAGGATCAGCTCGAGTGCGGCGTCGGCCCGGTACAGCCGTCCCGCCGCATTGATCCGCGGAGCCAACCCGAAACCAACGGCGCGCTCATCGATTTTGCCCGGGTCGATGCGCGCGACGGCCATCAGCGCCCGCAGTCCCGGCTTGGCGGTGGCGGCAAGCGCATTCAGTCCACGACGCACGAGCGTCCGATTCTCACCGACGAGCGGCACGACGTCGGCGATTGTCGCGAGCGCCACGAGATCGAGGTCCTCGTCGGCCTCGCTTGCCTCTCGGCCCGCCGCCTCGAGCGTCGCCTGGGCGAGCTTGTGGGCCACCGCCGCCGCGCACAACTCGGCGCACGGGTAGCCGCACAGGGCGGGGTGCACGATCGGGGCATCGGGGAGCATCCCGTCGGCGCGCGGCACGTGATGGTCGCTGACGATCGTCTCGATCCCGAGCGAGCGCGCCAGCGCGACCTCATCCACCGCGGTGATGGCACAGTCCACGGTTATCAGCAGCTCGGTTCCACGCTCCGCGAGCCGGCGCACCGTGTCAGCGCTCAGTCCGTACCCGTCCTCGGCGCGGTCGGGCAGATACCAGTCGCACGTCGCGCCGAGCTTTCGCAGCATACGTACAAGCACAGCGGTCGAGCACACCCCGTCCACGTCGTAGTCGCCGTGGATCGTGATTCGCCGCCCGGCGCGCACGCCTGCGAGGATCGAGTCGGCTGCTGTTCTCAGGCCGCCAAACGCGTCCAGATCGTGTCGCTCCTCTCCCGCGAGAAACGCGCGCGCGCTGCCCGGATCGCGATGACCACGTCGCACGAGCACCTGTGCGAGCGCGTCGCTTACGCGCAATTGCTCACGCAAACGTGCGACGTCGTGAGGGTTACAGTCGGGTATCTCGAAGCGAACCACCGCCCGCCACCCTACGGCGCGCGGTAGACGGAACATGCGGTGCGGGTGCACTCGACCCGGTCGCGCACCCTGGGTCAGATTGGGACGACGGCGCTCAGGGCATTCAGGTTCGGAGCTCCTCGACGGGCGCCGCCTCGCGGCGGATCCCCTCGAAGTAGACCGCCGCGATCCCCAGCAGCGCGCCGGGGACCGCGTACAACACGACCGCCACGTCGGTCGCTTTGATGCCGGGGACTTGAAACGAGGAGGTCTTGATCCCATAGATCAAGAACCCCACGAGCACGGCCCCCGCCAGGGAGCCGATGAACGCTCCGACGATCCCGCCCCAGAAGCGGTCGGGCAGGAAGATCGTGAAATGCCAGATCGACAGGCCCATCATCACCCAGCCGAGCATTCCCATCAGCGACTCCCTCCTTCGGCGCAATCGGTTCTCGAAGACATGAGAGCGGTTCTCGAAGACGAAGTCACTAGCGTGCTCTCCCGTGGCGGCGGTTGCGCGGTCGGCGCGGCTTACGATTACTGCCCGGCTTGTCCTTGAGCACAAGATCCTCGGGCGTCAGGTCAGCCGCCGGATCGCGTCGCGGGCTCTCGAGGTCCTTGCCGTTTATGTCGTCTCGCTGCTTCACATCGGTCTTGGCCGTGTGACCGCGTCGCGTTCCCACCGCCGCGCGCGCGCGCCCTGTCTGTTGCTCGGCAAGCTCGGGGCCTATCTCGCGCACCAACTCGTCGAACTCCTCCTTGGAGAGCTGCTCCCCCGGCTCCTCGGCGAGCGTCCCAGCGGCGCGGCCGCCGCGCTTTGACTTCTTGGTGGGCTCCACGTCGACCGGCCCGTCCCCGAGCGCAGTGGCGTACGCGGGCACGTATCCGACGTCGCGCACGATCCGAGCGCGCCGGTTGCGATACACGCCCTCGCGCTCCTTCCAGTGCGTAAGTACCGGCGAGGCGATGAAGATCGAGGAGTAGGCACCCGAGGCGATCCCGACGAGCAGAGCGAAGGCGAAGTCCTTCAGCGTCGCTCCGCCGAACAGCAGCAGCGCGAGCACGGGCAGCAGCGTGCAGAAGCTCGTGGCAAGCGATCGGGTCAGAACCTCAGACATCGAGCGGTTCACGATCTGGGAGAACGCCGCGCGCGGCATGCGCGGCACGTTCTCGCGCACGCGGTCGAACACGATGATCGTGTCGTACAGCGAATACCCAAGGATGGTGAGCAGCGCGGCCACTGTCGCGGTCGTGACTTCACGGCCGGTGAGCGAGTACACCCCGGCGGTTATCAGCAGGTCGTGCATAAGCGCGATCAGGACCGGGACCGCGTACTTCAACTCGAACCGCAGCGCGATGTAGGCGGAGATCACCAGCAGCGAGGCGATGATCGCGATGATCGCGCTTTTGGCGACTGTCTGGCCGAATGTCGGCCCGATCGAGGTGTTCGAAAAGTTCTTTGTGCCGGGCGCCTGCGGGCCAGATCCGAACTTCTTGTCGAGCGCTTCCTTGATCTGCACCACCCGTCCGGGAGCCAGTTTCTTCAGCGATATTTGATAGCCGTTGCCGCCGATGCTCTTGTTGGAGAAGCCCTGAATCCCAGCGCGCGGATACCCCGCTTCGGCCATCGCCGATTGCAACTGGCCCTCACTGACGTGCTTGACGAAGGCCGTCTGTATGCGCGTACCCCCGGTGAAGGCGTCGCCCAGGTTAAGGCCCTTGCCGCCGATCGCCAGCGCCCCGATCAAGAGGATGCAGCCCGACAGCGAGAAGAACCAGCGCGAGGCGCCCATGAAGTCGAACGTCCATTTGCGCGTACGCTTGCTGGCGCCGAGCAGCGCCGGATGCGACACCGCGCGCGAGCGTCCCATCGCGCCGAGTGCGGCCTGCGTGGCAAGCACGGCGGTGAACAGCGTCAACAGCGTCCCGATGCCGAGCGTGAAGGCGAAGCCCTTCACTTCGGAGGTTGCCAGCGCGAACAGGATGAAGGCCGTCATGAACGTTACGACGTTCGCGTCCACGATCGCCGCGAAGCCGCGCTTGTAGCCGGTCGCGATGCCGGCCGCGATCGAGCGTCCACCACGGATCTCCTCCTTGACGCGCTCGAAGATCACGATGTTCGCGTCCGCGGCGATGCCGATCGTCAGGATCAGACCGGCGATGCCCGGCAGGGTCAGCGTGATCGGGATCAGCTTGATGAGCGCGAAGAAGTAGATGCCGTAGATCACCAGCCCCCCGACCGCGATCGCGCCGAGCACGCGGTAGAACGCGAGCAGGAAAAGGCACACAACCGCAAGGCCGACAAGTCCTGCGATCAGACCTTGGTTGAGCGCGGTCTTACCGAGCGTCGCCGAGACCTGCGACTGGGAGATCAGTTCGAGCTTGATCGGCAGCGCGCCGGATTGGAGCTCGTCGGCGAGGTTCTGAGCCGAGGTGAGCGTGAAGCCGCCTGAGATCTGCGACCCGGTGGTCGGGTCGATCCCTTCGGGATTGGCGGTGTAGTCGATGAAGGGCGCGGTGATGATCTGGTTGTCGAGCACGACCGCGAAGTGCTGCTCGGCCCCGGCCTTGGAGATGCCGGGCAGCTGCGCCTGCTGGCCGCGTTCTGCGATTTCGCGCGTCGCACGCTTGAAGGTCGCGATCCCTTTCGAGCTGAATTCGAACGTGACGTTCGGAGCACCCGAGCCGCCGCTGTCCAAGCTCTGACGCGGGTTCTTGACTTCCTGGCCGTTGATCACCGGGTTGTCGTTGAGCACGTACCAGCTTTCAGGCGATGGCTGGGTGACTTTGCCTTCCTTGCCGGTGATCGGCTGCGCCTGCGCCAGCACTGTGCCGGGGTTGACCCGCACTGCCTTGGCCTTCAAGCCCGGCGGGACTTTGTAGTTGTCGGCGTAGAGATTCTGTTCGGTGTCCTCGGGCCCTTTCAACACCTTCTTATGGGTTTCGTCGAGCAGGTACCATTGGCCGTAGATGCACCCCTTGACCTGCTTGGGGGTGCACCCTTGCCCGTAGGTCGTGTCGTTCTTGCGGATGATGACGGGCCGCTTGAGTGCCCGCAGCACCGCTTCGTACTCCGGTATGCCGGTTTCGGCCTGCGCCGGTTGAGGTCCTCCCGTGATCTTCGGTTCGACCCCCTGGGGAGCTTTCCCGTCCGGGCCGATCACGTTCGGCTCCCAGTCATAGAAGAACAGCTGAGCTGTCTTGCCCACCTGCTGCTGGGCGCGTGCCGCATTGCTCACGTCCGGGAGCGCAACGTTGATTTCGCTATTTCCGGTACGCTGGATTTCGGGCTGGGCCACACCGAGCTGATCGACGCGCTTGCGCATGATGTCGATCGCGCGGTTCAGCGATTCGGTGTCCACCTTCGCTTCCGCCGTGGCGCGTCCCTGGTAGATCAGCTGCACGCCGCCCTTCAGGTCGAGGCCCAGACGCGTGGGCTTGCTCACGATCACGGCCAGCGAGGCGAGCACGAGGCCCACAACGATCAACAGGACGAGTGCGTTTCGGCGACGGTCAGCCATCGGCTTTAGACTACTTGTCGGGTGTGAGCACGAGCAGCAGCCCACCGTCGTCGTCGTATGCGGGGAACATGTCCGCCTTGGCACTCGCTTCGACGTCGCGCTCTCCGCTCACCCGGACCGGCACGTCAAGGGCGCGCACGCCCCACTCGAGCACGGTTTCCACTGGATCGTCGCCGTTGGCGAATGTCAGGCCGAGCACCTGCTCGACGCGCTGGCCGATCACGCCTTCCTCCTCGAGGCCGGTGAACGCGAACGAGTTCTTGCCGCACCCGATCACGCGGCCCTCGCCGTCGCACACGAAGAAGGCTGCGTCAGGCGCCGGGTAGTAGTCGTCGAGCAGCTCGAACAGGAAGGCAAATCCACACTTCACGCAACCCTTCGGCTGGCGCGTGAAGCCGATATTGCGGTCGATCTCGCGCGTGCGGTGTCCGCAGTTTGGGCAAATGAAGGGGTGAGCCATCGGACTCCACAGAGTACGGGAGCGTGCGGGTCGGCGCGTAACCGGAGCGCGGCGCCGGCCGTCTGCACGAACGGAACGCCGAGCTCGGAGGCCACGATCTGCGCCAGCGATGTCTTGCCGAGGTCCGGGTGGCCCCGCGGCAACGATGCGGTCGCTCTGGGTCATCTGGTCGCCGCTCTCACGCCACCCGCGCCGTCGCTACGCCCCGCGATCAGCTCGCGGACGTGGCAGATGTTCCCCTGGGAGCCGTGTCAGCTGGCGCGAATCTATTTCCTGGTGCTCTCTTGGGGCGCGCACGAGTTAGCGCGCGCGCCCGCGCCCGCGCGGGTGCGGCCAAGCCGTTGGTCCATACGACGCGCGTGGGATCGACCGCATCCGTGGAGCTTATTGCGCAGCGCGCCGGATGGAATCTGAAACGATTCGAGATCGCGTTTCGAAAGACGAGGCGTATTCCATAGTTTGACATCAGTAGGTGCTTCTGTTATATAGGAGCGAAACGTCGATTAGACAGAATGGCTCCAACTAACGCCGCAATCGCCGCTAGATACCAACCCTTTAGCAAAGAAAAGAGGATTACACATGAAGAAGCGGATCTCTCTTCTCATCGTTTGCCTAGCCTGCATCGCCGCTCTCCCGGCCACCACCAGCACTGCGCTGGCCAAAACGGATCTATGCGAATTCGGATGCGGCGGCAAATGGGGAGCATATGAACATGCGAAACACGACGCAGAAGTTCAGCTTGGCGAAACCGCCTACGTATCCTCATGCAAAAACACCGGGAAAAACAAAAGCGGAGAAACCCAGTGGATTTGTCAGGGTTGGACCTACAACTGGAACTGGGAAGTCTGGCTCGACCCATATGGCTATGAACTCTATTTTCACGCTGTACGGTAACTCGAGCGACGTTATCGAGAGATAGTTCGGTCACAGCCTATTACCCTGCCCTCGCCGTCCCAGACGACGAAGGAGGCGTCGAGGGCGGGTAGTAGTTGTCGAGCAGCTCGAACAGGACGCGCCTCCGGGGAGCGACACGTAACCGAGGCTGGAGCGAGCGACTCGTCCGAAGGCGGTGGCGCCGACCGCGTTCAGAACAGGCCGGGGGCGCTCGGCTCGGCCGCCGGCGTCTCCAGCCCGAGATGTTCGTACGCGGCGAGCGTCGCGGTCCTGCCGCGAGCCGTGCGCTTGATCAGCCCCTGTTGCAGCAGGTATGGCTCATACACGTCCTCGATTGTGTCCTGCTCCTCCCCGACCGCCACCGCGAGCGTCGAGAGCCCGACAGGCCCTCCGTCGAACTTGAGGCAGATCGCCTTCAGGATCTCGCGGTCGAGGCGGTCGAGGCCCTGCTCGTCGACCTCCAGCAACTCGAGCGCGCCGTACGCCGCCTCGGCGCCCACGACGCCATCGAGTCGAACCTCGGCGTAGTCGCGCACGCGCTTGAGCAGCCGGTTGGCCACGCGCGGGGTCCCGCGACTGCGGGCCGCGATCGCGCGCGCGCCCTCCTCGTCGACATCGATCTGAAGGATCTGCGCCGAGCGTCTCACGATTCGTGCCAGGTCCTCCGCTCCGTAGTGTTCGAGGCGAGCCTGGATGCCGAAGCGGTCGCGCAGCGGCGTCGTGAGCAACCCCGCGCGGGTCGTTGCGCCGATCAGCGTGAACTGCGGAAGCTCGAGCGTCACCACCCTCGCGCCGGCGCCCTGACCGACTGTGATCGGCAGACGGCGGTCCTCCATCGCGGGGTAGAACGTCTCCTCGAGCGTGCGTGGCAAGCGGTGGATCTCATCCACGAAGAACACGCTGTGGGGCTCGAGCGCAGTCAGAAACGCGGCGATGTCACCCTTGCGCTCCAGCGCCGGTCCGGCCGTCTGGATGAACGGCACGTCGAGCTCCGCGGCGACGATCTGCGCGAGCGAGGTCTTGCCGAGCCCCGGCGGCCCGGCGAGCAGCAGGTGGTCGAGCGCCTCTTTGCGGGCCTTGGCCGCCTCGATCGCGACAGCCAACTGCTCGCGCAGCGTGGGCTGGCCGATGAACTCCTCGAGCGCCCGTGGGCGCAGCGAGCGGTCGAGCTCGTCCTCAGGCGTTAGGTAGGGCGTTTGTATGCGCTCGGCCTGGTTCACGCCTCAGGCCGCCCGTGCGGTGCGCAGCGCCCCGGCTATCAGATCCTCGGGGCTCTCACCGTCGATATCGCGCAACAGCTCCTCCGCTTCCAGCGCGTTGTAGCCCAGCGCGATCAGACCCTCGTGGGCGAGCGCACGGGGACCGTCGGAACGCCTGCCCATCCCCACACCCTCAAGCGCGCCTTCTACACCCACCTTCTCGCGCAACTCGACGATGATCCGCTCGGCCGTGCGCTTGCCGATCCCCGCCACCGCCTGAAAGCGGGCGGCGTCGGCCCCCGCGATCGCCGCAAGCAGCTCGCGCGGCGAGCCGCTCGAGAGCACCGCCACCGCCACCTTCGGCCCGACCGCCTGAACGGATAGCAGCATCAGGAACAGATCGCGCTCCTGCTCTGAGTGAAAGCCGTGTAGGAGCAGCGCGTCGTCGCGCACGACAAGGTGGGTGTGAAGCGTCGTCTCGCCCCCCACCGCCGGCACGTGGCGCAGCGTCTCACTGGAGACAGCCATCCGGTAGCCCACGCCCCCGCACAGCACCACCACATGGTCTGTGCGACGGAGCGCCACCTCTCCCCGCACCAGCGCGATCATGCTCGAGCACCCGCGCTCTGCAGCGCGCTCGCGACCGCGTCCGCGAGCGGCGTGCCGTTGACGTGACACACCGCCACCGCCAGGGCGTCGGAAGCGTGGTCGTCAGCCGGCATCTCAGGCAGTGCCAGCAGCGTTTGCACCATGCGCGCCACCTGGTCCTTGGCGGCGCCACCGTGGCCGCACACCGCAGACTTGATTTTCTGGGGGGTGTAGGAGAAGCACGGTATCCCCCGTTCCCCCGCCGCCAGCATCGTCACGCCACGCGCCTGACCGACGGCGAACGCGCTGTGGACGTTCTGGCCGAAGTACAGCTGCTCGAGCGCCATCGCGTCGCACTCGTGCTCGTCAAGCAGTTCGCGGATGCGGATCGCGATCTGCGCGAGGCGTTGCTCGACGGCAACCCCGGCGCGCGTCTCGATCACCCCGCCATCCAGCGCGGCGAGACGAGAGCCCTCGCGCACCACCACGCCGTAGCCGGTGTTGGCGAGACCTGGGTCTATTCCGAGCACGATCATCCTTGATGATTCTGCGCGGCGCTCCGGACGCCTGCCCTCACGCGCGCATGGGGCGCCACTTTTCGTTCATCTCCGAGCCGCCGGCCGAGGGTGTCGCCGCGAAACCAAGTCGGAGCCCCCCACGCGCGCGTGGGGCACCCGATATTCGCGCAATGCGCCAGCCACCCTCGCCTTCGGGCGGGCACGGCATCGGGTGCCGTCTACCACAAGCGCCAGGGCGCCTCGCCCGATTCCCACAGGTCGTTGAGCGCGACCGCGTCCTTGTAGGTGTCCATGCACTCCCAGAAGTCCTCATGGCGGTGAGCTCGCAACTCGCCGCCACGTGCCAGCCGCTCCAGCGGATCGCGCTCGAGCACGCTGTCGTGCTCCAGGTAGTCGAGCACGCCCGGCTCGAAACAGAAGAACCCGCCGTTGATCCAGTGCTCGGAGCGCGGCTTCTCGCGAAAGCCGAGCACGCGGCCGTCGGCCGGGTCGAGCTCGGTGACGCCGAACTGCAGCTCGGGCCGCACGACGGTCATCGTCGCGAGACGGCTGTGGCCCGTATGAAACGCGAGCAGCTTCGACAGGTCGATGCTGGCTACGCCGTCGGCGTAGGTCGCGCAGAACGGCTCGCCGGCAAGCCGCGGCCCGAGCAGCTTGATGCGCCCGCCCGTAGGCGTGTCAAGGCCCGTGTCGACGCAGCGCACGTCCACGTTCTCGGGCCAGGGCGTCTCGGCGGCAAAGCGCACGATCGACTCGCCCTTGTAGCCGGTGGCGAGCAGAAACCGCTCGAACCCCTGCACCGCGTACAGCTGGATCACGTGCCACACGATCGGCATCCCGCCGATCTCGACGAGCGGCTTGGGGATCGCCTGCGTGTGCTCGCGCAGGCGCGTACCGCGTCCGCCGCACAGGATCACGACGGGCGGCATCCCCTCACGGCTCACGCGGTCGCCCTGCTGTGCGCGATCGCTCATCCGGCTATGCGCTCGAGCACCTCGGCTGGGGCGTCGAAGTTGGCGTACACCTCGTCGACGTCGTCGAGCTCGTCGAGCATCTCGATCAGCTTCATCAGGCGCACCGTCTGGGATTCGTCGATCGGCACGAGGCTCTTGGGCCTGTAGGCGAGCTCGGCGCTCTGGATCTCGATGCCCGCCTGCTCGAGCGCTCCGCGCACGGCCGCGAACTCGCCCAGCTGGGTGATGACCTCGAAGACGTCCTCGTCGCTGAGAATGTCCTCGGCGCCCGCCTCCACGGCGACCATCAGGTCCTCCTCGGAGTGGGAAGCCGCGTCGACGGCGATCGAGCCCTGCTTCTCGAACAGGTATGCGACCGAGCCGGGCTCGCCGAGGCTTCCGCCGTACTTGGAGAACGCATGGCGCACGTCCGCGCCGGTGCGGTTGCGATTGTCTGTAAGCGCCTCCACGAGCACCGCCACACCTCCCGGTCCGTAGCCCTCGTACAGGACGGTCTCGATCGCGTCGGCCTCGCCACCCTCCCCGGTGCCTTTGGCGATCGCGCGTTCGATGTTGTCCTTGGGCATCGAGGCGGACTTAGCCTTGGCGATCGCGTTCTCGAGTGTCGCGTTGGCCGCCGGGTCTCCCCCGCCGTCGCGTGCCGCGACGGCGATCGCTCGCGCCAGCTTCGTGAACTGGACTCCGCGGCGCGAATCGACGATCGCCTTCTTGTGCTTGATGCTTGCCCACTTGGAGTGTCCCGACATAGGGCGCAAGGATACTTCCAGCACGGCGCCGACCCTTCGGCGGCCGCGCCTCTAGGATGCGCCGTCGTGGCGCTCGACCCGACCATCTTCAAGGCGTATGACATCCGTGGCCTCTATGGCGAGCAGATCGACGGCGACGCCGCGCTTGCGATCGGTCGCGCGTTCGCTCGCGTGCTCTCCCAACTTTCGGGCAAGCCCACCGAGGAGATGCACGTGGGCCTCGGGCGCGACATGCGCCTCACCGCGCCCGAGCTCGCGGCCCGCTACCGCGAGGGTCTGTTGATGGAGGGCGCGGATGTGCTCGACGCCGGTCAAATCGGCACCGAGATGCTCTACTACCTCGTCGGCTCGCGCGGGCTCGACGGCGGACTGATGTGCACCGCCTCGCATAACCCCAAGGCCTACACCGGCGCCAAGCTCGTGCGCGACGGCGCGATCGCGCTGTCGGGCGATGCCGGCATCCAGGATATTCGCCGCACGATCGAGGCGGGACTCGACACCGTGGAGGGTGCCCCCCATGATGGGGGGCACCCTGAAGGGCACAGGCAGGCAAGCGGCGATGGCAGCATCCATACGCTTGGCACCTTGCAAGAGATCGACATCTACGAGGAGTTTCAGGCGGCGGTGCTGGCCATGATCGACGCGGAGGCGATACGCCCGCTGAAGGTGGTGCTCGACGGTGGCAACGGTATGGCCGGCCCGATGGTGGGCCCGCTGCTCGCAAGCCTCGGACTCGAGTCGATCGAGACCTACTGGACGCCCGACGGCAACTTCCCCGACCACGAGCCCAACCCGCTGCTGCCCGAGAACCGTAAGCTCATCATCGAGAAGGTCCGCGAGACCGGCGCGGACCTCGGGATCGCCTGGGACGGGGACGCCGACCGCTGCTTCTTCATCGACGATACAGGCGAGTTCGTGGACGGCGACTTCCTCACCGCGCTCTTGGCCGAGTCGCTGCTGGGAAAGAGCTCGGACCCCACCCACCCCTCGACGATCCTCTACGACGTGCGAGCCAGTTGGGCGGTGCCCGACACCGTGAAGCGCCTCGGCGGGATCGCGCGCATAAACCGTGTCGGCCACGCCTTCTTCAAGACACGCATGCGCGAGGAGGGCTCGCTGTTCGGCGGCGAGGTCTCGGGCCACTACTACTTCCGCGACTTCTACTGCGCCGACTCGGGCACGATCCCGGCGCTCTTGATCCTCGAGCAGCTCTCCTTGCAGGGCAAGCGCCTGTCGGACCTGCTGAAGCCATATCGCGACCGCTACTTCATCTCGGGTGAGATCAACACAGAGGTGGCAGACCAGCAGGCCAAGATGAAGGAGATCTCAGAGCGCTACTCCGATGCGAAGCAGGACTGGCTCGACGGGGTGTCGATCGACTACGAGGACTGGCACTTCAACGTGCGCCCCTCCAACACCGAGCCGCTGTTGCGACTGTGCCTGGAGTCGCTGCGCTCGCATGAGCACATGGAGAGCATGCGCGACGAGGTGCTCGAGCTGATCCGCTCGTGAGCGGAGTTCATTGCCTGCCTGTCCCAACCCCATTCGCGGTGGGGCGCATCAACTGTTACCTGATCGAGGACGATCCGTTGACCCTGCTCGACGCGGGCCCCAACTCTGCCACTTCGCTCACGGCGCTCGAAGACTCCCTCCAGGCTCATGGGCATCGTGTCGAGAGCCTCGAGCGAATCGTCGTCACCCACCAGCACATCGACCACATCGGGCTCGTCGAGATCCTCGCGAAACGCTCGGGCGCCGAGGTGTGCGCGCTCGATCGTCTCGCGCCGTGGCTTGCCGACTACAAGCGCGAGATGGAGGACAACGACACGTTCTCCGCCGCGATCATGCTGCGCAACGGGATACCCCAAGACGTCGTCCATGCGCTGCGGGCGGTATCCGCGAGCTTTCGCGCGTGGGGCGCGGCCGCGAATGTGACCCGTCCGCTGGGCGAGGGAGAGTCGCTCGAGTTCGCCTCGCGCGAGTGGCGTGTGCTTCACCGCCCGGGACACTCGCCCTCGGACACCGTGTTCTGGGACGAAGCCTCCGGGGAGCTGTTCGGCGGGGATCATCTGATCAAGCACATTTCCTCCAACCCGCTCATCTCAAAGCCACTGGAGGGGGACGCCCATGAGCGCCCGCGCGCCCTCATGACCTATCTGGACTCGCTGCGCCTCACGCGCACGATGGACCTGTCGGTCGTGTACCCGGGCCATGGCGACCCGGTCGACGATCACCGCACGCTTATCGACGAGCGCTTGCGCATGCACGAGCGTCGCGCCGACAAGCTGTACGGGCTGATCGCACAGCAGCCGCGCAACGCATATGAGCTGGCCCAGGAGATGTGGGGCAATGTGGCCGTTACGCAGGCGTTCTTGACGCTCTCGGAGGTGCTTGGCCATGTGGACGTGCTGACCGACGAAGGCCGCGTGCGGGAGCGCGAAGCCGACGATGTCGTGTGCTTCGAAGCTGCTTGAAACAGTAGAGTACAATAAACTCCATGACTCTTGGTCAGGGTGGCGTTTCGATGGGCCGGCCGCACGCACATGGGGTCACCCGCCAGGGATGGATCTACCTGCGGGTGAGGCGCTGAGTCATGGAGAGTGCCACCTCGAATCCGCACCTCAACCTGTTCGAGCCCTATCGCGAGCTCTCCCGCGGTCATGAGGACCAGCTCACCCGCGCGGCGATGATCGTGCTGCGACTCGTGCCGCTCGCCCGAGAGGCACTGCTTCACGAGATCGGCGAGCCCTCCCAGAGCCATCTGCCCGACTGTGTCGTCGATATGCAGGCCACCAACCTCGTCGACCCCTCCGAGGAAAACCTGACCACCGGCGATGTGCGGCGGGGACGGCTGGTGAGCGTGTTCCTCACACCCGACACCGAGCCGTTCGAGCTCGCGCGGGAGATCACAGATACCGAGGACAACCAGCGCTTCGACGGCGTGCTGCGCTTTGACCCCGATCTGGTGGTGGTGCTCGAGAGCAAGGTGTGCCGTCGCTGGGCGCGGCGCAACGGCCATCGCGCGGCCGAGCTCAACCTGAACGGGACACGCTTTGCGCAGCGGCGCACGAGCGTCCTGCGCTGGCACGATCTGCTCGAGTCGTGGTGGCGGCTCGTCGAGCTCGGCCTGCTCGGCCCAGCCGAGCAGGCGATCGTCAAGGACGTGCTCTCCTATGCCCATCAGGACTTCGGCCAGCTGCTGCCGTTCGGGACGCTGCGGCGCGTCGGCGGAGACCCCGTGCGCCGCAAGTGGCGGCTGCGCTCGCTCTTGCGCGAAGCGACCGGGATCGTGCCCGAGCGCGCCGGTCTTGTGCACGTGCGCCTCGATGTCGCACTCGGGGTCGCTTCGCTACAGCGCGCCGCGCTCGAGATCGAGGAGGAGCGCCTGACGCTTCACCTGTGGCCCGGCGAGCTGAAGGCGCAGGCCGAGCAGCTGTACGCCGGCGGGCGCGCCGGGAGCTTGTGCGAGCTGCTGAGCGGAGACGGTCCCGGCGCTTGGCAAGTCAAGCCGCAGCCGCTGCTTGGCTTTCGCAACGCGCCTGTGCGCACGCGTGTGTATCTGACGTGTCGCCTGGACCCGGCCGAGTATGCGCGTCGCTGGCAGGGCGAGGACTGGAAGCGGGTGGGCGCCCATCACCGCAACCACATCCTTCCCGAGCTGTGGCCGTGGCTGCTGGAGCGCGGGTATGCCTCAGAGTCCGACCGCGCACGACTCGATCCGTTCCTGCACGCGCTGGGCCGGCGCTTTGCGCACCTGCGCCCGAGCATTCACGTGTCGCGCGCTTGGGATTGGAATGAAGCGGAGCGCCTCGACGACGAGGGCCTCCTCGGCGAGGAGATTCACGACGCGCTGAACCGGGTGCTTGGCCTGCTCGGGGAGCCGCAGCTGCCGCCCACGCTTCAGCCTGTGTCGGAGACCGACACGCCCTCGCCCTCGCTCGCCGCCACATCGGCCAGGAACAGCCGGTGAAGGCGATCGTCTCGGCCCAGCTCCGTGTGGAAGGCGACCGCCAGGACCCCTCCTTGGCGCGCGGCCACCGGGTGTCCGTCCACCTCGGCGAGGATCTCCACGCCTGTACCGTGCTCGGCGATCCAGGGCGCCCGAATGAATACGGCGCGCAGCGGCCCTCCGTCCACTCCGCGCACGGCCAGATCGACTTCGAAGCTGCGTAGCTGACGGCCGAAGGCGTTGCGCTCGGCAACGATGTCCATGATCCCGAGATGGTCGCGGTCGAGCATAATCAGGCCGGCACAGGAACCGAGAATGGGAATCCCACCCACCCCGCCGCGCGCCGCGAGCGCGCGCAACGGCTCCGCGAGCCCCTCGCGCTCCACCCCCAGGCTCATCGTGGTGGACTCGCCGCCGGGGATCACCAGGCCCTCGAGTCCGTCTAGATCGTCACGGACGCGTACCTCGCGCACGCTGGCGCCCAACCGCGCGAGCACGCGCGCGTGCGCCTCGAAATCGCCCTGCAACGCCAGCACCCCCACCAACGACTTTGAACCCATCCCCGGGCTTGTGTGCACAGGTGCCGAAGGCGTCGCCGGCGAGTTGTCCGCCGGGGTTTCCCCCATCCGGGCGGCTACCAACCCCGTTGAGCCAAGAGTTGCTCGTCGGCTAGCTTGGAGCTCTCGAGGCTTACCATCGCCGGGCCTAGGCCGCGCGAGGCGGCGGCGACGCGCTCCGGGTCCTGCCAGTGGGTGGTGGCCTCGACTATCGCTCTCGCACGCGCGGGGGGGTCGTCGGACTTGAAGATCCCCGACCCCACGAACACGCCTTCGGCGCCGAGCGCCATCATCAGCGCCGCATCGGCCGGTGTGGCGATGCCGCCGGCACAGAAGAGCACGACCGGAAGGCGGCCCGCCTGCGCGACGCCTCGCACCAGGTCAAGTGGCGCGGAATGCTCCTTGGCGGCGCTCGAGAGCTCGCTCTCCTGGAGGGCTGCCAGGCGTCGGATCTCGCCGGTGATGCCGCGCATGTGGCGCACCGCCTCGACTATGTCCCCAGTGCCCGCCTCGCCCTTGGATCGGATCATGGCGGCGCCCTCGCCGATCCTCCGCAGGGCCTCGCCGAGGTTGGTGGCGCCGCACACGAACGGCACCTTGAAGGCCCACTTGTCAATGTGGTTGCGCTCGTCGGCGGGCGTCAAGACCTCGGACTCGTCGACGTAGTCGACCTCGAGGGCCTCCAAGACCTGGGCCTCGACGAAGTGGCCGATACGGGCCTTGGCCATCACGGGAACGCTCACCGCCTCCTGGATCCCCGAGATCATCTCCGGGTCTGACATGCGCGCCACTCCCCCGTCCCGGCGAATGTCGGCGGGCACGCGCTCGAGCGCCATCACCGCGGCCGCGCCCGCGTCCTCTGCCATCTTCGCCTGCTCGGCGGTCACCACGTCCATGATGACCCCGCCCTTGAGCATCTCGGCCAGGCCGCTCTTGACGGTGAATGTCGCCTCGTCGCGCATATTCATGATCTTATCCGGGGCGGCGCATGTCGGACCGGACCGCCCGCACAGGCACTTCTGTGAGTCTCATACACCGACCGGCGCATGCGCCGGTCGGCCACCCCGTACATGTACGGGGTGGGACAACGCCACATGTGGCGTTGTCTTCCCAAAAGGGGGAAAATGTCGTTCCTACTTGAGCCGGAACGCCTTGATGCGGTCGTCGTACTGCGCGGTGTCCTTGGCATACACGCCATATGCCAGCGCCTGAATCAGACTGAGCAGCGCCGTGTGCGAGCGCACGTAGGCAGGGCTGTTCGACGAGTAGTAGAGCTTGATCTGCGCGAGCTTGGCCACCTCGGACAGCGTGGCGTCGGTGATCGCCGCCGTGCGCGCCTTGCGGTGGCGTGCCAGCTTCATCGCGCGCACCACAAGCGGATGTGGACGACCGGCCGACAGTCCGATCACGAGCGTGCCCGTGTCGATCCGCCCGAGCCGGCTGAGCGCCTCCTGGGAGGGGCTCGCGACGACATCTACCCGCAGATCGAGCAACATCAAGAGGTGACGCAGGTAGCTTGCGAAGAACGCCATCTGGTCGGTGCCCGCGACGAGCACCTTCTCGGCGCTCACGATCGCCTCGGTGAGCGCATCGACTGCCGGGCGCGACACCTTGCGCGCTGTCTCCTCCACGTTCAGGTGGTCGGCCGCCAGGGCGGTCTCGAACTCGTTCTGGTCGAGCGAGAACAGCGGCGCCGATGTGCCGTCCCCGCCCACCCCGCCGGTCGACTGGGGCCGTGCGTGGATGCGGCGGTACTCCTCGCGCGCGGCGGCCTGTAGCTCGGGAAACCCCTCGAAGCCAAGCGCCTGAGAGAACCGCACGACGGTCGAGCTCGACGTGTTGGCGCGACGCGCGAGCTCCTCGGCCGTCTGGAAGGCGGCCTCGTCGAGATGGTCCACAATGTATTGCGCCACGTCCTTCTGCGAGCGCGAGCACTCCTCGAAGCGACTCTGGATGTACAGCGAAAGGCTCTGGTGTTCTCCGACACTGCCGGCGGGCGGCTTCTCTGGTGAGGTAGCTAGTCGTCTCATCGGCGCATTTGTTCGACGGGTGCGCCCCACACTCCTCTACGGCCGCGTATCGCTTTCGACTATCGGCGGTTCCGTCACCGGCGCGTTTCGACCTCGCTGTCGCCGTCCTCGGCCCGAAATCGCTTGGCCATCTCGACGAAGTAGTCGAGCGCATGCGGGTTGGCAAGCGACTCGACGCTGGCCGCACGCGCGGGAGGCGTGCCCATCAAGATGCGCTTGACCGGCACCTCGAGCACCTTGCCCGAGAGCGTGCGCGGCACCTCGGCGATCTGCAAGATCTCGTTGGGCACGTGTCGCGGGGAGCAGTCCTCGCGAACCCTTCGCCTGATCTCCGCTTCGAGGGGCGGCTGAAGCGATACGCCGTCACGCAGAACCACGAACAGCACCATCCACAATTCCTCGTCGGCGCCGGTGCGTGGGATGTCAACCACGAGCGCGTCCACGATCTCCTCGATCGCTGCCGTGGCGCGATAGATCTCACTCGTGCCCATGCGTACGCCCTGGCGGTTGATCGTCGAGTCCGAGCGACCGTAGATCACCGCTCCGCCGCGCACGGTGATGCGAATCCAGTCGCCATGACGCCAAGTGCCGGGGTACATGTCGAAGTAGCTCTCGCGGTAGCGCTCGCCACTGGAGTCGCCCCACAGGAACAACGGCATCGAGGGGAGCGGTCTGGTGAGGACGAGCTCGCCGAGCTCGTCCTCGAGCGGGTGGCCCTGCTCGTCCCAGGACTCGACGGCACAGCCGAGCGCACGGCACTGGATCTCGCCCTCGTACACCGGCAGGAGCGGACAGCCGCCCACGAACGCGGTGCACACGTCGGTGCCCCCGCTTGTCGAGAACAGCCAGGTGTCATGCCCAACGTGCCCGTACACCCAGTGAAAGCCCTCCGGCGGCAGCGGAGAGCCCGTCGAGCCGATGCTGCGCAGCGCGCTGAGGTCGAAGTCGCGAGCAGGCTCGATCCCTGCCTTCTCGCAGCTCATCAGAAATCCGGCGCTCACTCCCATGCACGTGATGCCCGTCTGCTCGGCAAGACTCCAAAGCGCCCCAAGGTCCGGGTAGGCTGGGCTGCCGTCATACAACACGATCGCGGCGTCGCCGAACAGGCAGCCCACAAGGAAGTTCCACATCATCCAGCCGGTCGTCGTGAACCAGAACATGCGGTCGCCGCGGTGCAGGTCGAGGTGCAGCTGGCTCTTCTTCATCTGCTCGAGCAGGATGCCGCCGTGGCTGTGCACGATCGCCTTCGGCAGGCCGGTGGTGCCCGAGGAGTAGAGCACCCACAGCGGGTGCTCGAACGGGACCTGCTCAAAGCGCGGTGGGGCACCCGTACCGCGCGCTACGAGCTCGTCCCAAGTGAGGGCCTTTCGCGCCGGGGGAACGGTGGTTTCCTCGGGGAGTGGCGCGCCGTCATTTGCGTGACCCTCGCGCGCGTGGGAGACGCGCTTCTCTTCGGGGTGCGGCTTCTCTTCGGGGTGTGGCAGCGTCTCTTCGGGGTGCCGTGCACTCCGATCTGCGTGCCCCCCACGCGCGTGTGGGACAGTGGTGTCGGCAAAGAGATATGGGAGCATCACCGTGTGCTCTACCGACGGCAGGCCGTCCAAGATCGTGGCGAGCGCGCCTGAGCGGTCGAAGTCCTTGCCTCCGTGGCGGTACCCGTCGCAGCAGAACAGAGCCTTTGGCTCGATCTGGGCGAAGCGGTCCACCACGGAGCGCGCCCCGAACTCGGGTGCGGCGCATGACCAGATCGCGCCGATGCTCACGGTGGCGAGGAACGCCACGAGCGTCTCCGGGATGTTGGGCATGTACGCGGCGACGCGATCGCCGCGCCCCACCCCCAGCGAGCGCAATCCCTCCGCGACGGCGGCCACCTGCTCGGAGAGCTCTCCCCAACTCAGCTCGCCGAGCGGGCGCAGCTCCGAGGCGTGCAACACCGCCGGCTCACCCTGGTCGTGCTCGCGCGAGAGCATGTTCTCGGCGTAGTTGAGTTGGGCCCCCTCAAACCAGCGCGCGCCCGGCATCCGGGCCGATCCAAGCACGCGCTCATATGGCACGGAGGCGCGCACGCCGCAGTACTCCCAGATGTCGCCCCAGAACTGCTCGATCTCGCTCACCGACCAACTCCACAGCTCCGCATAGTCGGCGAACGTGCGCCCGTGGCGCTCTCCGGCCCACTCCATGAAGGCGGTCAATCGCGCGCGCGCGACCGTCTCGGAGCTCGGCGTCCACAGCGGAGTTTGGTCGTGGCTGTCCGACATCGCGTACCCCTTTTCTAGCGCCTCTCAACAGAGGCGCCCATGCCTCCCACCCCCGCTGGCGTCCACGGTCGGATCTGGTGGCTCAGACCCCAAGCGCTCCGGCGGCTGGCTCAATTGATACCGGGTCCTACACAGCGAGCGCAAGTGCCGCACGCTCGCGCCCGCCGGGACGAGCGAGAAGGGGGCCGCGATCGTGCCCGCCAACGCCTGCCCTATCCTGACCGCCGGTGAGCATCGAGACGCTACGCGACGAGTTCCCTGTGCTGGAGCGGGTGGCATACCTGAACGCGGGCACCGACGGCCCGCTGTCGGGTGCCGCGGCG
>JBARJU010000351.1:0-3010 GCA_049800435.1 Solirubrobacteraceae bacterium
GGTGACGACCGACGTCTCGGCGACTCCGGGCACGCCGCCAAGCGCCGCGGCTTCGATGCCCGAGTCATCGGCGATGCTCGCTCGACCGGTTGCGCCCGCCGCCGCGCGCGCCTTGCCGAGTGCATTCGCCTCGAACGTGTCGCCGTCCTCCGGTGGCAGACTCACCTCATCGGGTAGGGCATCCACATCGACGCCGGGCAGCAACCGCGCGAACTCACGGAGCTTGTGCTCGTTGCGAGTAGCCAGCAGCAGTCTCACGAAGCGGCGCCGAGCACACGCTGCTGCGCGCCGCGCAGCTCCTCGATGCCGGCCGCCGCGAGCGCGAGCAGCTCGTCGAGCGAAGCGCGCGAGAGCGGGGTGCGCTCCGCCGTGGCCTGCACCTCGACGAGGCCACCCTCGCCGGTCATGACGACGTTGGCGTCGACCTCGGCGCTCGAGTCCTCGCCGTAGTCGAGGTCGAGCAGAGCCCGCCCCTCGACGATCCCGCAGGAGACAGCAGCGATCGAGCCGGTCAGCGGCGAGCGCTCGATCTTCTCCTTGGCGCGCAATCGCTCGCACGCAAGCGCGAGCGCGACATAGGCCCCCGTGATCGACGCGCAGCGCGTGCCGCCGTCGGCTTGCAGCACGTCGCAGTCCAAGTACATCGTGCGTTCCCCGAGCGCCCCCAGGTCGATCACAGCGCGCAGGGAGCGGCCGATCAGGCGCTGGATCTCCACCGAGCGCCCGTCGAGGCGGCCCTTGGAGATGTCGCGCGCCTTGCGGTCGCCGGTGGAGGCGGGCAGCATTCCGTACTCGGCCGTCAGCCAGCCCCTGCCCTTGCCGGTCATCCAGCGCGGCACGCCCTCCTGGGCGGAGGCGGTGCAGATGATGCGCGTCTCCCCCATCGAGATCAGGGCCGAGCCGGTGGCGGTTCGCACAAATCCCGGCTCGATCTCCACCGGGCGCAGTTCCGCGGCGGCGCGCGCATAGCTGCGCTTGCGCACAGAGCGCTCGGGCAACTCCGGCTCAGCGGGGACGGGCAGAGGCGCGTCTGCGCTCACGCGAGGGTCCCCTGCTCGGTGCGGGAAGCGTGACCGAGATGAGGGCGCGGATCGTGGCTCACGCGAGCGCCCCCACACTTTGCAGATCGACGTGCTCGACCTCGCCAAGCGGCATCTGTAGGAAGCGGGTGCCGAGCTCGCGGAACGCCTCGGTGTCGCCTGTGCAAAGGAAGCGGTAGTCACCCTCGCCGTGCGCGCGAGGGTTCTGCAGACCCCGCGTGGAAAGCGCGTGCGCTACCTGCCGCGCGAGCGCGGCGCCGGAGCTGACGAGCGTGACCTCAGGGCCAAGTATGCGCTGGAGCATCGAGCCGATGAGCGGATAGTGGGTGCAGCCGAGGATCACCGTGTCGACTCCAGCCCTGCCCAGCGGAGCACAAGCTTCGCGTACGCTCGCCACGGCGCGCTCGTCGAACTGGTGGTCGGCTTGGATGATCGACGCGAGCGTTGGACAGGCCACTGAGTGCAGTGTGACGTGCCGATCGATCGCGGTGACGGCGCGCTCATAGCTGCCGCTCGCGACCGTGGTAGGCGTTGCGAGCAGACCAATCCGCCCGCTGCGCGTGGCGGCGACCGCCCGCAGCGCCTCGGGACGCACGACGCCGAGCACGTCGACGCCGAGCGTGGTCTCCATCATGCGCCGCTCGAGGATCGGCAGGGCGGCGGCGGTCGCGGAGTTGCAAGCGATCACGAGCAGCTTCGCGCGCCGGCGCAACAGCTCCTCGGCTATCTCCGAGGCAAAGCGCGCGAGCTCCTCGGGAGAGCGCTCGCCGTAAGGGAAGCGCGCGGTGTCCCCCAGATAGAGAAAGTCCTCTTGCGGGAGTTGCACGAGCAACTCGTGCAGTACGGTGAGCCCGCCGACGCCCGAGTCGAACACGCCAATCGGACGGGCGCGGGGATCGCTTGAGAGACCGTCGCTCACGGACCCATCATTCCAGAGCGATACCGTCAGCGCTCGTGCGCGCGCTCGTGCTGTCCAACATGCTGGCCGACGCGGCCCATCCAGAGCGCGGGCGCTTCGTGCGCGACCAGGTGCACGCCCTGCGACGCTTGGGCGACTGGGAGGTCGAGTTGTACGAGTTCCCGCCCGGCGCCGGCGCGCTGGTGCGCGCCGCACGACATCTGCGCGGCCGCTACGGGAGCGAGCGCTTCGACGTGGTGCACTCCCACTTCGGCTTGACCGCGTGGCCAGCGCTGGCCGTAAAGGCACGCGGACGGGCGCTGACCGTGCACGGCACCGACCTGCGTCATCCGCGCACGCGACTGGCCACCCGCGCGGTGCTGCCCAGCATCGGGCTGCTGGCGGCCGTGTCCGAGGCGCTCGTCCAGGAGATCCCGGGGCGCGGCGCTCGCGAGCGCGCGCAGGTGCTGCCGTGCGGGGTGGACGTGGAGCGCTTCAAAGCGATGCCCCCCACGCGCGCGTGGGGCGAGTTGAGCTTGGAGCCACAACCCCCGTACCTCCTGTTCCCCGCCGATCCCGCCCGCCCGGAGAAGCGCTATGACCGCGCCGCGGCCCTGGCCGAGGCCATGGGAGCGCCGTTGCTCACACTCGGCGGGGTGGATCCCGAGCGGGTGCCGCTGTACGTGAACGCGGCGAGCGCGGTACTGGTCCCCTCCGAGCGGGAGGGCTTCGGCCTGGCCGTGCTCGAGGCGCTAGCGTGCGACGTGCCTGTGCTCGCGACTCCGGTCGGTGTCCACGCCCGGGCGCTAGAGGGCGTGACAGGGACGCTGTGCGCGCCCTTCGAGTTGGAGCGCTGGCGAGCCGCACTGGAGCCTCACATGGGCAAAGAGGTTACGCGCGTAGCGGGCAGGGAGCGGGCGGAACGATTCTCGGCAGACAGGACGGCGGAACGTGTGGCCGACGCATGGTGCTCGCTCGTCGCGGATGCCGGATAGCATGGGAGTCGTGGCAGGCGCCGACGAAGCTGAGCAGACGCCGCGGGGAGTTGAGCATGCACCGCGCAAGCCTGAGA
>JBARJU010000352.1:0-20658 GCA_049800435.1 Solirubrobacteraceae bacterium
GCCGCGGCGAGCGCGCCGGCGCCCATCGCGCTCGAGCCCCCCGAGTAGGAGACTCGACCGGCGCGCGTGGAGTTGCCCGAGGCGGCGAACGCGGGTGCGGGAAGCCCTCCGCCGCCGCCATTCTGTCCATCGACGGTCACCTGCACGTTGAAGATCATCCGGGTGAAATCGACCCATACGCTGTTCATCAGATCGCCGAACAGCGTGAACGCCTCGTTCTTGTAGGCAACGAGCGGATCGATCTGCGCGAACCCGCGCAGGTGGATGCCCTCACGCAGGTAGTCCATGTCAAAGAGGTGCTCGCGCCAGCGTTCGTCGATGATCTGCAGGATCAGAAAGCGCTCGAGCGCGCTCATCAGCTCCTCGCCGAGCTCCTGCTCGCGCGCCTCGTACCGCTGGAGCGCGGCCTGGCTGATCCGCTCGGTCAGGTAGCCGCGGTCGACCGTCTCGGGGTCGAGGTCCTCATCGTCAAGCTCCATCGGGAAGAACTGCCCGAGCGCGGTGAACAGCCCGTCGAGGTCCCAGTCCTCCATGTAGTCCCCGGGGGTGTACTGATCGATCGTGCGCTCGATCGTGCTCGAGACCTGCCGGCGTGCCTCCTCGCCCATCTCCTTGCCTTCGAGCACCTCGTCGCGATAGGCGTAGATGATGCGCCGCTGCTCGTTCATCACGTCGTCGTACTCGAGCACGCGCTTTCTGATCAGGAAGTTCTGCTCCTCGACCTTCCGCTGGGCCTTCTCGATCTGCTTGGAGAGCATTCCCGCCTCGATCGGCTCCTCGTTGCCCTCCTCGTCAACGCTTCCGAGACGGTCGAGGATCTTGTAGATGCGGTCACCCGCGAACAGCCTCACAAGATCGTCCTCGGCCGAGAGGAAGAAGCGGCTCTCGCCCGGGTCGCCCTGCCGGCCGGAGCGCCCGCGCAGCTGGTTGTCGATGCGCCTGGACTCGTGACGCTCGGTGCCGCAGATGAACAGGCCCCCCGCCGCCACCACGCGTTCGCGGTTCCCCTCCACCTGCTGCTCGATGCCGGGCAGCAGCTCCTTCAGGCGCTCCCCGTGGGCGGGGTCCCCTGGATCGACGTCCCGCTTTGCGAGCTCGAGCCGCGCGAGGTGCTCGGGGTTGCCTCCAAGCTTGATGTCCACCCCGCGACCGGCCATGTTCGTCGCGATCGTCACGGCCCCTGGCTGGCCCGCCTCGGCGACGATCTCGGCCTCGCGGGCGGCGTGCTCGGGCTTGGCGTTCAGAACGGTATGCGGAATCCCGCGCTTCTTCAGGCGCTCGCCGAGCAGCTCTGAGACCTCGACGGAGATCGTGCCGACGAGCACCGGCTGGCCGTTGGAGTGACGTGCGGCGATCTCTTTGACGACCGCCTCCCACTTGCCCTCCTTGGTCTTGTAGACCTGATCGTTGCGATCCTCTCGGACCATCGGCATGTTCGTCGGGATCTGCACGACGGGCAGCTCGTAGATCTTCATGAACTCGGTCGCCTCGGTCAGCGCCGTGCCGGTCATCCCTGAGAGCTTGTCGTAGAGGCGGAAGTAGTTCTGGTAGGTGATCGTGGCGAGCGTCTGGTTCTCCTCCTGGACGCGCACGCCCTCCTTGGCCTCCACCGCCTGGTGCAGCCCTTCCGACCAGCGTCTGCCGTCGAGTATGCGGCCGGTGAACTCGTCGATGATCTTGACCTCGCCTTCGATGACGGCATAGTCGACATCGCGTTTGTACAGCGACTCTGCCCGCAGCGCCTGGATCAGGTGGTTGACGAGATGGCCGTTCTCGGCCTTGTAGAGATGGTCGATGCCGAGGAACCGCTCGGCCTTCGCGACGCCCTGCTCGGTGATCGACACGGTCTTGTGCTTCTCCTCGAACTCGTAGTCGAAGTCCGCCACGAAGCCCTTCTTGGAGCGCGGGTCCATCCCTTCGGGGGTCTTGCCGGCGGTCAAGCGTGGGGCCAGGCGGGCGAACTTGACGTACAGGTCGGCGGCCTGTTCGGGGGCGCCCGAGATGATCAGCGGTGTACGCGCCTCGTCGATCAGGATGTTGTCGACCTCGTCCACCACAGCGAACGGATGCCCGTGCTGGACCTTTTCGGAGAGGTCCTTGGCCATGTTGTCGCGCAGGTAGTCAAAGCCGAACTCGGAGTTGGTGCCATAGACAACGTCGCAGGCGTAGGCCAGCTGCTTCTCCTCGTAGGGCTGCATGTTCTGAAGAACCCCCACGCTCACATCCAGGGCGCTGTAGATCGGGCTCATCCATGCGGCATCGCGACGAGCGAGGTAGTCGTTGACCGTGACGACATGCACGCCCTTGCGCTGAATCGCCTCCTCCGAATCCGAATCCGAGCCACCGCGGCGCACAGCCAGCGAGTTGAGCACAACCGCAAGCGTCGCTGTTAGCGTCTTGCCCTCGCCGGTCTTCATCTCGGCGATGCACCCGTCGTGGAGAGTCATCGCGCCGATCAGCTGGACGTCGAAATGGCGCATCCCCATCGCGCGCTTGCCCGCCTCGCGCACGATCGCGAAGCACTCGGGCAACAGGTCCTCGAGCGGCTCATCCTCAGCGGAGCGCTCGCGCAAAACGTTCATGCGACCGCGCAACTCCTCGTCGGTCTCCAGTTCGAGCTCGGGCTCATACGCGGCAATCAGCGCGACGCGCTTCTCGTACTGCTTGAACTTCTTGGCCTCGCCCATGTTGAGCGCACGATCGAGAAGTGACATGCGCTCAGGGTACCGACTCCACGGCCCGCGGTAACCGGCCGCCCGCCGGGGCGGCTATCCGGCTGGCGAGGAGGTCCGCTGCGAGGCCGCCGGGGAGATCCGCGCCGGGGCCGCTGCGTGGGCCTCGCGGCGCCGGCGACGCTTGTCGCGATGGCGCTTGACCTGACGCGCCAACTCGTCGACGACGAGGTTGAGCGAATGGAGCATCTGGGGAGAGGCATCTCGCGCCCGCAGCGTGATGCCCTTCAGGTACAGGGTCGCCTCGGCCACATCGTGATCGGCCACACGCGGATTGCGCTCCCTGAAGAGCTCGAGCTCCACGCGTGCGAACTCGGACACCTGGCGGGAGACCTTTTCCAGCCGGCGCTCGACGTGCTCGCGCACGTCATCGGTGACTGGGACATTGCGGCCCTTGATGTCAATTTGCATCACGGGACTCCCTTCACTCGGAGACGCTGTGCCACACATGGTACCCCTGTTGGCGGCGACCGTGTATCGGTTTTGCACGGATGTTCGACGCGTACCATCCCAAGCGCTGAGTAGCCTCGGCTCCGCCTCCCTCGGGAGGCGGTTGCCCTCGTAGCTCAGTGGATAGAGCATGTCCTCCGACTAAGGACAGGTCCCGGGTTCGAATCCCGGCGGGGCATTGCTTGCGATATCCGTCGCGCCATCGGCTAGACTAAATTGAGTCGGAGGACTGCTTACTGATCTGGACCTGTCCAGCGAATGAGTGTTCCGGGGGGTCTGCAGCGCAGGCCCCCCGGTTCTTATCGGGGCCGCAAGCTCTCGAGAATGCCCGCGTGCCCGGCGATCGCGCCGATCGCGATCGCGCCGGGCGCCACGGTGGTCCCCGGGAAGACGATGCTGCTACGCAGTTGCGCGCGCTCGCCAACCCGAGCCCCGTCGCCGAGCACCACCGGGCCCATGAGCCGCACGCCATCGCCGATCTCGACATCGCGGCCGATCCAGGCGGGTCCTTCGACTTCGGCACTCTCCGGAACAGCGCTCCCCCCCGCCACGATCACACCGGGGGCGATCTCCTCCCCCTCGACCTGCAAGCGCAACTCGCCGCGCAAAGCGTCGAACGTGCCCTGGCGCAGCTCGGAGAGCGAGCCGACGTCGTTCCAGTACTCGCGAACCTCGTGCATGTGGAAGGGGATGCCGTTCTCGAGCAGAGTCGGGAACACATCCTGAGCCCAATCCACGAACGGTCGCTCGGGGAAGTAGTCGAAGATCTCGGGCTCGAAGATGTAGATGCCACAGTTGCCGAGGTCCGAGAGCGCTTCCTCGGGGTCAGGCTTCTCCTGGAAGCCGGTGATACGCCCGTCGCGATCATGCAGCACGACCCCGTACTCGCGCGTGTCGGTGACCTTCTTGACCGCGAGCGTCGCGATGCCTCCCGCCTCGCGGTGGCGGACAGCGAACGCGCCAAGGTCGATGTCGGTGAGAGCGTCGCCGGAGATCACCACGAACGCGTCGCTCCCGAAGAAGTCCGCGCAAGCACGCACCCCGCCGGCGGTGCCGAGCAGGTCCTCCTCGACGCGGTAGCTGAGGCGCTCGCCGAAGTAGCGCTTGATGGAGTCCGGAAAGTAGTGCAGGTTGGCGATCGTCTCGTCGAAGCCGTGCCGGTCGAGCAGGTCGACGATGTGCGCCATCACGGGCCTGTCAAGCACCGGAACCATCGGCTTGGCGATCTCGTAGGTGAGGGGGCGCAGGCGGGTTCCAAGGCCTGCCGCTAGGACCATTGCTCTCATGCGACGCAAAGCTATAGGAAACCTCAGGCGCCCTGTTCCCAGGAACTGCGATATACGCGCTGATCCTCGCTCAGCTCGTCGATCTGCACGCCAAGCGAGGCGAGCTTCAGGCGCGCCACCTCGTCATCGATCTCCTCTGGCACCGGCAAGACGGCTGGCTGCAAGCGACCGGCATTGGCCACGAGGTGCTCGACACACAGCGCCTGACCGGCGAACGACATGTCCATCACCGACGCCGGATGACCCTGACCCGCGGCGAGGTTGACCACCCGTCCCTGGGCGAGCAGGTTCAGGCGCCTGCCGTCCGCGAGCGTGTGCTCCTCGACCAGCGGCAATGCCTCGCGTCGACCACCCACAGCCAACGCACGCAGGTCCTCCAGCTTGATCTCGACGTCGAAGTGACCGGCGTTGGCGAGCACCGCGCCGTCCTTCATGCGCTCGAAGTGCTCGCCTCGCAACACGTCGCGCCCCCCGGTCACGGTCACGAACACGTCGCCGCGCTCGGCCGCCGCGAGCGCCCCCATCACCTCATAGCCCTCCATGCGGGCCTCCAGGGCACGCAGCGGGTCGACCTCGCACACGATCACCGAGGCCCCGGCGCCGCGTGCGCGCAATGCCACACCGCGTCCGGTCCAACCGTAGCCGAGCACCACCACGGCGCGACCGGCGAGCAGCAGGTTTGTCGCACGCAAGATCCCGTCGATAGTCGACTGGCCCGTGCCGAAGCGGTCGTTGAAGGCGCGCTCGGTGCGCGACTCGTTGACGGCCAGTACGGGACACGCAAGCCTCCCCTGCTCGGCGAGCGCCCTCACTCGCAGCAGCCCCGCCGTCGTCTCCTCGGTCCCGCCCAGCATCTCGGCCGCATGCTGGGGAGAGGACTCGTGGATGGCGCTGATGAGGTCTGCCCCATCGTCGATCGTGACCTGAGGGGCGCTCTCTGCGAGCGCCTGCACATGTCGGGCATATTGCGCCGCGCCTTCGCCGTGGACGGCAAGAACGGTGGCGCCGTGGCGCTCGGCCAGCGCCATCGCCACGTCGTCCTGGGTAGAGAGCGGGTTGGCCGCACAGAGGCTCACCCGCGCGCCGCCGGCGACGAGCGCGCGCACGAGGTTGGCGGTCTCGGCCGTCACGTGCAGACACCCCGCCACGCTCAGCCCCGCGAGCGGACGCTCGCGAGCGAAGCGCTCTCGCACCTCGGCCAAGACCCGCATCTGCGAGTCGGCCCACTCGATGCGGGCCTGGCCGCGGTCGGCGAAGCTTGTGCCCGTGGGATCAGATGTGGAAGGTTCTTTGGACATGGCATCCGACGGGCCTCAGGGGCGGCGCTGGCCAGGATCGGGTCCCACCCACCCGCGTGGCGTACTCGGTACGCGTGCTGGCCGATCGGAGATCCCGATGATCTCCGATCGGTAGGACGCCGCCAGCGACGCCCCTGTGGTTCGTCGGTCTAGTAGCGGTAGTGGTCGGGCTTATAGGGGCCTCCGACCGGGACCCCGATGTAGGCCGCCTGCTCCTCGCTGAGCTCGGTGAGCTTGACGCTGAGCGCATCCAGGTGCAGCCGCGCGACCTTCTCGTCGAGATGCTTGGGAAGCACATATACGCGCTTCTCATACTCGTCGTTCTTGGAGAACAACTCGATCTGGGCGATCGTCTGGTTGGTGAACGAGTTGCTCATAACGAAGCTCGGGTGGCCGGTCGCGTTGCCGAGGTTGAGCAGGCGTCCCTCGGAGAGCATGAGGATCGCGTGGCCATCTGGGAACACCCACTCGTCGACCTGCGGCTTGATGTTGATGCGCTCGATCCCCGGTGTCTTCGACAGGCCGGCGATGTCGATCTCGTTGTCGAAGTGGCCGATGTTGCCAACGATCGCCTGATGCTTCATGCGCGCCATGTGCGCGGCCGTGACGATGTCCTTGTTGCCGGTGCACGTGATGAAGATGTCGCCCGCTTCGACGACTTCGTCGAGCGTTCTTATCTCATAGCCCTGCATCGCCGCCTGCAAGGCGCAGATCGGGTCGATCTCTGTTATCACGACGCGCGCGCCCTGGCCGCGCAGCGATTCGGCGCAGCCCTTGCCCACGTCGCCGAAGCCGCATATGACCGCCATCTTGCCGCCGATCATCACGTCGGTGGCGCGGTTGATGCCGTCGATCAAGGAGTGCCGGCAGCCGTACAGGTTGTCGAACTTCGACTTCGTCACCGAATCGTTCACGTTGATCGCCGGGAACAGCAGCTCGCCTGACTCGACCATCTGGTACAGCCGATGCACGCCTGTGGTGGTCTCCTCGGTGACGCCCTTGATGCCCTGGCCGATCTTCGTCCAGCGCTGGGGGTCATCAACGAGCGAGCGCCGAAGCAGCGAGAGGACCACCTGGAACTCCTCGGAATGGATGAGCCCGTCCCCATCCATCCCATCCTCGTCCACCTCGGGGACTACGCCGGCGGCCTCGTACTCGGTGCCCTTGTGCACGAGCAGCGTCGCGTCGCCGCCATCGTCGAGGATCATGTTCGGCCCATCCTCACCCGGCCAGCGAATCGCCTGCTCGGTGCACCACCAGTACTCCTCCAAAGTCTCGCCCTTCCAGGCAAAGACGGGAACGCCTCGAGGATCCTCAGGAGTGCCCTCGGGACCGACGGCGACCGCTGCTGCGGCATGGTCCTGGGTGGAGAAGATGTTGCAGCTACACCAGCGAACCTCGGCGCCGAGCGCTGTGAGTGTCTCGATCAGCACGGCCGTCTGGATCGTCATGTGCAGCGAGCCCATGATGCGCGCGCCCTTCAGCGGCTGTGTAGCCGCATACTCGGCGCGAATCGCCATCAGCCCGGGCATCTCGTGCTCGGCGAGCGTGATCTCCTTGCGCCCGAACCCCGCAAGCGAGAGGTCGGCGACCTTGAAGTCGGTGCCGGTGAGTGTTGCTGTGGGGGTCATACGATCTCCATGGTCGTGGTGAGGGAGTGGTTCTTGGCGGTGGACTTGGACGCGGCAAGCAGTCGCTCGTGCTTTTCTTGCTCGAAGCGCAACCAATCCTCGGCGCTCACGTACTCGGGCCGGGCCGGCTCGGCGGCGAGCCACTGCTCGATCGCCTCACGCAGGCCCGGATCGCGCCCCAGCCGTAGCGCGAAGCCGACCTCGCCGAGGTCGAGCTCTTGTTCGTCGAGAAGCTCGCGCAGAGTGCTAAGGCGCTGCAACTCGGGCGGACCATAGAGTCGGTAGCCGGAGCCTGAGCGAGCGGGCTCGACGAGCCCGATGCTCTCGATGTAGCGCAGCATCCGCGCGGACCACCCGGTCGTCTCGGCTGCCTCGTTGATCGTTAGCGCATCCACAGCAGCGGCCTGCATCGAGCAGACCTTATCACGCCTATGTCAAGGTTCAGCGCTTGACAAGGTCCGCCTTGAGCTGTTCGATCAGCTTCACGGGGCCCGGATCGACGCCGCGCAGGACGGCCAGGTAGATCGAGACAAGGTCGCCGAGCAGGACCAGGGAGATGATGCGCTCGATCGTGGTCTGTCCGCGGGTCTCGAGGCGGAAGCTCGCGGCGGCGTTGCCCGCGATCAGCTTCTCTGTCAAATCCATGCGCTCCTTCACGCGCGGGTGGGCGTCGGAGTCGTCGAGGAACACGGCCGAGAAGCGCCCGATGCCAAGCGCTCCCTCCCAACCCTCGAGCTCGTTGTGGTCGAGCTCTGGCAACTCGTGGGCAAAGGCCGGCTGCTTGGAGTTCTCGTTGATCTGGGTCTTCCAGCGGTAGGCGATCGGGACCGTGAGTCCTGCCCCGGCGATCACCGGCGCGGTGCCGAGCAGGCCACGCGCGATTCGCTTGGCCAGCGAGTCCTCGGGGGCATCGGGGCCCCACTCGGCGACCAGCTGCTCGGTGTGGGAGGCGGCGACGTCGATCTCGGAGGTCAAGCGCGGGCCGGCCCCGCACAGTGCCGCCACCTCGAGCGCCGCCACCGTCATGTAGGCCACCGCCGCGCGCGGCTGAAAGCCACCGGGGAGCGGGATCACGGGAACGCCGTCCTGGCGCGCCATCTCCGCCAGGCGCCCCCCGGTCGTGACGACCACGCGCTGAGCGCCGAGCGCTCCGGCGGACTCGTAACAGGCAAGGGTCTCCTCGGTGTTGCCGGAGTAGCTCGCGCACAAGACGGTCGTCTCGGGAGTGGTCCACGGCGGCAGCCCGTAGGCGCGCGTCACGAAGATCGGTCGCGAGGCGTGGTCGCCGAGCGCGGCGCGCGCCAGTGCCCCCCCAATTGCCGAGCCGCCCATCCCGGCCACGACGAGCCCGGCCGGGGTGTCCCACTCGGCCATGATCGCCGACTCCACGCGCCACAGTCCGTCGCGCAGGTGCTCTGGCAGCGAGAGCACGTCGTTCAGCTGGCCGGAGGAGTCCACGCGGGCGATCGCCTCGCGCGAGAGCGCGTCGGTGGTCGATGTGGCAGCGCCGCCTTCGCTCATGTGCTCGTCTCCTGTCGAGGATGGACCTTGGGGCGTGGGAACCCCGAAGGCTCGCGTCAGGATACCTGGCGCGGGGACTGGACCGCAGCCAGTGTGCCCGTCACACTAGAACTTGATCGCGCCGTCGGGCAGCGTCACACCCGGGAATATGCGCGCGCCGCCGGCGATCGTGTTATCCGCGCCCACGGTGACCCCCTCGCCGAGCACGGCGCCCTCCTCGATGCGAGTGCCGGCGCCGATGCGGCACCCGGCCGCCACGATGCAGTCGCGCAAGGTGCAGTTCTCGCCGATGTCGCTGCCGTTGAGGATCACCGAGCGCTCGACGGTGCTGCCCGCGCCGATCCGCACATCGTGGCCGAGCACGACGAGACTGCCGACGTGCGCTCCCTCGCCCACGCTCGCGCCGGGCTCGATCATGGCCGGCGGGATCGCCCGCCCGAGTACCTGGGCGTCGCCGGATACCGACATGTAGGTGTCGCCGAGGCGCTTGCGCACCCCTGTTTGGACGTTGCCCTCGAGAATGTCGAATGTGGCCTGCAAGTAGCGCGCGGGCGTACCGATGTCCAGCCAGTAGCTCTCAGAGGGGAAGCCATACAGACCGGCGCCGATCAGCCGCGGCCAGATCTCGCGCTCGATCGACACGTTGCGAGCGGGGGGCACAAGCTCGAGGATCTCGCGCTCGAGCACATAGGCACCGGCGCTGATCAGGTTCGTGTCGATCGTGTCAGAGCTCGGCTTCTCGATGAAGTCCCTTACGGCGCGACTGTCGTCCAAGTGCACGAGACCGTAGGCGCTCGGGTCCTCCACGGGCACGAGCGCCAGCGTGGCGGTGGCCCCGGTGCGCTCGTGCTGGGCGAGTTGCTCGGTCAGGTCGATGTCTGTGAGCACGTCCCCGTTGAGCATCAGGAAACGCTCGTCGAGCAAGGACTCGGCGAACTTGAGCGCACCGGCCGTGCCGCGCGGGTCGGGCTCCTCGACGAAGCGCAGCCTGATGCCGTAGGCCGAGCCGTCGCCGAGCACGTTACGCACGCTCGTTGCGAGAAAGCCGCACGACATGATCACATCGTCGATACCGTGCGCGCACAGCCACTCGAGCATGTAGGAGATGAACGGGCGGTCCACGAGCGGGACGACGGGCTTGGGGACTGTCGATGTGAGCGGGCGCAGGCGGGTGCCCTCGCCGCCGACGAGGATCACGGCCTGCATCGCGGTCCTCCGAATCGCCCGCCCCACGCGTACGCGCACGCGCGCGTGGGGCGCCCCTTTTGCGAGAGCACAACCCCGCGCCCAGGTCGCATGCACGCGCGCGCACACGTGGGGCGCCCTGTTCCAGACAACACAACCGCGCCCCCAGAGACCTCGCTTCGTAGCGCCATCAGCGCCTCCCGATTCCCTCATAGAGCAGGCCGGCGGCACGAATCGCGTCGGGATCCAAAGCGTTGCGTCCGTCGATCACGAGCGTGCCGCTCATGGACGCGGCGACCTCGTGCCAGTCGAGCTCCAGAAACTCGGGCCACTCGGTGACAAGCACAACCGCATCGGCATCTCTAACCGCATCCATAGCGGATTCGGCGAAGCGAAGCCCGCTTATCAACGTGCGCGCCTGCGCCTCGGCGACCGGGTCATAGGCGCTCACGACCGCTCCGTCGGCGTTCAGGCGAGCGGAGAGCACAAGCGAGGAGGCCTCGCGCATGTCGTCCGTGTTCGGCTTGAACGCCAGCCCGAGCAGCGTCACGCGCTTGCCCACGAGACCTCCAAGGTGCTTCTGAAGCTTGGAGATCACTCGCCGCTTCTGTAGCTCGTTGACCTCGATTACCGCCGTCAAGAGCTGGAAGTGGTAGCCGGAGTTGCCCGCCAGCTGCTTGAGGGCATCGACATCCTTGGGAAAGCAACTCCCCCCGAACCCGATCCCCGCCTGTAGGAACTTCGGCCCGATACGATCGTCGAGGCCCATGCCGCGCGCGACCTCGACCACGTCCGCACGGGTCTCCTCGCAGACGTTGGCGATCTCGTTGATGAAGGAGATCTTCGTGGCGAGGAAGGCGTTGGAGGCAAGCTTGACCATCTCGGCGCTGGCGATGTCGGTGCGCACGAGGGGAGCCTTCAGCGGCGCGTAGAGATCGACGACGGCGTCCCCCGCCCAGTCGCCGTTGTCACCGACAACGACACGATCCGGGTGCATGAAGTCGCGCACCGCGGAGCCCTCCTTCAGGAACTCGGGGCAGGACACGTAGCCCAGCCCATCCTTGCCGCGCTCGCGGAGGATGCGCTGGATCGACGCGCCGGTTCCACACGGCACCGTCGACTTCATCACGAGCGCATGAGCATCTGAGGCGGGGATCGAGTCGACCACGGCGTGGACGGCCGACAGGTCGGCGTCGCCGGAGTAGGTGGGAGGCGTGCCGACCGCCACGAACAGCAGCCGACAGCGCTCGAGCGCATCGCTCAGGTCCGTGGAGAAGTGCAGGCGCCCTGAGTGCCTGGCGAGCAGCTCCTCGAGGCCGGGCTCGTAGATCGGCACCTCGCCGCGGCGCAGGCGCCGCACCTTGGAGGCGTCGATATCCACACACCACACTTCGTTACCCAGCTCGGCGAAGCCGGCGGCCGTGACGAGCCCGACGTAGCCGGTCCCGATCACCCCGATCGGTTGACGCTCAGCGATCATGAGCGAGGAAAGCCTAGCCAGCTACAGTCAAGAACGCTTCGTAGCGCTTGGCGTCGCGCAGCGCCCGCGCCTTCTCCTCGCCGCCATCCTCGGCTCGCTCGGCCGCAACACGGGCATCCGAGAGCCTCGTCTCGAACGCGGAGCGGTCGAGCGCCTCGGGGGCGATCGCCTCCTCGACGAGCACCAGTGCGTGGTTCTCGGAGAACTGGAGGTAACCCTCGGCTTGCGCGAAGCGCACGATCTCGGACTCCGAGCGGTAAAGGCGCAGCTCCGTGGGTTCGAGCCGAGCCAGCAGCGGCGCATGGTTGGCAAGGATGCCGATCGATCCGACGGAGGTACGCGTGGAGAGCATCTCGACCTCCTCGCTGAACACCTCCCCCTCGGGGGTGAGCACTTCGACCGGGAACTTCGTGCGCGCCACCCTGACCTAGCCTTTGCCCGCGTCCTCGAGCACCTGGTCGATCGTGCCCTTCAGGAAGAACGCCCTCTCAGGCACATCGTCGTGCTTGCCCGCGATGATCTCCTCGAAGCCGCGGATCGTCTCGGCGATCGGCACGTAGGCGCCTGGGGTTCCGGTGAACTGTTCGGCGACGAAGAACGGCTGGGAGAGGAAGCGCTCGATCTTGCGCGCACGCTGGACGGTGAGCTTGTCGTCGTCGGAGAGCTCGTCGATGCCAAGGATCGCGATGATGTCCTGTAGCTCCTTGTAGCGCTGCAAGATCTCCTTGACGCGGTTGGCCACTCGAAAGTGGTCCTCGCCGACGATGTCGGCCTTGAGGATCGTCGAGGTCGAATCGAGCGGATCGACCGCCGGGTAGATCCCCTTTTCGGAGATCGCCCGCGATAGCGCGGTGGTGGCGTTGAGGTGAGCGAACACCGATGCCGGGGCCGGATCGGTGTAGTCGTCGGCCGGCACGTAGATCGCCTGCACAGAGGTGACAGAGCCACGCTTGGTGGAGGTGATGCGCTCCTGCAATTGGCCCATCTCGGTCTCGAGCGTCGGCTGGTAGCCGACCTGCGAGGGCATCCGCCCGAGCAGCGCCGAGACCTCCGAACCGGCCTGCACGAAGCGGAAGATGTTGTCGATGAACAGCAGCACGTCTTGACCCTCGTCGCGGAAGTGTTCAGCCATCGTGAGACCCGACAGCGCCACGCGCATTCGTGCTCCGGGCGGCTCGTTCATCTGCCCGAACACGAGCATCGTCTTGTCGAGGACGCCCGACTCCTTCATCTCCAGCCATAGATCGTTGCCCTCGCGCGAGCGCTCCCCCACCCCGCAGAACGCGGACAGGCCGCCGTGCTCCTTGGCGAGGTTGTGGATGAGCTCCTGGATCAGCACCGTCTTGCCGACCCCCGCGCCGCCGAACAGGCCGACCTTGCCGCCCTTGGCATAGGGGGCGAGCAGATCTACGACCTTGATGCCCGTCTCGAACATTTCGGTGGTGGGGGTAAGGTCCTCCACCTTCGGGGCGGGCTGATGGATCTGACGACGCGGCGTGTCTGTGGGCAGCGCCTCGCCGAGGTCGATCGGTTCGCCAAGCAGGTTGAAAATGCGTCCGAGCGTAGCCTCGCCCACAGGCACCGTGATCGGGCCGCCCGTGTCTATCGCCTCGGCACCGCGCGCGAGGCCGTCGGTGGTATCCATCGCGACCACCCTCACGCGGTCGTCGCCGAGGTGCTGCTGGACCTCGCACACGAGCAGCTCGCCCGACTCGGGGCTCACGCCCTCGGCCTCCTCCTGCGCCGCCGCGACGGGACGAGCGATCGTGATCGCGTGGTTGATCTCGGGGAGCTTGTCGGGGAACACGACGTCGAGCACGACGCCCTGGATCTCCTCTATGCGCCCCACGTTGCGCTCGGCTGCCCCTTCCGGGGAGCTTGGGCTGGTGGTTGGCTTTGTGGCGATGCTGGCGTCCATTTCTGTGTCGTTCTCCTAGTGGTCTATCAAGTCGTCGTGTGGGTTGGGCCGTGGCGACTCGGCTCGGGGGTGTTGGTCTGGATAGTTACATGCCTTTTTTCCGCGAACTACTATAGTTGCTACAATACGTAGTCACCATAGTAGGAGGTCCAAAAAATGTATACCGTCACCAACATCCTTCTCTTCTAATTTCGTTTTACGCGGCCGCTCAGCTTGCGATCTCACCCTTACGCATCGCCGCTGTTACATGCCTCAGCCGACACCCTCGGCGCCGGCTACCACCTCCATTATCTCTTGCGTGATCTCGGCCTGACGGGCTCGGTTCATCTGAAGCGTGTATTCCTCGATCAGCGTGCCCGCGTTCTCGGAAGCGTTGCGCATGGCTGTCATTTGCGCGCCGAAGAAGCCGGCGGTGGACTCGATCAGGGCACGGTAGATCGAGATCTCCACATAATCGGGGACGAGGCGCTTGAGAATCTCCTCGGGACCGGGCTCGTACTCGACGAGCGCACTCGGACCCTCTTTGGAGGAATCGTCCGTAGCGGCCTCCTCGATCGCCGACTGAGACAGCGGCAGCAGGGTCTCGCGAGTGACGTGCTGGGTGAGCGGGGAGACATACGCGTTGTAGAGGATCTCCACACGGTCGAGGCGACCATCGACGTAGCCGGTTATGAGGTCATCGGCGATCGCCCGTGCATCCGCATAGGCGGGGCGGTCGGTGAAGCCGGTGTAGCTCCCGCTCAGCTCGCGGCCGCGGAACGTCAACGAAGAGACCCCACGCCTACCGGTGGCGTACCACACGCTCTGCAGGCCCTGCTCGGCAAGCTCGTTTCCCGCGCGCACCCCGGCACGAACGATCTGCGAGTTGAAAGCCCCCGCCAAGCCACGGTCGCCCGTGATAAGCAAGAGACCGACGGTCTCCACTTTCTCGTGCTCTGAGAGCAGTGGGAAGGAGCCCACCTCAGCCCCCGCCGCCTCGGCCGCCTGGTGGGTCATGCGTCTGATCGCGTCCGCATACGGGCGCAACTTCGAGATGCGCTGCTCGGCCCGACGCAGACGCGCCGCGGCCACCATCTCCATCGCCCGGGTGATCTTCTGGATGTTCTTGACCGAGGCGATTCGGTTCTTGACGTCGCGCTGGGAAGCCATGACTATGTGCGGTCGGAGGCGCTCTTTCGAGCTAAGCCGCCTTGGCCCCCTCGAGCGGTCGGTCGTCCTCGAGCGGCTGGCCCTCCTCGTCGAGGTCGTAGCCGAAGTCGGCGGCGAAGGCCTCCACCGCTGCGTGGGCCTGCTTCTGGACCTCATCCGACCAATCCCCGCCGGCGATCTTCGAGCGCAGCTCGCCGTGTTCTGAGTGGCAGCGTTCGGTGAGCTCGGTGAGGAACTCGGGCACGCGATCGGCATTGATGCGATCGAGGAAGCCTGTCGTGGCTGCGAAGATCTGGATCGTCTGGTCCTCGACCGGCAGCGGCGCACGCTCGCCCTGGTTGAGCGTCTTTACGATGCGCTCCCCGCGAGCCAGGGTTCGCTGCGTGTCGGCGTCGAGATCCGAGCCGAACTGCGCGAACGCCTCGAGATCGCGGTACTGCGAGAGCTCGAGCTTGATGCGGCCCGCCACCTTCTTCATCGGCGAGATCTGTGCGTTGCCGCCCACGCGCGACACCGAGATGCCCACGTTGATGGCGGGACGCACACCCGAGTTGAACAGCTTCGGCTCAAGGAAGATCTGCCCGTCGGTGATCGAGATCACATTCGTGGGGATGTAGGCCGAGACATCGCCTGCCTGGGTCTCGATCACAGGCAGCGCCGTAAGCGAGCCGCCGCCGAGCTCGTCGTTGAGCTTGACGGCGCGCTCGAGCAGGCGCGAGTGCAGGTAGAAGACATCGCCTGGATATGCCTCGCGTCCCGGCGGCCGGCGCAAGAGCAGGGACATCTGCCGGTAGGCGTAGGCGTGCTTGGTCAGGTCGTCGTATACGCACAAGGCGTGCTTGCCGTTGTAGAGGAAGTGCTCGCCCATGGCACACCCCGCATATGGGGCCATGAACTTGATCGGGGCCGCCTCGTCAGCCGAGGCGGCGACGACGATCGTGTTCTCCAAGGCGCCCGCTTCGTCAAGTGTCTTGGCGAGCGCCACGACCGTCGACATGCGCTGGCCGATCGCCACGTACACCGAGATCACTCCGGTGTCGCGGTTGTTGATGATCGTGTCGATCGCGATCGCCGTCTTACCGGTCTGGCGGTCACCGATGATGAGCTCTCGCTGGCCTCGGCCGATCGGGATCATCGCGTCGATCGCCTTCAGGCCGGTCTGCATCGGCTCGGTCACCGGCTGGCGCTGCACGACCCCCGGCGCCTTGAACTCTGCTGGGCGCATCTCGGTGGTGTTGACCTCGCCCTTGCCATCCAGGGGACGCCCAAGCGGATCGACGATCCGTCCCAACAGAGCCTCGCCCACGGGGATCTCGAGCAGCCGCCCGGTGCGCTTGACCGTGTCGCCCTCGGAGATCCGCTGCCAGTCTCCGAACAGCACCGCGCCGACGTTGTCGGACTCGAGGTTCAGGGCGAGGCCCGTCACGCCGTGGGGCAGCTCGAGCATCTCGAAGGACATGCAGTTCTCAAGCCCGTGCAGGCGCGCGATGCCGTCTGCCACGGACAGGACCGTGCCGACCTCGGTGAGCTCGGCCTGCCCGGCGCCGAGCCCCTCGATGCGGCTCTTGAGGATGCTTGTGATCTCGTCTGGATTGATCTGCATGTCGTTTCCTAAGGTTCGTTTGGGGACGGGCGTCTAAGAGACGCCCTGAGCGACCTGCGTGCGCAGTTGCTCGAGTCGATTGCGTATGGAGGCGTCGAGGATCGAATTGCCGACCCGCACGACGATGCCGCCGAGGATGTCGGGCTCGACGTGCGTGGTGAGCGTGACCGTGCGCCCAGTGCGCTCGCCGATGCGATCGCCCAGGTCTTTGATCGTCTGCCCGTCGAGCTCGACCGCGCTTGTGAGTACCACGGGCAGCAGCTTGTTCTCCCGCTCCCACAAGCGCTCATACTCGCGGCGCACGCGGAAGATCACAGGCATGCGGTGATTCTCGATCAGCAGGTCCAAGAAGCTCACGAGCCGCTCGTCGGCGCCATCGAGCAGCTTCTGGAGGGACTTCTGCTTCTCCTTGGTGGAGAAGTAAGGCGAGAAGAAAAACAACTCCAGCTCACGACTCTCCTTGACGGCATCGGCAAACTGGCCGAGTTGCTCGCGCAGAAGATCGAGCTTGTCCTGCTCGCGGGCGACCTCGAACAGCGAGCGCGCATATACCTGGGCGAGCTCCTCCATCAGTCGCTCGCCGCCGAGATGCGGAGATGTCGCATAGGTCGCGCCATCGCCTAGTTCTCGCTTCCCCGGGATGAGATGCCCGAGAAGTCGAGCTCGCCGAGCGCCTCGTCGACCAGGCGCCGCTGGTCGGCGTCGTCGAGCACCTTGCGCGTCACCTTCTCGGTGGCGAGCACGGTCAGGTTGGCAACCTCGCTGCGAAGTTCGCCGAGCGCGCGGGCTGTGGCCACCTCGATGTCGCGCGCGGCACGCGCGGAAGCCTCGGCCGCGATCTGCCGACCGTTCTCCTTGGACTCGCGCTCGTGAGTCTCGGCGCTCTGACGCGCACGCTGGACGATCTCATCGGATTGGGCCCGTGCCTCAGCCAGCCGCTGACGGTATTCGCCCAGGAGCGTCTCAGCTTCCTCGCGCGTGCGCTGCGCGCTGTCGATCGAGTCCTCGATCTCTTTCTGACGCTTGGCAAGCGCCTCAGAGATGCGCGGGAACACCAGTCGCGAGAGAAGCATGACCGTAATCCCGAACGCGACAAGCGTCCACAGCATTATGCCCACATTGGGCGATACAAGGAAGTTGCCGCCGCTTGAGGCGGCGAGGATCGGTTGAGTCGTTGTCATCGGTCTAGCCCAAGAAGAACGCGATCAGTCCGAAGATGAACGCGTAGAACACGATCGCCTCGGTGAGTGCGAAGCCAAGCCATTGGATCGAGGTGATCTCGTCGCGCATCTCCGGCTGACGGGTGATCGCCTCGATCACCTTTCCGAAGATGTAGCCGACACCCACACCTGGGCCGATGGTGCCTAGACCAGCGCCCACACCGAGGGCGATGGCCTTGATCGACTTGGCCATTTCAGCGCTGCCTGTTGCTGCTGCGATTACGGAATGCACGGACGCTCCTTGTCGATCAGTGAGACTCGGCGACCGCGCCGCCGAGGTAGATGGCTGTGAGAGTGGCGAAGATGAAAGCCTGAAGTCCCGCTATCAGGACAACCTCGAAGATGAAGAACAGTGTCGCCACGATCAGCGTTAGCGGGCCGAGCGCCGCAACCCCGACGAGCACCACCAAGCCGCCACCCATGAACAGGATCAGAAGGTGCCCGGCGAGCATATTGGCAAAGAGCCTGACCGACAGCGAGATGATGCGCACGAAGTGGGAGATCGTCTCGATCCCGAACACGAACGGCACCATGAACGCCCGCGCCGGCACGTTGTCCATTCCAGCGGGCAGCCAGCCTTTCAGGTACGCGACGAGCCCCTTGCTCCTGATGCCGACAGCGTGGTAGCTGACCCACACCATCAGCGCCAGCACGAGCGTCACCGAGATGTTGGCCGTGGCGGCGTAGATCTGGAAGGCGGGGATGTGGGCGCCGAAGAGGTTGAAGGTCTCCTCGCTGTTCACCGGCAGCGGCAGGTAGCCGATGATGTTCGAGTACAGGATGAACAGGAACAGCGAGGCGATGAACGGGAACCACTTGAGCGCCATCTCGCGATCGATGTTGTTGGGACCGACGATGTTGTCGCGCATCACACCCCAGATCACCTCGACGGCCATCTGAACCTTGTTGGGGCGCTCCTGCATGCGGCGCGCCACGTACACCAACGTCGCGGCCGTCAGGCCGCTGGCGAGCAGCAGGTAGAGCACCGCCTTGTTTATCGATAGGTTCACGCCGCCCGCGTGGATCGAGATCCAGTCGTCGAGCTTGAACTCGTTTTGGGGCTGGTACTCGGTGTTCATCCCATGCGAGCCCGTGACCGCGAACAGGGCGAGCATCACGGCGAGCAGCAATGCGCCCGCGAGCAGTACCCTCGTGCGGCCGCTCATCGCGGCTCACCTCCGGTTGGCGACGAACCCGCGGAGGAGCCCTGCGGGCGGGCGGATGCGGTCGGCGCAGCGGACGGGACGATCGCGGCGCTCGGCACACGCGCGAGCGCGACGTCCGCTTCGAACGGGCGCAGGATCATGCGCACCGTGAAGTAGACCGTGAACAGCGCGATCACGAGCACAGCGGCGGCGAGCCCGGCTTCGTTGTCGCTGAGGCCGACCAGGAACACGGCTATCGCCACGAACCAGCCCCGCGCGATCATCGAGCCGGCGAGCAGGCCGACGACCGTGCGCGGATCGGTGGAGGCGCGCGCCCGGCGATCCAGATATTCCTGTAGAGCGCGCTGAGCTACCCACGCGCCGCCTCCGACGGCCCAGCCGGCCAGGGGCAAGCCCGCCGCCAGGAAGAGTGGCAGGGCGAGCGCGAGCAAGAGCAGATCGAGATATCGAACAGTTGTGAGCATGGTGTGTGGGCCACCCTACAGACGCCAAAGCCCGCTCGCCTTTGGCGGCGGACCCGTGACTCCCCTCAGAGAGCGTCTTCAGAAGCCGGGGCGAGTCTACCTGTTTTGCGACTTAGTAACAACTTTGTGACATGCGATACGGACACTAGTCGCACAAGCGCGACGGCCAACGCAAACGTCGCGAGGCCCGCGAAGATGTCGAGCAGATAGTGGTTGCCGGTGGCCATCACCGCGAAAGTCGTCAGGCACGGGTAGAGCACGGCGAGCCCCCGTACCCACGTGCGCGAGGAGAGTTGCCACAGCGCCAGCGTGCACCACACCGCCCAGGCGATATGAAGCGAGGGCATCGCCCCGAACTGGTTGGCCTCGGTGGCGAGGCTGCCCGTATGCCAGGAGCCGAACGCATGCGTGGAAGCCACCAGATCGGTGAAGCCGCCTGAGGCGAGCATCCGCGGGGGCGCCACCGGATAGCGCCAGAACACGAGCAGGCCCAGCAGGTTGACAGCCACCAGCGAGTTGCGAAGCGGCCGGTATATGTCGGCGCGCCTCCACCAAAGCCATGCGAGTAGCCCGAGCGTCACGCCGAAGTGGGCGTTGTCGTAGTAGTTGGAGAGGATGACCGCGAGCGTGCGATGGCCCGTCAGCCAGCGGTTGAGCGAGAGCTCGGGAGCGATGTGAAGCGACCGCTCGAAGCTCAGGATGTCGCTGCCGTGAGCGAGCGCGACGCGTTCGCGCAGAGGCGCGAGGTTCGTGACCATGTCATACACCCAAGCGAGCCACACGATTACGAGCAACTCGCCCCACCAGCGGGCGCGCTTGGCCTCGGGCGACACGGGCGACGCGTGGGTCACGGTCGGTTGAGCACCACCAAAAGGCTCGCCCCACGCGCGCGTGGGGGCACCCCGATCGGCATCGGGCACCGCAGCCGGTTCGCCCACGACACCAAAAGGCTCGCCCCACGCGCGCCTGGGGGCGCCCAGATCGGCATCGGGCACCGCAGGCTCTCCATCCACGACAGACGGCAGCGTTGACGTGCGCGAGACCGAACGCTCGGATGTCGTCGAACCGGCCAAGTGAGCGATGTTATCCAGTGGGGAACCCGAAATAGCGAGACGCAAAGCCCAATTCAGGGCATGACCGCCTGAATGCCCTGCTCGGCAAGCACGTCGAGCACGCGCGGCAGCGCCAGCGCCGTTCGCCGCCACGAGCCGGGAGCGCTGTAGTCGTCGGCGTCGTGGAGCAGCAGGATCGACCCCTCCTCCACTCCGCCGGTCACCCGCGCGGCAATCGACTCAGGGGTGGCGCGCACCTCCCAGTCGCGCCCCCAGTGCGTCCACAGCAGCGTGCGCCGGCCCGCGCGGCGCGCGAGGCGCAGAGCGGTCGCGTTCAAGATGCCGTAGGGCGGTCGATACAGCGCGGGCGAAATCCCGGTGGCGTCCTCGATCGCCGCCGCCGCGCGCGCGATGTCCTCGCGAACCTGCCACGGAGAGAGGCGCAGGAGGTTGCGGTGGCGGTGGCAGTGCAAGCCGATTTCGTGGCCCGCCGCCACGATCTC
>JBARJU010000353.1:0-1873 GCA_049800435.1 Solirubrobacteraceae bacterium
GCCTGTGGCCTCTCAAAGCCCGTTTAACGAACCGAGGCGCCGCCTCGATCGGCGACGCCTCGTCCTTCTGGCCCATCGCATTCGTGGGCCAGTCGAAGTCTGCTTTAGCCTTTCCAACCCATTGAGAGCTCCTTCCGTCGCGCAGGCGGCTCAACCTCTCGTGTGCGACGGCATCCATCCTCAGCCAAGCACGATGAGTGTTGAGTAGGTTCGAGGAGGATAATATAGGGATTGGACGATTTGTCCACATAGGACAAATGCTTGCACGCTCGCTTGCAGCGAGCAGGAGTTTTGCTCGCGACGACATAAACTCCCCGCTCAGAGCAGGTTTTTTGGGCGGCAGTCGATGGCAGGACAGGCCTTGAGCGCGTCTTGATACGCCTTCTCCCGGGTCCGTCTTGTGGTTTTTCCACAGCAAGCGAGCGGGTCCGCCCACGGGAGATGCCGAGGGCTGCCGCCAAGTCCCCCCTCCGCGATCTTTCGCCGATGACGTTCCGGTCAAAAGTCCGCAAAGCTGTCTGAGGCTCATGCTCGGCCGTCAGACTGCCGAATCTCTACGCATACGGGCGCCCAAGAACGCAGCGGAGCGCCCTGGAGCGCCACATGCGAGAGCGCCATCAGGCGATGCCAAACCGAGGAGAGGCAAGAAGATGCCCAACACCGATCGCGCCAGTCACGAGCATCAACTCGTTTTCACGAGCTCGCAGGCCGGGCGCTATCTGGGAGTGTCCCTGGCGACGGTCCGTCGCTGGACCGATGCGGGCTATCTCAGCGGCTACAGGACGCCGGGCGGACAGCGACGCTTCTCACGCGAGCAGCTCGACGGGTTCATCGCTTCGCTCCAGAGGACCGACGAGGCGCCCAAGCACCACGCTCGGACCGCCTAACGCTCAGCGCGCGAGGCGGCCAAACTTCTCGCGCAGCCTGCGGTAGAACGAGGAGCCCGGAAGCTGCGCGATGATCCCCGCATCGTCGACGAATCGCGCATCGATGCGGGCGCCCGGGGGGATCTCGCCCACCGGTCGCCCGTCGACTGAGACGTCGAGCGCCTCACGCGAGCGATTGTGGATCTCGAGGCGATCTCGGGGCGCCGCTACGAGCGTGCGCGCCGTGAGCGAGTGTGGCGCGATGAAGGACACCACGAACCCCTCCACCCCCCACGCCATCACGGGTCCGCCGTTGGCTAGGTTGTAGCCGGTGGACCCCGCCGGGGTGGCCACCACGAGCCCGTCGCAGCGCACGCTGCCGAGCTCCTCCCCGTCGAGCACATAGGCGATCTCAGCCACGCGCTCGCCCAGCTTGCGATGGATCGCCACGTCGTTGAACGCCCGCTCGATTTTCATGTCCCCACCCACCGCGTCGAGCACGATCGCCGGCAGCCGCAACAGCTCGAAGTCGCCCTCGAATGCGCGCCTGACCCCGTCGGCGAGCTCGTCCGGCTCGATCGTCGCGAGAAAGCCGATGTCGCCGAAGTTGACGGCGAACACGGGCACGTCGCTGCCGGCGTAGCGGCGCAGGGCCCGCAGGATCGTGCCGTCACCCCCCAGAACCACGCACACGTCGACCGCGTCCATCTCAGCCGCGCTCACGACCACCCCCTCGCGCTCTAGGAGCCCGTGCTTGCCCGTCTCGCCCTCGTCGAAGCGCAGGGTGACCCCCGCCCGCACCGCGGCCTCGACGAGCGCCTCCAGGGCAGTGGCGGTCTGCTCCGGGCGACTGTGTGTCAGTACTGACACCAAGCGCACTCGGCTTGTCTGTGGCACGGGCGGCGCATCCACCCGCCGATCGATACGATCGGCCTCGCTGTGCCCATCGACGTGGCCGGACTCGACTGACCTACCGACGCCTCTGTCCTTGCGACTCATGGCTCCAC
>JBARJU010000354.1:0-20947 GCA_049800435.1 Solirubrobacteraceae bacterium
AGCACGATGAGCAGGCGACTCCTGCTCGTCATCGTGAGCTGAGCACGCGGCGGCGGACGGGGATTATGTGTTCATTTAAGGGCAATTCACTATAGTGACTACTATTGGTAGTTACTATAGTAGTAGATAGAAAAAGTGAATACATATATCCGCTCCACTTTGGGCTGCTCGCCCACACAGCTGATGACAACCCGCGTCAAGCCTCTAGGCCGTCGCGGAATCCAGCGCTTGGCCCTCGGCGGCGCGCCACGCCTGCAGCGCGGCGAGGCCACCGTCGACGACACGCCCGAGGAATGTCTCGCGGTCGTTGACGTGGGGGAGCGGCTCGGCGGGCACGGGCACGTCGAGAAATCGACAAAGCGGGTCCCAGCCTTCGGTCACGCTCCACACGAGCAATCGCTCGGGCGGCACGCTCGCCTTGACCAGCTCGTTGTGGCGCTCGAACCCCGCGATCAGCTGCTCAGGCTGCTCGTGGCCGGCGGCGAACGTTCCCTCGTCGCTCCAGAACATGCGGTCGACGAGCTTCAGGTAGCGGCTCCACCGCGGATCGACCTGGCCGCGAGCGCTTGAGATCAGTCGGATCAAGGACTCGCCGAAGCACATGTTCCAGATCGTTTCGCGGAAGCTCGGCTCCCACTTCTCGGGATCGCGCACGCTCAGCAGCACCTTGGCGTCCGGGTAGCGGTCCATCAACTCGCGCCAGAAGTACCCGCCGGGCCAGTCGACCGTTGCCTGGAAGCCGCCGAAGACCTCATCCCACGGGGCCTCGCCGTCGAGCGCCCGGTTCCACACGCCCACCTGGTCGAGGTCGGCGATGACGTTGACCCAGTGGTAGCACGGCTCGAAGCCGAGCATCTCGAGCGCCACCTTCTGCGTGAGCGTGCCCGTGCGCGGCAGTCCGGCCCCGATCACTCTCATCTGCGTCCCTCCAGGCACATGGTCGTCGTGGTTCCCGCGGCCTGACGATCCTCGCCGAGCTTCCGGCGCTCTCCTCTGTCGGAGCAGGGGTCTAGATTCATAGCCGCCTGTCGAAGGGTTTGTAAAGAAGTATGTGGATAGGATGAAGAGTCTATGAAGAAAATCCGACGAGTGTCCGCTCTTTCGCGGTTGCCGGCGGGTTGCTCAAATATCCTCGGGTTCGATCGACCGCCCTCCAGATCCAACGACCCCAGGGGTCCATCTTGAAAGCCACAGCCCTCGACTTCGTCCCAGTCTCGCAGCCGCGTCCGATCCGACCGAACGCGAGCCTACATGGCCGCTCTCGGGAGCGTGTCGCGGCGCGACTTGTGGATGACGACGCCACCGCTCGCCCGCGGATCGCGCGTATAGCGCTCGCCCACCCGGAGACCTCGTTCTCCCAGGATGAGGTGCTGGCGCTGCTGGGGCTCTCCGACGACGAGTTCGCGCAGCGCATCTTCAGCCGCTGCGGCGTGCGCCGCCGCAGGCTGAACTTGACCGACGAGTTGCTCGCAACGACCGTTCAGGGTCGTACGCTCGCGGTCGAGGAGCAGCTGCTCGGCGATGCGGTCAGGGCGATCGACGAGCTGGAGATCGACCCAGCCGACATCGGGGTGGTCCTCAGCGCGAGCCTCTACTCGCTCGGTGGTCCCACGATCGCGCACCGGCTCGTGGACCACTACGAGATGGACCCCTCCACGGACAAGTACCACGTGGTGGGCGTCGGCTGCGCGAGCGCCGTGCCGCTGTTCAGGCTCGCCTCGCAGACGCTGAGCGCGCATCCAGGCAAGAAGGCGCTGGTGGTGGCCGCCGAGAGCATGGCGGGCATCCTGATGGGCGCCTCGGCGGAGGATACGCGCTCAAAGACCGTCGGCTCCTCGATCTTCGGCGATGGCTGCGCGGCGGCGCTGATCGAGTTCGACGAAGCGCCGGCTGCCTCGCCCATTCATCCGGATGGTCCGGCGATCCTCGCCTCAAAGGTTCATCAGATCGGAGGCACGCTCGGCGCCGTGCGGATGCAGCTCGCGCCCGACGACAGCTACCTGCACCTGATCCGCGAGCTGCCCGACGTCGCCGCCGACGGGCTTGGCGAGCTGGTGGATGACTTCCTCGGCTCGAGCGGCATCGATCGCGGGGCGATCGATCACTGGCTCGTGCACCCCGGCGGGCGGCGCATTATCGAGAGTGTGCAGGAAGCGTTGGGGCTCTCGCGCGAGGATGTGGCCGACAGCTACGACGTGCTGGCCGAGCACGGCAATGTCGGCACGCCGTCGATCTTCTACGTCATGAAGCGCATGCTCGACCGTCGCGAGCCGCGGCCGGGGGAGCGTGGGCTGATGGTCACCGTCGGACCGGGGGTCACCGTTGGGCTGATGCTCCTGCGGTGGTGAGCGCCACCGCCTGGAGGCCCGTCTGTAGGAGCTCGAGCACCGCGTCCACCCCGACCGGCACACTCATGTCCGGGGTCAGACGCAGATCGGGGTTGGGCGGCTGCTCGTATGGGTCGTCGATGCCTGTGAATCCGTTGAGCTCGCCGGATAGCGCGCGCGCATAGAGACCCTTGGGGTCGCGCTCGGCGCACACGGTCACAGGCGTGTCGAGGAACACTTCGAAGAACGGCAGCCTGTCGTGCCGATGGCGTTCGCGCACCTGCGTGCGCATTCGCTCGTAGGGGGAAACCAGCGCGACGACCGCCACGGCACCCGAGTCGGCGAACAGTCGCGCGAGCTCGCCCACTCGCTGTACGTTGGCTTCGCGATCGGCCCGCTCGAAGCCGAGGTCGCCACAGATCCCGCAGCGCAGGTTGTCTCCGTCGAGCAGGTAGGCGCCGCGGCCCTCCTCGACCAGTCGCTCCTCGACGGCGCCGCCGAGCGTCGACTTGCCAGAGGAGGGGAGACCCGTTATCCAGACGGTTGCCCCACGGGCTTGGAGGGCCTGCCAGCGCCGCTCGCGCGAGAGCGTGCCGTCTTGCCATTTCACGTTGGGGCTTGAGTCCATCGGATGGAAGCTCACCTGCCGGAGTCTTGGGAACCGTTAGGGCGCGGTTAGCGTCTCTAACATAGCGGGCGAGGCGGAGGTTTCGGTCAGGATCGCGCGAGGATCGCGTCGCCGTCGTAGAGCTTGACGATCTCCACGGCGCCGTCGGGTGCGGCGGTCAGGCAGAGACCGCAGAGCACGCACTCGTCGAGGTTGCGCTCCACGAGCTCCAGTGTGCCGCCGTCGGCTTGGGCGAAGATGTCCACGGGGCAAGCTTCGGCGAGCTTCGCGGCGAGCGCCGCGTCCGAGGCTGCCGCGTCGGAGACCTCGACCGCGATGAAGATTCCATCCGCTCTCACTGTGTGCCCTCCGGGTATGTGGGGACTCCTTGTCTTACGACGGCCATGCGCTCGGGGCTCATGCGGGACTCCCTTGGGCGGCGCCACTCCGTTCGGCGATCTTCGCCTGGATCATCTCCGGGATGTCCTCGATGCGCTCCGCCACCGCGATGCCGGCCTGTGCGAGGCGTGCGATCTTCTCGGTCGCGGTGTCCTCCTTGCCTTCGACGATCGTGCCGGCGTGGCCGAAGCTCATGCCTGGCATCTCGTCCATGAAGCGCCCCGCCATGAATGCCACGATCGGCAGGCGTGAGTCGTTGTCGGTGACCCAGCGTGCAAGCTCGGCCTCCATGCGCCCGCCCGGCTCGGTGTAGATCACGATGCCCTGTGTCTGCTCGTCGGCCTCGAACTGAGGCATGAGCTCGGCGTAGCTCGAGCCGATGATGGCATCGCCGCCGATCGACACGGCTGTCGATTGGCCGAGGCCGGCGGCGCTGAGCGTCGAGGACATCTCTGTGGTCATGCCGCCCGAGCGCGAGATCACTCCGATCGGGCCGGGCGTGTAGGCCTGCGCGGCATTGCGTGCCGGACCGCCGATGCCGCCCATCTTGATGACGTCCGGGACGATGATCCCCAGGCAGTTGGGACCGATGATGCGCGCTCCGCGCAGCGTGGCCAGCTCGACCATCTCGGCCACGTCGCGGCGTGGGATGCGCTCGGTGACGATCACGATCAACTCGATCCCGTTCTCGATCGCCTCGAACACGGCGTCCTTGGTGAACGCGGGGGGGACCGTCACGACCGAGCCGTAGATCGGCGCGCCATGGTGGGCGACGGCCTGGGCGACCGTGTCGAACACGGGCACTCCGTGCACCTCGCGGCCGAGGCGCCCGGGCGTGACGCCGCCGACGACCTTCGCGCCCGCGCCGTAGTCCAGGCACTCTCTGGTTAGGTTGACAGCCTCGCGGCCTGTGATTCCCTGGACGATGAACGTTGTTGATGCGTCGATCAGGATGCTCATAGTGGGATGGGGGTCGTTTTTTTGAGATCGTCCGCGCGTCGCGGCGTCGGAACGGGCCGGGGGGCGCGGGGCGTCCTGCCCCGCGGCTGTGCTCGTGGGTTCGGAGAGTGGTTGCTCACTGTGTGCCCTCTGGGTATGCGGACACGGGTGGGTGGGGTTCGATCTTCTCGACCGCGCGGCGAGCGGCCTCGTTGAGCGAGACCGAGCGGTCGGCATAGTCGACGCCGTACTTCTCGAGGATCTTGAAGCCCTCCTCCTCCCACGCGCCCGGGATGCGGAAGATCGCGATCTTCTCGGCCGGGTTCATGCCCAACTCGATACACGCCTTGATGACCCCGCGCGCGACGATGTCAACGCGTGTGTTGGACACGATCGACATCATCACGGCGATCCGCTCGACGCCTGGCTTCTGCAGCACCAGCTTCGCCAGTCCGCACGCCTTCGCCACCGAGGGGTTGCCGCCGATCTCGCAGTAGTTGGCGGGCTTGCCGCCGTGGGCCCTGACGGCGTCGAACAGCGTGAGCGAGCCGCCACCGGCGCCGATTACGAGACCGAGGTTGCCGTCGAACTCGGTCACGTTGCCCGCCACGCCGCGATGGTCGGTGGCGTCGACCTGCTCGCCTGCGAGCTCGAACGGGGTGGCCTCGCGTGCTTGGCGCGTCTCCTCGTCGCCGACGCCCAGGTCGGCCAAGAGCTTCCTGTGGCGTCCACGCGCCTCGTTCTCGATGTCCATGTGCGCGTCGAGCGCGACGAACGACCCGTCCACGAGCTGGCCCAACGGATTGATCTCGGCGAGCGTCATGTCGTTCTCGACGAACAGTTTCGCGAGGCGCGTCACGATCGGGACGAGCTTGTTCAAGGCCGAGCCGGTGACACCCGTGGAGGCGATCACCTCCTTGGCTTGGAAGTCGCTGAGCGGCAGGATGTTCGAGAAGTGCCGGCGCCCCACCTTGTCGGGCTGCTCCTCGGCGACCTGCTCGATGTCGATGCCTCCCACCGGCGAGAAGATCATCACGGGCTGCTTGCGCGTCCCGTCCCACACGACCCCGGCGTAGTACTCCTGGGCGACCTCCGCCTTCGGGTCCACGAGTACACCACGTGGCATGTGTCCGTTGATCTCGAGCGCGAGGATGTCGCGCGCATGGGCTTCGGCTTCCTCGGGTGTGTCGGCGAACTTGACGCCGCCGGCCTTCATACGCCCACCCGTGAGCACCTGGGACTTGATCACGGTAGCCCCGCCGATGCGCTCAGCTATCTGCTTGGCCTCGGCCGCATCGGTGGTGAAGCCGTAGTCGGTTACCGGAATGCCTGCGCGCTTGACTACCTCGCGCGCCTCGTACTCGAAGAATCTCATCGCGTCCTGAAGGTCGTTTGCGATTACCCGACGGCGTCGTCGGCTGGGGGCGTCGGAACCCTACAAGACGCGGCCGTGTGTGGCCCGCGCGGTGCGCTGAGCGTGGCGGACGGCGCCTGGACTCGGGGCCCGTCCGCCACGCTCGACTACATGACCGGGATCGTCTCGTATACGTCGACTTTGCCGCCGCTTGCGAGGATCGGGCAATCGGTGACCAGCGCCGCCGCCGCGTCGAGGCTGTCGGCCGTGATGACCGAGTAGCCGGTCAGGCCCGAGCCGGCCGCGCCGTTCCCCGAGGCGCTCACCGACGTGGACGCGCCCACGGGGTTTCCGGCCTCGACGACTGCAGGGCCGAGCTTGCCGAACCAGGCGCCCCAGGTGGCCATCGCCGCCTCGCGCTCCGCGTCGGTCTGTGCCATGCCGCCACCGGTGTATGCCAGCAGGTAGTTAGCCATCTTCAGTCCTCCTGTTTGTGTTGTTTTTCCAATGGTGCTTGTCTTTAGGTGCTTCGTCTGCTCGTTCTCGCTGCTCGCTCGCGCTCCCCAACGCCGGGTGTCAGCCGGCGTTGATCACGATGTCTGCGTTGCGTGCTCGAACACACGCGACTGGAGGATCTCCAGACACGCGTTCCAGCCGTGTGCGTGCTGGTCGCGAGATTCGGCGGATGCGAGGCCCGTGTGCTCCAGCACGACGTTGGTGCGCTCGCCGTCGCCTCGGAACTCCACCGTCACGGTGCTCACGTGACCCGGCTGTCCGTCCTCCTGCTCCCAGCACCAGCTGTATACGAGCCGCGTCGGGCGGACCACCTCCTGGTACTCGCCCCCGACGGTGTGCCTGGTCCCGCTGGGATCTTCCATCGACAGGCGGTAGCGTCCGCCCACACGCAGATCCACGTCGGCCACCGGCGTGCGCCCGGCGGGGTCGACCACCCACCAGCGCCGCAGCACCTCCGGGTTGGTCCACGCGTCGAACACGTCCTCCGGGGACGCCTCGTAGGTGCGCTGCAGTCGCAGGCTCGTCTCGCTCATCTCGGTGGTCTCGGTCATCTCGACTCCTTCGGTGGTTGGGTCGTCTCGCGCTGTAGTCGGGCGTCATGCGGCTGTTGGCTTTCCCGTTGCTCGCGCAGATACTCCTCGACCGTGTCGAGCTTGCGCTCCCACAGCTCGCGCTGACGGGTCATCCATACGTACGCGTCGTCGAGCGGACGCTGGCGCAGGCGCAGGCGGTGGGTGCGGCCGTCGATCACGCGCACGATCGTTCCCGCCTCCTCGAGCACCTTCAGGTGCTTGCTGATAGCTGGCTTGGACACGCCAAAGTCGCGCGTTGCCTCCCCGACGGTCAGCTCGCCTTCGCTCAGCCGCTCGATGATCCCTCGGCGGATCGGGTGCGAGCACGCCGCGAACGATCGATCGAGCAACACATTGTTAGCCATAGGGTTAACAATAGCGGTTGCGCTCGTAACGTGCTACACGGGCGCTGAAGATCGAGCTACGCGGGGCCGCAATCGGTCAAGTTGCGCGGCCACGATCTCCAGGATCTCAGCCGGCATCCCTGGCGTCTCCCGCGCCGCCCGCTCGACCGCATCGGGCAGTCGAGCGAGAAGGTCGCCGACGATCTCCGCGGCCCTGGTCCGCGACAGGCCCCACGTCGCCGCCTCGTTGGCGAGACGGTCGAAGGTCACCCGGTTGGTGCGGTGTACGTTGTCGATGTACATCGCCAGCCGGTCGTCGCCGTACATGAGCGTTGACAGCAGGTCGTACAGAGGAGCGAGCCGCAGGGCTCCGGCACGATCGTGCACGAGCGAGAAGTTCTTTGCGTGGGCGTCGCCGTTTCCGATCACCACGTTGAGAGTCACGGCTCTCAGTAGAGAGTCGAGCGAATCGGGATCGGCCTCGCTGAGGATTCCGGCGATCTTGCGCAGCGAGGGACCGCCGTCCTCCTCGTACTTGTTCGCAGGCAGTGTCCCTGTCGCCTGGCAGAAGTCCTCCTGGTGGACGCGCTCCACGGCGCCCGAGGGAGCCACGATGCGGTCGTAGCGCGACACGACGATCAGCTTCCGTCCGTCGACCTCGGTTGTCTCGACGCCGGCGACAGTCATGCCCAAGTGCTTGGCGACCCTCATGCAGAACGCCTCGTTCTCGACGGTGCGCGGGTAGTCGCGTATCTCGGGCTTGAGTATGTGCGTCGAGGGTGTGCCGTCAACCGGCCTGCCCCACCTCCCGTCGGGTAGGCGGGTCAGGAGCAGCTTCTCCTGGACCCCGGCGAGCGAGATCCGCACTCGCTGATCGACGCCCAGAGGCGCGCTGCGAAGGTTGTCCACGAGCCGAGCGAGCTCGTCGTCGCTCAGCGGGTCGGCGGTCAACGTCGTCGGTTGTGAGGGGGTTGCCTCGTTGTCAGGCTGAATCACAAGGGCCCCGGCGCAGTCACGCCCGAGCGCACGGGCTAGGCTGAACGTGTCGTTTGCACGGAGACCGAAGTCCTCCGCGATGGCTCGCCTGGCGTCGCCCTCCGGCAGAAGCCCGTCGAGGAACGAGCGAACGACGCCGTTTGGGAACCGCTCCTGCCTGACTGTGAGCTGCAGCGACAGCAGCGGGGCGCCGGCGGGGAACGTTTGGATCGCCTCGCGCGTGTACCGCAGGCGCATGCGGTGACGTTCCTGTTCGACTGTCGCGACCTTCGTGTCATAGAGCCAGATGGCGAGACGGTCGCTCATCACCAGTCCTCGTGTCGCAGTGTCGCCCGCACTCCCAGGCGGCGCAGGAGGACGATGACGCGACGCAGCTGCTCTGTCTCCTGGCCTTTCTCAAGTCTGGACAGGTAGCTCCGGGTGATCCCCACCTGGTCGGCGAGCTTCGCCTGGGTAAGCCCCGCCTGTATGCGGTAGTGCCGGATGGCCTGGCCGACCGAGGCTGCGGTGTAGACGCGAAACGGCTGCTCCTCGGGCTGTGTGGATGTGCTCATATCCAGACATTAGCACAATATTGGTGCCGTGTGCCGATTTTGGATCATCGCATCGAAAGCGCACGATGCGAGAAAATGAGCACATCTCCATGCGCACACGCCTCGCGACGTCCACTGCGCCGCGGGGATTGCGCCGTCAGCTCAGATCCAGCCCAAGAGCGGTCCGAACACCAGACCGGCCACGAGATTGAGCGCAGCCAGTGAACCCACGACCTGCAGTTGCCGCGCCCGCCGTGGCATGTCGTGAACCCAGAACGCCACTACATAGAAGGTCAGGTAGCCGAACACGACGATCACGGGGAAGCTCGCCACGTTCCACCACCAGTAGTACCAGTGGAAGACACCGTCGGCGTGCAACAGCAACTCGACACCGACAGACACGACCGAGAGGCCGATCGCCAGCGCCCAGCGATTCGGCAGACCGAGGATCCGAGTGCTCCGATCGGCCGGTAGTAGCTTGGCGAAGATGACGCCGTTGATCGCGAAGAAGAGCGAGATCTCGATCGTCAGGCCGATCAGGATCACGAAGCTGCTGTTGCCGGTCACCGTCCACAGCGCGGCGCGGCCGTTGAAGTGCAGGACGAGCGCATTGACGATCTCATTCGCCCAGTCCATCAGCCAGAACACCAGGCCGGCGAGCACCGCATTCCAGTTGGCCCGCTCGACCTCGACCGTGTACACGTACACCACGAGCGCAAGCAGCGTGACCGTCGACCAGTTGAACAGGCCGGGAGCGCGGAGCAGGTGCTCGGCTTGGAGCGTGAACGGCGCGACGGTTGACACGACCGGCGGCAGTATGACGTAGGCGCCGGTGAACACGGCGAGCGGCGCGGTCACCACCGTCCCAAGGTGCGGGCTCACGAGATCACGCGCAAGGAGCAGCACCGGCCGGGCCTCCTCGAGCTGTGCGACGTGGATCGGCCGCTTCAGGGCGCGCAGCGGTGCCTACTCACGCCACGCTATAGGGTGCCATCGTTGGGAAGCACTTCTCACACCGTCTCCAGGGAGCTCGACGTTGACGTGGAGCGCGTGTTCGACGTCGTCGTGGCAGAGGATGTGCTCCCCCGGGTATTGCGCCGCTGGGGTCCCATACCCGCGGTCACCGGGACGCGTGACGTGACAGGGCCGTGGGACACGCCTGGCTCCGAGCGAACTGTCCTGCTCGAGGATGGCAACACGGCTCATGAGCAGGTCCTGGTCTGGGAGCGCCCGCGACGATTCGAATACAGGGTCGATCGATTCACGAGCCCGCTCGGGCGACTCGTGCATCACGCGGTCGGGGTCTGGGACTTCACGAAGACCGAGCGCGGGTCGAGCTTTCGGTGGACGTACTCGTTCGAGGCGCACGGACGCCCGGCGGCGATCTTGCTGAGCTTGTTCGTCCACACCGCGTGGGCGCGCTACATGGATCGGTGCGCTGAGCTTTGCGTCAAGCTCGCCGCCGGCTCGTCCACGACAGATGGGTGAGCAAGTACGCAGAGCCCTGGGCCTCAGCGCTAGGCTTGGCTCACTGTGAACGAGGATCGATTCGGCGTCCGGCTGCGCCAGGCGGTGCTCGTGGCGAGCGAGCTCGAGCCGGTTGTGTCCGCACTGCGGGCCGAGCTGGGCCTTGGGGAGCCATTCCGCGACCCCGGTGTCGCGGAGTTCGGGCTCCTCAACGCGGTCTTCGCGCTGGGCGACTGCTTCCTGGAGGTGGTCTCTCCCGTGCGGCCGGGCACCGCGGCCGGTCGCTATCTCGACCGCCATGGCGACGGCGGCTACATGGTGATCTTCGATCTCGAGGATCTCGACGGCGCCAGAGCGCGCGTGGAGCAGATGGGCATCCGCGTCGTGTGGCGGATCGACCTGCCCGACATCTCCGGCACCCACCTGCACCCGGCCGACATGCGAGGAGCGATCGTGTCGCTGGACCAGTCTCGGCCATACGGGACATGGCGCTGGGGCGGACCGGATTGGACCGGGAGAACGGGTAGCGGCGCCCCGGGACGTGTGGCCGGAACGACCGTCGCGGTCGGCGACCCAGGCGCCGTCGCGGCGCGCTGGGCACAGGTGTTGGGTGTCCCGGTTTCGGGCGATCGGCAGCCCGTACCGCGCGCCGCCGCGTCGGGTGAAGGGCAGTCCCCGTTCGACGTCGCACCCGTGGGCGACGCACATGCCTTGTTGCATCTCGACGGCGGGCAGGTCTGCTTCGCCGCTACGGATGACCAACGCGCCGAGGGGTTGGTCGAGATCGCCGTCGAGCTCCCGCTGGCGCTGCGCCGCGAGCGCGAAGCACTCGAGCTGGGCGGGGTTCGTTTCCGCCTACTCGATGCCGGTTAGGGCGTGGGTCCTCAGTGGGCGAGGGGCCCGAACCGGGGCTCGCGGCGCTCGAGGAAGCTCGCGACGCCCTCCACAAAGTCGGGAGCGCTGAACGACTCGACCATCAGCCGGTTGGCCTCCGTGAGGGCGTCGGGGAGGCCACACGTGAGGTCCGCATATACCTGGCGCTTCATCGACGCCATGCTCGCCGGCGAGCAGTTGACCGCGAGGTCGCGTGCGTAGGCCAGCGTCGTCTCGAGCAGTTTCTCGGGCTCGAGCACGCGGTTGACGAGGCCGAGGGCCGCCGCCTCCTCTCCGAGCACGACCCGGCCGGAGAGCAGCAGATCGAGCGCGCGGGCCGGTCCCACCAGTCGCGGCAGGATCCACGAGATGCCGTGCTCGGCCACCAGTCCGCGGCGTGAGAAGGCGGTCGTGAGCTTGGCGCCCGCGGCGACGAAACGGATGTCGCACATCAGCGCCTGCACGAGCCCCAGCCCGGCGCAGGCGCCGTTGATCGCGGCGATGATCGGCTTCTCGATCGACAGCGGAAAGCTCTGCGGTCGCTCATCGGCGACCACGGATACTCCGTCGAGATCGCCCTCGCCGAGCGCCTTCAGCTCCTGCATGTCCGCGCCCGCGCAAAACCCTTTGCCGGCGCCGGTCACGACGATCACGCGCACGTCCGCGGTGCGGGCGCACTCTTCGAGCAGGTCGAAATAGGCATGCCCCAACTCCGCCGTCCACGCGTTCAGCCGCTCGGGCCGGTTGAGCGTCAGCAGCGCTACGCCGTCCTGCACCGTCCTCTGCACCACCTCGGTCATCTCTTCTCCTTCGGCGGCCGGATCCTCAGGCCCCGGCCGGCACGAACGCGTAAGCCTCGGCCAGCTCCGGATCCTTGCGGGCGAGCATCTCGGCCAGTTTGACCATCACCTGGCATTGCTTCCAGGTGGCGTCGTCCTGCATCTTGCCGTCGATCATGTGCACCCCGCGGCCGTCGGGGATCGCCTCGATCACCTTCTTGGCGAACGCCACCTCCTCGGGGTCGGGCGAGAAGACGCGCTTGGCGATCGCGATCTGGGCGGGATGCAGCGACCAAGCGCCGACGCAGCCCAGTAGAAACGAGGCCCGGAACTGGGTCTCACAGCCCTCGGTGTCGCGGATGTCGCCGTAGGGGCCGTAGAAGGGGAGCGCGCCGACGGAGGTGCAGGCGTCGACCATGCGGGCGATCGAGTAGTGCCAGGGGTCCTGCTGGTAGCTGGGGCGCGGCGCGTCGGGGTTATCGGGATCCGGATCGGCGATCGTGCGGTAGCCGGGGTGTCCGCCGCCGACGCGGGTGGTCTTCATGCGCCGCGAGGCCGCGAGGTCGGCTGGGCCGAAGCTCATTCCCTGGATGCGCGGCGAGGCGCAGGCGATCTCCTCGAGGTTGGCCACGCCCTGGGCGGTCTCGAGCACCGCGTGCACGAGGATCGGCCGATCCAGTCCGGCTTTGGCCTCGAGCTGAGCGAGCAGGCGGTCCACGTAGTGGATGTCCCACGGGCCCTCGATCTTCGGGACCATGATGACCTCGAGCTTGTGCCCGATCTCGGTGACGAGCTGGGTCAGGTCGTCCAGCACCCAGGGTGAGGCGAGCTCGTTGACGCGTGTCCACAGAGCGGTGTCCCCGAGCTCCATCTCGCGGCCGACCTTGATCAGCCCGGCGCGCGCGGCCTCCTTGCGATCGACCGGCACGGCGTCCTCGAGGTTGCCGAGCAGGATGTCCACCTGGGGCGCGATGTCGGGCACCTTGGCGACCATCTTCTCGTTGGAGAAATCGAGGAAGTGGATCATCCGGGACGGCTTGAATGGGATCTCCCGTGCCGGCTCGGGGGCGTCGATCGCGAGGGGCTTGAAGAAGTCGCGGGGGTTGCGCAAGTCTGGTCTCCTGGTGTCGTCTGGAGGCTGAACTGTATCGTTGCGGACCATGAGTGAGACCAAACCCTTTGAGACCGACCAGGCCGCACGCGAGGCAAGCGGCGCCCACCCCTACGGCCGCTACCTGGAGGAGTTCGAGGTCGGCGCCGTCTACAAGCACTGGCCCGCCAAGACCGTCACGGAGGCTGACGACCACCTCTTCTGCCTGATCACGATGAACCACCACCCCCTGCACCTCAACGACGTCTATGCGTCCGCCTCCCAGCAGAAACGCAACGTCGTCGTCGGTCCGCTCGTCTACTCGCTCGCGCTCGGCATGTCCGTCTCAGACGTCTCCGGCAAGGCGATCGCCAACCTCGCCACCGAAGAGCTCAAGCACCCCGCGCCCGTCTTCCACGGCGACACGCTCTTCTGTGAGTCCGAGGTCTTGGAGAGGAAGGAGTCGAAGTCCAAGCCCGACCGCGGCACCGTCAAGGTCCACACGCGCGTCTACAACCAGGACGGCGTGCTCGTCGCGGAGTTCAAGCGCCTCGTGTTGGTGCCGCGCCGCGAGCGGGCACACGACGCGTAGCGTCGGGTCGGGGCCTTCGCCGAAGGCAGCGTCGAGTAGGCTTGCGCGTCATGGACACCGTCACCGCCGCGCCCAATACGAAGAACAAGCGCCTGCTCAAGTGGGTCGAGGAGATCGCCGCGCTCACCGAGCCCGCGGCCATCCACTGGTGCGACGGCTCCGCTGAGGAGTACGACCGCCTCTGTCAGATCCTGGTGGACGCGGGCACCTTCAAGCGCCTCTCCGACGCCAAGCGTCCCAACTCCTACTTGGGACTCTCCGATCCGGGCGATGTCGCCCGGGTGGAGGATCGCACGTTCATCTGCTCGCCCCACGAGTCCGAAGCCGGCCCCACCAACAACTGGTGTGACCCGGCGGAGATGAAGGAGGCACTGGGCGAGCTGTTCAGCGGCGCGATGCGCGGTCGCACCATGTACGTGGTTCCTTTCTCCATGGGCCCGCTCGGCTCCGACAAGAGCCAGATCGGGGTGCAGCTCACCGACTCTCCCTACGTGGCGGTCTCGATGCGCATCATGACCCGCATGGGCACGGGTGCGCTCGAGGTTCTCGGCGAGGACGGCGATTACGTCCCGTGCTTGCACTCGGTCGGCATGCCGCTCGGGGACGGCGTCACAGATGTGCCCTGGCCCTGCAACGCCGACAACAAGTACATCGTCCACTTCCCCGCCACGCGCGAGATCACATCCTATGGCTCCGGCTACGGAGGCAACGCCCTACTCGGCAAGAAGTGCCTGGCCCTTCGCATCGCCTCGGTCATGGCCCGCGACGAGGGCTGGATGGCAGAGCACATGCTGATCCTCAAGCTCACCTCTCCCGAGAAGGAGGTTAAGTACATCGCCGCCGCCTTTCCCTCCGCGTGCGGCAAGACCAATCTCGCGATGCTGATCCCCACGCTCCCAGGCTGGGACGTGCAAACGGTCGGCGACGACATCGCCTGGATGAAGTTCGGACAGGACGGGCGCCTCTACGCGATCAACCCGGAGGCCGGCTTCTTTGGCGTGGCTCCCGGCACGGGCGAGGCCACCAACCCCAACGCCGTGCGCACCGTCGAGAGAAACACGATCTTCACCAACTGCGCCCTCACCGACGACGGCGACGTGTGGTGGGAGGGCCTTACAAAGGAGCCGCCCGCGCACCTCACCGACTGGCACGGCAACGACTGGACGCCTGCCTCCGAGACCCCCGCGGCGCATCCCAACTCGCGCTTCACGGTGCCCGCCGCCCAGGACCCCGCGATCGCGCCGGAGTGGGAGGACCCCGCCGGCGTGCCCATCAGCGCGATGCTCTTCGGCGGGCGGCGCTCCACCGTGGTGCCGCTCGTCACCGAGGCGCTCGACTGGGAGCACGGCGTCTTCCTCGGCTCGGTCATGGGCTCTGAGAAGACCGCTGCCGCCGCAGGCACGGTGGGCGAGCTGCGCTTCGACCCCTTCGCCATGCTCCCCTTCTGCGGCTACAACATGGCCGACTACTTCGCCCACTGGCTGAAGATCGGGCGTGAGGCCGACCCCGCGAAGCTGCCGAAGATCTTCTACGTCAACTGGTTCCGCAAGGATGCCTCCGGACGTTTCCTGTGGCCCGGCTACGGCGAGAACTCACGCGTGCTCGCATGGGTGTTCGCGCGCTGCGCCGGCCACGGCGCCGCCGTGGAGACGCCGATCGGGGTCATGCCGCCCGTGGGCCCCGAGGGGCTCGATACCTCTGGCCTTGATATCTCAGACGAGGATGTCGCCGAGCTCCTGCGCGTGGACGTCGCCGAGTGGAAGGCCCAGCTGCCTCACTTCCACGAGCACCTCGGCAAGTTCGACCGCCTCCCCAGGGAGCTCCACGAGCAGCTGCTTGCGCTCGAGCGGCGCCTCTTGGCTTAGGGCCCTTAGAGCGGCTCGGCCGCCGGCTCACGCCGGCGCCACGTCACCGTCAGCGCGACAGCCTGGATCGCCAGTGCGGCGAGCCCGGCGAGCAAGAAGCTCGCTGCTATTCCGAGCGATTCGAGCGACACCGCCAGGGCGAAGCAGAAAAGCGCATAGGCGACAAGGCCGATCACGAAGCCCCGCATGATGCGCAGCAGGTCCTGCTCTCCGTGCTGGGCGTGCGTAAACACGGCCAGCACGCTTGCAATCACCGGAAACGGCGCCAGCAGCCCGCTCAGTTTCGCCCCGAGCTGACCGGCGAGTGCCGTCAGCGCGAGCACGAGCGCCAAGGCGCTCAGCGCGCGCAACGGCAGGTCCCAGGTGGGGAGCCTCGCCATGTTAAGCCGCTCGCCTCGCACCCGAGGTAGCGCGAGCAGCGTCAACCCAACCGCCGCGAGCACCACCGCGAGCGCCGGATCGATGCCCATCGTGATGGTGTTGAGCGCCCCTGTCATCGCAAAGAACGCCCCCCATCCAAAAAAAAGACTTGCTGTCCACCGCACTCTGCTCGCCAGATGTGCGTACACCACGATGAACGCCAACAGCGACACGATCCCCAGCAATGTCGCGGCGGCCGCGTCGGCCGCGAACGCGCGACCGTGGCTGAGCGCGAACACCAGCAATATCGGGCCGGCCACGACGGGCAGACCGCCCACGAGTCCGCCGATCCGCGCCCCGTAGCGCCTCGCCGCGAGCGAGGCCCCCACCACGAACGTCGGCGCCAACAGGATCTTCGTCGCGAGCACGCCCACGCTCAGATGATGAACGTTGACGCGGCTATTCGTGTTCGTGCGATTCGCCCGCCGCAGATGCCGGCGGACGGGACTCCTCGGCCAGCGAGGTGATCGTCAGCACGCCCCTCGCCGCCGACTCGAGCACTTCGGTGGCCTCCTCGAGCGAGCGTGCATATAGCTCCACGAGCAGGTGCACCACGATCTGGTCCTCCTCGTGCTTGTGAAAACGCACGTGCGTGAAGAACTCCCTCACCCCATACTCCCCGAACGCGGCATATGAGAGCGCATCGCCCGCCTCGGGCCCCGAGCAGATCTCAACGTCGTCGGACTCAACCGTCACGGTGCACGAGGCTACCCACGGCGTCCCCGCGATCATCCGTTCCCACCGGTCCTCGATCGGCTCGACGCGCCCCTGGGAGAAGCCGAGGTGGGGTTGGTCGTGCATGCAGTCGAGGCACTGCACGACCGCCTCCTGCAGCTCGTCCACGACTTCCGAGCGCTCGCCCGTCTCGGGGTCGATCTTGTGGATGCCCTCGTAGTGCACCTGCACCTCGAGGTTTTGCGACCAGCAGCGGTAGCACCGCAGCCACGCTCTCGCGGTGGTCTCTGGGGCAGGTCCCTCCATGGAGGTCATTGTATGACCTAGTGCTTCTTCTTCTTGCCCTTGACGGTCACGTGGAAGACCTGCGCCGTCGGGGCTCCGCCAAGCGCAGAATGGTAGGTCAGCGTCGCCGTCAGTTTGACGTTCCTGCCTTTCCTCAGTGCCCGCAGGACCTTGTTCGACGGCTTGACGGTCAGGGTCAGCGGGACCCCGGCCACGCCCGTGGCAGAGACCTTCCCCGAGACAGTCGTCTTCGGGCGGCATTTACCCTTGATCTTGACCTGAGCGCGCTTGCACTTCTTGGCTCTCCTTGCGGCGATCGCCTGGCGGCGGGCGATAGTTCCCGTAGGCACCGTCACTTCCAGCGTCGCCGTGCCCGACTGGGTTGGTACGAACACGATCGTGATCGTGCCATCTGAGTTGGCTTTGATGCTCTGGACTTTGTAGCTGCTGTTGGGTGTCGGCGGGACAGGGACGAACGTCACCCTGGCTGTGCCCGCTGGATCGTTTGGAGTCTGGGCGCCGCTACCACCGAGGTCGACGAACAGCTGTGTGGTGTCGATGCCCGCGTTGTGGCCGACATATGAGATCTGCGCCTGTCCGGCCGCGTTCAGGACGACCGAGCCCGACTGCGGATTGGCTCCCGCGACGGTGTAGCGTACACTCTTGCCGGCATACGGCTGGTTGGCGGTGTCTACCGCAGTCACAGTGATCGTCTCGGTCTGTCCCTGCGTGAGCGTCTGGTTGGCAGGGCTGACCTGAAGCGTGCTCGGCACCTGCGTTCGGTTGACGATCGTGAAGGCCTGTTCTTTCCCGGCTTCCAGGCCGGCTTCGCGCAGCTGGTCCCACTCCACGCCGGCCGCGTTGTCGATCGGCGCCGGATCGATCGATTCGTTGAAGGCGCGAATGCTTTCGTCCGTGCTTCTGACGTCGTTCCAGATGCCTTGGTCTGTCGGGGCTGCCGCTTCGCAACGACTTTCAGGGGTTTCGTTCCAGCAGCCCTCCTGGAAGGCTGTCCACGGCAGCGCCGGCGCCGGCGCCTCCTGGAAGCCCCCAAGCACGCCGGACGCGGTGTTCTGCCCGCCGATGAAGCGGGGCGGGCCCCCCAAGAAGACGCCGGTCCCGTAGTCGTTGCCGTTGACGTATAGATCACCCGCGTAGATCGCCCTGAAGTAGATCTTGGCGGCCGTAACGTTCTTGACGTTATAGGTGGAGGCGAACTGGGGCTGGCCGTTCACGTATGTCGTCGTCTCGGTAATGAGGGCGTCTTCTTTGCTTCCGGAGTCGACTACCTTGAAGATCGTTGTCTGCGTATAGGGGTCAGCCGCGGTACCCGAGCCTGTAACAGGAGACTGCGACACGGGCGTATATGAGCTCGAGGGGTGAGGGCCGGCGATGCCAAAGAATCCGAATGTCTGTTCCTTCAGGGCTTCGGGCTGCCCGCTTCCCGTCTTTGGAAAGGCGAGGAAAAAGCCGCAGTCTCCGAGATTGCCGCCTTCTGGGAAGTAGTTGTTGCCGCTGCTGGCATAGCTGGACTGGCACTGCCCCTGTGATCCCACGGAGACCGTGAGGGGACCGCCGGGAAAGCTGACGGCGCTCGGTTCGACTTCCGCGCCCGCAACGGTCGGCGCAAGGCCGAGCGCAAGCAGCGTAGCCATGACTCCAAGCAGAGCGCCGATCGATCGTGATTGACGCTTGTCGAACCGTCCGTAACCCCGGTACATGTAAGCCTCCAAAGCTTGGTCGTCTACCCAGTGCCCAATGCCATGCGGCCGTGCCATGCTAGAGCATTCTGCCTTCGACTCAACTCCCCTGGACAGGTTGATGATTCTCGTGCGTTCGCGTCCTTGGAACTGATGGCGCCCGCGGCCGACGGTCTAGCCGAATGTGAACGCGTAACCCGACACGCCCGCGGGGAAGCGCAGGCTCAGCCTGTGCTGCCGGTCAGCGGGCAGCGACACGAGCGAGTACAGGCGCTGGCTCGTCACAGTTACCGCACCGTTGTGCACGTCCGCTCCCGCGTCTTTCGCCGAGATCGATCGCCCATCGAGCAGCACCTGTACGCCGCGAGCGCTTTCGCCTCGCGAGCTCAGCACCAGATAGACGTTCTTGGCCTCAAACTCGGCGTCCACGCCCGCGCCCGATACCGCCGTGGCGGGCTGTTCGGCGATGTTCCAGGTGCCGGTGAACGCGAATTCGTTCAGCCCGAGCCGGCTCGGGGCGCTTGCGCCGTAGTCGTGGACGCCCGATTGGGGACCACTGCGCCAACCCTGCGCACGCGCCGTACCCAGGTAGGTCTCCGGTGTGGCCACTTCGCTGGGCTTCACGATGTCGGTTGGATGGCTCACCCCGCCGACGCTCTTGCCCGCTTCGGCGAGCAGCGCTCTGATAGCGGTCTCGGTCTGTGCGTAGTCGCCCTCGCCCGCAGCCGCATAGCGCACGTGTCCGCTTGCGTCGATCAAGTAATCGGCTGGCCAGTACTGGTTGCCGTATGCGTTCCAAGTTCCCATGTCGTTGTCCTGCACAACCGGATATCGCAAGCCAAAGCGCCCGATCGCGCTCTGCACGTTGCCCGCGTCGCGCTCAAACGCGAACTCCGGCGTGTGCACGCCCACGATGGTCAGGCCCTTGTTGCGGTAGCTCGCATCCCACGCCTTCAGATATGGCAGCGTCCTCAGGCAGTTGATGCACGTATACGTCCAAAAGTCGACCAACACCACGCGTCCGCGCAGTGAGGCCAGCGTCAAGGGACGGTTGCCCGGAGTGTTGAACCAACCCTGGGTTTCTCTGAATTCGGGCGCTTCCCCGATGTCCTTCAATCCGCGCGCGTCCGCAAGCAGCGTCGCCTCGCTGGCGTTTCGCGGCGCCGCTATCGGCTTGGCGCCCGCGGCGAACTTGGCCCCGTGTCCGACGATCTGGGGGAGGCGGCTCTCCACCGCTTTCGATTTCTCGATGCCCGCCGTCAGGTTCACTTCTGGGATGTGCTGGGCCACATACTGGTCAAAGCTCACATCGGCGCCCGCGACGATCGCGAGGGCTGTGATCGCCATCACGACGCCCAGCGTGCGCTGTAGCGCAGGTCCACGTCCGGCCGCCCGTATCCTGTCGAACAGCCTGCGCCCGCCGAGCGTCAGCGCCAGCAGCACCGCCGCGCTGCCGAGCGAGTAGGCGACCGCGACCGCCACTGTCCTTCCGCTCGCGGCGCTCACCGAGATCACCGCCGCCAGGATCGGTCCCGCGCAAGGCGTGTACACGAAGCCGAGCGCCGCACCGACGAGCAGCCCCGAGCGAAAGCCGTCGCCACCGCCGATTCGGATCCCGCCCACCCCGAGCGCCGCGATCCGCGACATGCGCGCCTCCACTCGGTCGGCGAGCCCCGGCACCAGCAACGCCAGCCCCGAGGCGAGCAGCACCGCCACCGCCACGTCCCTGAGCGGATCGGAGCCCAGACCGACGCCGTCCACCACATCCGCGATCCCCACGATCGTGACCGTGAACGTGACCGTCAACCCGATCACAACGCCAAGCGGCCGTCGCCTACCCCCGACGCCGCCAGAGGCCAGCAGCGCGGGAAGCACCGGCAGCACACATGGCGACAATGCCGTGCCCGCCCCGGCGAGAACGGCGAACCCGAGTAGTAGGAGCATCTCAACTGAGAGCTTATGACCAGGCTCGGCCCCGAGGCGCCACCGGCGTCTCAGCGCTTGAGCATCACGTATACGACGCTCCCCGCGAACCCAATCTGGCCGAAGGCGAGCGCTGTGCCGAGGTTCGTCGCGCCCAGTGCTCCCGCCAGCGCGCTCGCGAGCACGAATGCCCCGATCATCGTCAGCAGGTCACGCCCCACGGTGCTCATCGGATCTCGTCTGAGCTCGTGTCGGCCGGCATGGCTTCTTCCAGCGCTTCCACGAGGGCCTTGCCGTCGAGCCCCGGGTCTTGTCGCTCGAGCAACCCTTCGGCGGCGCGCCGGCCCCCGATGGCTCGCAACCCCCGCTCGCCGTGCTCGCCGGCGAAGTCCAGCAGAGCCCCAGCGCGTCGTGCTCCCAGGCGGCGGTGGGCGAGATTGAGGTTGGCGCGGTGCTCGTCCAAGGCCGCCACCAGCTCGTCGATTCCCTGGGTTGGGGGCAACGAGGAGACGGCCAGCGCCCGCGTCGGCCCGCCGTCCTTGACACCGAGTGAGCGCAGGGCGGCGCTGAGGTCGCGCATTGTGGCAAGCGCGATCTGGCCGAGGTCGGCCTTGGTGACGACGAGCACATCCGGAGTCTCCATGATCCCCGACTTCAGGAACTGCAGCACATCGCCGCCGCCCGGCTGCAC
>JBARJU010000355.1:0-6912 GCA_049800435.1 Solirubrobacteraceae bacterium
CTCCCACGAGACGGGCCGCAGCTCGCCGCCGTCGCGGATCATGGGCTCGGTGACGCGGCCTTCGTCCAGCCCCGGATAGGCGAAGCGGCCCCGGTCGCACAGCCACCCGTCGTCCACGTCGGGGTTATCGCGCGCCATCACCCTAAGCACGCGCTCGTCGCGCACCGTGAGGCTCACATTGCACTGCGACGGGCACAGCGTGCACACCGAGCCCGAGTCCTCCACGTCCCATGGGCGCGCCCTGAAGCGGTAGTTGCGCGAGGTCAGCGCCCCCACCGGGCACAGCTCGACGATGTTGCCGCTGAACGGCGCCACATAGGGCTGCCCGTCGAATGTAGACACATAGGAGTGGGCGCCCCTCTCCAGCAGGACGAGTTGGTAGTCCTCGGAGATCTCCTGGCTGAAGCGCACGCAGCGGTAGCACAGGATGCAGCGCTCGCGGTCGATCGCGATCGTCGGCGATAGCTCCAGTGGCTTGACGAAGTGGCGCTTGGGCTCCACGAAGCGCGACTTGCCGCTGCCCCAGCCGAAGGCGATGTCCTGCAGGGGGCACTCGCCGCCCTTGTCGCATACGGGGCAGTCCAGGGGGTGGTTGACGAGCAGGAACTCCACGACCGCCTGCTGGGCGGTCTTGACGCGCTCGGACCGGGTGTGCACCACCATCCCGTCCTTCACGGGCGTCGAGCAGCCGGTCTGCAGCTTGGGAATGCCCTCAATTTCCACGAGGCACATGCGGCATGCGCCGACGGGGTTACCTAGCTTGGGCTCGTAGCAGAAGACAGGGATCTCCACGTCGCCTAGCTTTGCGGCGTCTACCAGCATCGCGTTCTCCGGCGCCTGCACCTCGCGGCCGTCGATTGTGAAGGCGATGGTCCTTGGTGCAGGTCTAGGCATGTGGCGTTGCCTCGCCGTTAATTTGGTCTGAGAGACGGGACATCCAGTCCCGTCTTTTGATGGGAATCGGCGCCTTCCAGGCGCCGTTAACCGTTTCGGCCCTTCGGCCCTTCACTTCCAACAGCCTCGTCATACGAGGACCCCTCTTGCCAGGACGCCGATTCCATTGCGGGCACGGGCTTCCTCGATGTGAGCCTCGAACTCGTCTCTGAACTTCGCGATCATGGAGCCGATCGGCATCGCCATCGCGTCGCCGAGCACGCACAGGCAGTTGCCGATTATGTGCTCCTGCACGGAGGCCATGATCTCGATGTCCATTGGGGTGGCGGTGCCCGCGTCGATGCGTTCGAGCAGCTTCACGGTCCAGTTGGTGCCCTCGCGGCAGGGGGTGCACTTGCCGCAGGACTCGTGGGCGTAGAACTTCGCCACCTTCAGCGCCACGTCGAGGATCGGGGTGGAGTCGTCCACCACAATGATCGCGCCCGAGCCGAGCATCGAGCCGGCCTTCGCCAGCGAGTCGAAGTCGTATGGGAGGTCGAGGTCCTCCTTCTTCAGCACGGGCGAGGATGAGCCGCCCGGGAACCAGCACTTGACCTCGCGTCCCTCCGCCGGTCCGCCGGCGAGCCCGTAGACGATCTCGCGCGAGGGGATCCCCAGCTCGATCTCGTAGTTGCCAGGCCTTTGCACGTGCCCTGACACCGACACGAGCTTTGTGCCTTTGGAGGTCTCGGTGCCGAGCTTCGCGTACCGCTCGCCTCCCATCGCGATGATCGCCGGCACGGTTGAGAGCGTCTCGACGTTGTTGATCAGCGTCGGTCCCTTGTAGAGCCCCTGGTTGGCGGGGAAGGGCGGCTTCAGGCGCGGGTTGCCGCGCTTTCCTTCCAGGGAGTCGAGCAATCCGGTCTCCTCGCCGCAGATGTAGGCGCCGGCGCCGCGGTGCACCACCAGCGAGAGCGAGTGCCCCGATCCCAGTATGTCCTCGCCGACGTACCCCGCCTCACGCGCTTCGGCGAGGGCCGCGTCGAGCACGTCGGCCTGGTGAACGTACTCGCCCCTGATGTAGATGAACGAGCGGCTGGCGCCCGCCGCGTAGGAGGCGATCACGATCCCCTCGATCAGCATGTGCGGTGACTTCTGCATCAGTTCGCGGTCCTTGAACGTGCCCGGCTCGGACTCGTCCGCGTTGCACACGAGGTACTTGTCGATCGACCCCTTGGGCAGGAACGACACCTTCTTGCCCATCGCGAAGCCCGCTCCGCCGCGCCCGCGCAGGCCGGACGCTTCGAGCTGTGCGAGCACGTCCTCGGGACTGCTCGCGAGTGCCTTGCGCAGGGACTCGTACCCGCCGCGCCGTGCGTACACCTCGAGCGTGTTCAGGCCCGGCTCGTCGATGTCCTTGAAGAGCAGTGCCTCAGTCATGGGACAGCCCTTCAGCCGTGTCCGTACCGGCCAAGGAGGGGATAGAAGGGGACGCCGATGCCGACCCTGCGTCGACCGCGTGGGCGGGGAACTCGCGGGAGTTGGCGCGCGGGTCGGCCACCTTGCGCTTGGAGAGCTGCTTGCTTGGCAGCACCGGTCGTCCGGCGCGCACGTCGTCGAGTAGCTGAGGCACGTCCTCGAGCGTGAGCGGGCCTACGAATACTCCGTCGACGGATGCCATCGGGGCGATGTCGCATGCGCCAAGGCACTCGAACGAGCGCACGTTGAACTCCGGATCGTCTCCGGCGGCGTCGCAGACGGCTTGGTGCAGCGCGTCGGCGCCGCGCAGCGAGCAGGATATGTTCGTACACACGTATATGGAGTGGCGCCCAACCGGCTCTGTCTCGAGCATGTCGTAGAAGCTCGCCACCGCCGCCAGGTAGGCGGGAGTGACGCCCATCACCGACGCCGTCTGCTCGATCGCCTCGGGCGAGCACCAACCGTGCACGCGCTGGGCCGCCTCCAGGGCGGGGAGAGCGGCTGAGCGCGAATCCGGATAGAGCGCCATGTGCGTTTCGATCTGCTTGCGCAGCTTCGCCGGCACCTTGATCGACTTCGCGACGCTCATCGGTCTATCCCCCCAAGAATCGGGTCGAGCATCGCGAGCGTGGCGATCATGTCGGCGATGTAGGAGCCCTCGGCCATGTGCGAGAGCGCCTGCAGGTTCACGAACGAGGGGTCGCGCATGTGCACGCGCGCGGGCTTTGAGGAGCCGTCAGAGCGCACAAAGCAGCCCAGCTCGCCGCGTGGGCTCTCGATTGGGAAGTACACCTCGCCCGGCGGCACCCGAAAACCCTCGGTGACGAGCTTGAAGTGGTGGATCAGCGCCTCCATCGAGGTCGCCAGCTCGTGGCGCGGGGGCAGGGCGACCTTGCGGTCGGTTGTGATGTGTGGGCCCTCCGGGAGGCCGTCGAGCGCCTGGTCGATGATCTTGACCGACTCGTAGATCTCCGCCACGCGGACTGCGAAGCGGTCGTAGTTGTCGCCGACGGTGCCCACCGGGATCCGAAAGGCGAAGTCGTCATACGAGCTGTATGGATCGGCCTTGCGCAGGTCCCATGGGTTGCCGGCGGCGCGCAGTAGCGGGCCGGTAACGCCCAGCCCGAGCAGCGTCTGCGCATCGAGCGGGCAGGTGCCGCGCAGGCGCCGCAGCACGATCTCATTGGAGTTCAGGATTGCCCCGTACTGGTCGGCTCGGGCGGGCATCGTCTTTGTGAACTCGCGCACCTTCTCGGCGAAGCCGACAGGGATGTCCTCCATGACGCCGCCCACCTGGAAGTAGCGCGTGTGCATGCGCGCTCCGGAGGACATCTCGAACAGGTCGAGGATCTGCTCGCGCTCGCGCAGGCAGTACAGGAAGATCGAGACCGCGCCGAGGTCCAGGGCGCTCGTGCCGAGCCAGATCAGGTGGGAGGCGATGCGGTTCAGCTCGAGGTGGATCACGCGCAGGTACTGGGCGCGCTTGGGCACCTCCACCTCGGCGAGCGTCTCGACAGCGCCGCAAAAAGCCATCGCGTTGAAGTAGTAGGACAGGTAGTCCATCCGCTCGACCACCGGGATCGCCTTCCAGTAGGCCTTGTCCTCGGCGGTCTTTTCGATCCCCGTGTGCACGTATCCGACGATCGGCTTGATCGAGCGCACGACCTCGCCCTGGAGCGTCACGAGCAGGCGCAGCACGCCGTGGGTGGCGGGGTGGTGCGGGCCGAAGTTGAGCGTCAGCAGCTCGTCGTGGGTGGCCTCCTGCGCCTGCTCGGAGACGGCGGACAGGGTGATGCTCTCCTCCCGACGACGGTACTCGGACACCGTGGGGCTGGGGCCTTCTCTCACCATCGAGAACGTGCCCCTTCCAAATCGTCCCCGACGGCCTCGGCACGGCCGCCGCGCCCCCGTCCGCGCGCGTCGCCTTCGTTGTGAGTGAAGATCACCGGTTCCCCGCCGACGGGGAAGTCGCGCCGCTGCGGGTGGCCCTCGTAGTCCTCGGGCATCAGTATGCGGCGCATGTCGGGGTGGCCGGCGAAGACGACGCCGAACATGTCGTAGATCTCTCGCTCCTGGTGATCGGCGGTCGGCCAGCCCTTGCCGTCCTCGCCGTCCGGCGTGACCGAGGGGACCTCGGGCGCATCGGTCCGAACACGCAGCTTCACGGTGATGCGGTCGACCCGGCTCATGTCGAGCAGCTCGTAGTGCACCCCGAGCCGTGGCTCGTGCGGGTAGTAGTCGACGCCGTGCACGCTCATCATCGAGCTGAATCCGCGCTCGCGCAGTCCCGCGAGTACGGCGCGGACGCCGGCCGGATGCGCTTCGAGCGTCGCGCGACCGCGGAAGTGCAGCGTGCCCGCGATCGCCTCCTCGCCGACGGCCTCGCTCTCGCGCAACTCCCTTGCAAGCAGCTCGAGCCCGGTAGCGTCAGGCACCTGGGCGGGTCTCCTCGGTGCCCTCCGCGTCGTAGCGCTCGCGCCAGCCCGCGTCTGGGTCCTCCTGGACCAGCTTGCGCAGCTTCAGGATGCCGTGCATCAAGGCCTCGGGCCGCGGGGGGCAGCCGGGCACGTGCACGTCGATCGGCATGAACTTGTCGGCCGGCACCAGCGCATAGTTGTTGAACACGCCCATCGAGCTGCAGCACGCGCCCATCGAGATCGCCCACTTGGGCTCGAGCATCTGGTCGTACAGCCGGCGGATGATCGGCGCCATCTTGATCGACACCCTCCCCGCCAGGATGATCAGGTCGGCCTGGCGCGGTGAGGCCCGGAACGCCTCGAAGCCGAACCGTGCGATGTCCATGCGCGGCCCGGCGGTTTGGAACTGCTCCATCGCGCAGCACGCCAGCCCGAAGGCGAGCGGAAAGAACGAGTTCGAGCGTCCCCACGCGACGGCCTTCTCGAGCGTGGTGGTGAGCACGCGTTCGTGGACGTATCGTTCGAGCTCCTCGCCGTCCATGCTCGCGGGGGCGGTCGGGCCGAGCAGCTCGCCGCCGCGCAACAGCTCCTTCGAGTCGTGCTCGTTGACGCGTAGGGATTTCCTCTCCGTCCCGACCGCCTCTCGCCTTATCTCCACTCCAGCGCCCCCCTGCGCCATACGTATACGAAGGCGACGGCCAGCAGCGCGATGAACGTGACCGTCTCCGCCAGCGCGTAGCCGCCGTAGGCGCGCAGTTGCACCGCGATCGGGTACAGGAACACGACCTCGATGTCGAACAGGATGAACAGCATCGCGATCAGGTAGAAGCTGATGCCGAAGCGCATCCCGCGCTTGACCTCCGAGGGCAGCCCGCACTCGTAGGGGTCCTGCTTGTGCTCGACGCGCCGGCGCGGGCCTACGATTGTGTTCAGTACCGCGAACAGACCGCCCACGGCGCCGCCGAGAATCAGGAATACGATCGCGGGAAGGTAGCTGCGCAGCACGGGGGGGCTGTTATATCACCGCTTGTGACAGACTGTTACATAGTGACGATTGCCTCGATCGAATGACCGACGCGGTCGTGTGGGGCGCGGTTGCGTTGGCCGCGCTCAACGTCGTCCCGGGACTGCTCGGCGGATGGCGCTGGTACAGGCGCGAGAGCAGTCGCGGCTTCTGGGTCCTGCTGCGCGTGGCGCAGGTGGGCGCGATCGCCTACGCCGTCGCGGTGGGTGTGCTGGCGGCCGCGGGGCACTCCTCGACCGACCAGCTCTTCTATCTATATGCGCTGCTCCCGCTCGCGATCGCCTTCGTCGCCGAGCAGTTGCGTGTCGCCTCCGCGCAAACGATCCTCGACCTGCACGACCTCGATGACGCGCAGGCGCTCGGCGCGTTGCCCGAGGACGACCAGCACGGGATAGTGGCGGCCATCGTGCGGCGCGAGATGGGCGTGATGAGCCTGTCGGCGCTCGTGGTTGTTTTTCTGGCCCTGCGCGCGGCCGAAACAGCGCACGGGTTCTGAGAGGCCCGCATTCGCCAGATGCTCCCGGCAGCGCCACCGGCTCCTCCGGCGCGGAGCCCAACCGATATATTCCGGCGCGCATGAGGCAGCCCCTGAAGATGCTCGTCGCAGCGACCGCGCTGCTCGCCGCGGCCGCGGCCTTCTCGGCCTGCGGCTCGCAGGGCCTCTCGGTGTCGAAGTCGAGTCCCTACTATCGCGGGGCGGTCCTGTTCCGCGACCGCTGCTCCGGCTGCCACACGCTCGCGGCCGTCGGCGCGGAGGGCTCGGCCACGTCGATCAAGGACCGCGTGAAGACGAATGGGCCGAACTTCAACATCCGCCGGGAGAGCATCGGACAGGTTCTCTATGCGATCCGCAACGGTGGCTTCTCAGGCGCGGTCATGCCCGAGAACGTCGTCGTCGGCGACGACGCGAAGGATGTCGCTTCCTTCCTGGCGGCGTACTCCGGAAAGCAGTCGCAGCACGTTCCGTCGGTCAACATCACCCTCTCCACCAAATAACGCGCGAGGTCGGCCGTGCTCGACCTGAAGCTGATCCGTGACGATCCCGAGCGGGTGAGGGCGACGTGCTCGACCTCAAGCTGATCCGCGACGAGCCCGAGCGCGTGCGCGCCGAGTTGGCCC
>JBARJU010000356.1:0-1644 GCA_049800435.1 Solirubrobacteraceae bacterium
GGCCAGGCCGAAGAGCACGGCCAGGAGGAAGACCGGTGTTGAGGGTTCCAGGAACCCAGTCGCGGTGAAGCCGAGCAGGTGGGAGAGGTGGCCGTCCTGGAAGATCCAGACGACCACGCCGAACGACGCGCCGATCGACACCAGGTTCATCACGACCGCCTTGACCGGCAGTAGTACTGACCCGAACGCGAGGAACAACAGGACCAGGGTGACCGTGGCCATGATCGCGGCCATCCATGGGAGGTAAACAGCGAGACTATGGATACGGTCCATGTCCTGGGCGGTACGCCCGCCCACGAGCATCGTCACCCCGGCGGGCACGGGGAGACTGCGGATGGCATGGACCGCGTCGCTGGCCTGAGGCCCGGTGGACGCGCCGGCGTAGCCGGCCGCCAGCAGGGTGGCGTCACCGCGACTCCCGGCCGGCCGCACACCGGTAATCCCGCGTTGTGCCTGGATCCGGGTGGCCATGTGCTGTGCCTGGAGGGGAGTTGCGCCGCGCAGCACGACCTGGATCGGGTCGGTGGTTCCTCGGGGAAACTCGGTTTGGATCCGGGCGGTGACCATGCGGGGCTGGCTTCCGGGGGGCAGGATCCGTTCGTCGAGGCCGCCGAAGTGGGCGCGACCGAACGGTATGGCCAGGATGGTCAGCACCGCGACCACGGCAGCCAGGTAGTGCACCGGACGGCGCATCACAGCCCGGGCCAGGGCCGCCCACACCTGCTGGCCGGGATCGCCTGCCTGGCCTGTCTGGCGGTTGCGGCCCGGAAGCGGGATGCGCAGCGCGTTGATGCGCGGGCCGAGGACCGCGAGCAGGGCGGGCAATACGGTGAGCGCGCCCGTCATGGCCAGCAAGACCGCGGCGATCCCGCCCAGCCCCATGGACCGCAGGAATACCTGCGGGAAGATCAGCAGGCTGGCGAGCGACAGGCAGATCAGCGTGCCGGAGACCAGCACCGTACGCCCGGCGGTGGCCATGGTCGCGGCGACCGCGGCTGGGGTGTCGCTGCCTGCCCGAAGGTGCTCACGGAATCGGCTGATGATCAGCAGCGAGTAGTCGATGGCCATGCCCAGGCTGAGCACGGTGATGATGTTAACCGCGAAGGTCGAAACATCGGTGATCTGGGTGAGCAGCCGGGTGACGGTCAGCGAGCCGAGGATGGCCAGAATGCCAATCAGCAGCGGCATCCCGGCGGCTACCAGCCCCCCGAAGATGAAGACCAGCAGCACCAGCACGACCGGCATGGCCAGCATCTCCCCTTTGGAGACGTCTTGCTTGGTCAGGTCGTCGGTGACGACGTTGAACGCGGTGAGACCGCCCACCTGGGTCCGCACGCCGTGCACGTCGAGGGCTGGGCGCAGTGACTGGTAGGCGGCGCGCTTGCCGGTGTCGTCGGGGGCGGTGAGCGTGATCGCCGCGTAGGTGGCATGCCGGTCCCGGGACACCAGCCCACCTGCCACCCCCGCGTCCTGGTAGTAACTGACCACGTGCGCCACCCCGCGGTGGCGCTCCAGTGCGCGCAGGGCCGCACTGACCGGGCCCCGGAACGCAGGGTCGTCGACCGTGGCGCTGCGGCTGGAATACAGCACCACCACGTCCGGGCTCTGGGCACCCAGCCGCGCGGCGATCTGCTGCACCCTGGC
>JBARJU010000357.1:0-9548 GCA_049800435.1 Solirubrobacteraceae bacterium
CGCCTGCCCGACGCAACTCAGGGAGCCGCCGCCTCGCGACCCTGATCGTGGCGCTGCTCGCGCTCGGCGGCCTCATCGCCGCGATCGTCGTGCTGAGCGCCCCCGCGCCCACGAAGATCACGCTGCGCAACGTCGTCTACGAAGACGCCAAAGAATCGGCCGAAGCGCTCAGGCAGCTGGTCGAACAGAACACGAAGTAGTCCTGGATAGGCGAAAGGCCCGCTTGCGCGGACCTTTCGGCGTAAGAACTGCCGCCATTGCAGGCGGGACAACCGTCACTTGTTCCCACAGGTTAGCAGTCTTCACCATCGCCTTTCAACCGATGGCTCCGGCGGCCGGACTCGAACCGGCATCTCACAAGTGACGGTTGTGCATGTTGCCCTTACACCACACCGGAACACAATTGTCAGCATAGAGGATGGTTAGGACGATAACCGGCGCGGCGTAGCGAATTGGCCACCTCAGCTAGTCGTCCGTCGAGTATGCCCTCGCGTAGGTCGGCCATCAAGCGCGCGAGAAACGCGAGGTTGTGTTCGGTGAGCAGGCGCATCCCGGTGAGCTCGCCGGCGCGCACGAGGTAGGAGAGGTAGGCGCGCGAGAGCCCGCGCGTGCAGGCGTGGCAAGCGCAATCCTCCATCAGTGGCTCCTTGGAGGTTCGCCATATGCTTTTCGTGAGGTCCACGCGCCAGCGGTTGGCCGGATCGTGGACGAGCGCGGTGCCATGACGTCCCAGGCGCGTGGGCATCGCGCAGTCGAACGTGTCGATCCCGAGCTCGACACCGCGGATCAAGTCGTCGACGTCGCCTATCCCGAGCAGGTGGCGCGGACGGTGCTCGTGCTCGCCGCCGAGCTCCGCGACGGCATAGCCGACAACCTCGTACATCTGCGCCTTCTCCGCCCCAAGCGAACCTCCGATCGCGATGCCGTCGCAGCCGCTCGCGGCAACCGCCTCGGCCGAGGCGCGGCGCATGTCCTCATAGACGCCGCCCTGCACGATCCCGTACACGAGTTGGTCGATGGGCCCATGCTCGGAGTGCCAGCGCAGGCAACGCTCGAGCCAGCGGTGGGTGCGCTCGGTGGAGCGCTCGGTGTAGGAGCGGTCGACGTGGAAGGGCGTGCACTCGTCGAACACGAGCGCTACGTCCGAGTGAAGCGAGGCTTGCACCGCCATCGAGTCCTCCGGTGAGATGAAGCGCACCGAGCCGTCGACATAGGAGCGAAAGCGCACTCCCTGCTCCTCGATAGAGAGGATCGCGCCCTCGCGCGCGGGGTGGGTGGGACCTCCAAATATGCGGGCGCGGGATGGGCGAGACTTGATCTCATCCGCGACCCTGCCATGGCCCATCGAGAACACCTGGAAGCCGCCGGAGTCAGTCACGATCGGCCCATCCCAGCCCATGAACCCGTGCAGCCCGCCGAAGCGCTCGATCAAGCTGACGCCCGGATTGAGCATCAGGTGGAAGGTGTTGCCGAGCACCATGTCGTAGCCGAGCGCCCTCACCTCATGGGGCAGCATGCCCTTGACGGTGGCCTTCGTCGCGAGCGGCACGAACGCGGGTGTGCGAACATCGCCGTGCGCCGTGCGCAGCCGCCCGGCGCGGGCAGATGTGGCGCCGTCGCGCGCTTCGATTGTGAGGGCCACCAACGCGGCATCCTAGAAGCCCACGACCATGCTCGCGTCCTTGATAAACGTCAGCCACCTCGTCGAAACGTTCGGGTATCCGTTGCTGTTCCTGGTCGTGATGGCCGAGTCGAGCGGAATGCCGGTCCCCGGCGAGACGGGATTGATCGCGGCGGCGGTGGCGGCCAGCCAGGGCAAGCTGCAGATCGAGTTCGTAATCGTTATCGCTGCCGTGGCGGCGATCGTGGGCGACAATATCGGCTACCAGATCGGCCGCCAGGGCGGCCGTTGGCTGCTGGAGCGACCGGGCCGCTTCCACAGCCAGCGCCGGCAGGTGCTCGTGAGCGGCGAACCGTTCTTCGAGCGCCACGGCCCCAAGGCGGTGTTCTTCGGGCGCTTCCTGCTGGGGTTGCGCGTGTGGGCGTCATGGCTGGCGGGCGCCACGCACATGCGCTGGCGCTCGTTCGTGTTGTGGAACGCGCTCGGGGGGATCTGCTGGGCGACGGCGATCGGGTTGCTGGCCTACTTCCTCGGCAACGCCGCCGGCAACGCGATCAAGACATTTGGCCTGTTTGGGCTGTTCGCCGTCTTGGTCCTGGCAGCCGGCGTGTTCATCGCCCATCGCCGTCACCGTCGCCACGCGGAGGCGACCGCCAGGCAGAGCGACGATGTGGAGGGCACCGGAGCGGAGCGCTGAGAGGCGCGGTGCGGTGCGCCGAGGAGGAAGTGCTGAGGAAGCGAGCGGGGCGAGCGGCGTAAAGGCCGAAGCTCAGGCGCCGCAGCAACCGGCGGCGATGCGATCCCACATCTTGCCGAGCGCCTCGAGCTCGGGCTCTGAGAAGTGCGAGACGAAGTGCTCGCGCACGACCGCGCGGTGGGCGCCGCGCGCGGCGTCCAGCCGTTCGCGGCCACGGTCGGTGAGGCACGCGTAGGCGCCGCGAGCATCGTGTTCGCAGGTGCAGCGCCCGAGCAGCTCGTCGCGCTCGAGCCGGTCCACGAGGCGCGTGAGGCCGCTGCGCGAGAGCTGAGCCTGCTCGGCGAGGTCGCACATGCGCATCTTCCCCGCCGGGGCGTCCATCAGGTGCTGGAGCACCTCATAGGAGCTGAGTTGCAAGCCGTGCTCGCGCTCCAAGCGGCTCTCGAGGCGCTTGGCCAGCGACGCGTGCGCACGCAAGAGGCCACGCCAGGCACGAAGCTCGGATTCGCTGAGACAGTCGGGCTCTCCGAGGCTCTGCTCCTCTCCCGGAGCGAGCTTTAGGACCGTCGCGGTGGCTGTTGCGGTGGACATGATGGCAATCGACACTAGCTTCGTGCTAAACCGAACATAGCAGCGTCACGGCTGAGAATCCCTGTCAACTGAGCGCCTACGGGCAAGCTCAGGTCAGTCCCTTGTGGCTCTCCAAGCCCACAACATCATCAACGGTTGTAGCGGCAGGCGCGCATATAGCGCCCAACGCGGGATCTTGCGGAAGTGCTCGGGAGTGCGGGCCATATACACGTTCGCGGGGAACACCGCGGCGAGCAGCGCCACGAGCCCGATACCGGCGGAGCGACGCGTCCACGGCAGCAGCACACCGACGCCTCCGACGATCTCGGCGACGCCGCTCGCGGCGACGAGGTGGCGTGCGCGACTCCGCATGCTGGGAGGCACGATCGTCTCATAGGGGCGCGGCATCGCGAAGTGGTTGATGCCGGCGCCGACGAACGCGACGCCGAGCAGCCATCGCGAGCGACGCCGGCGGCGAGGGGGCTCGAGCACGGGGTCGATCGTCTCGGCGTCGGTATTGGACGCGGTCTCCTGAGCGGTGTCGGCGGTCATCTGGATTGTCTCTCCCTCGGTAATCCGAACCCGACCGGGCGCTAGCTCTCGATCAGCGTTCGTGCGGTCATCTGTGGCGGCTGCGGGATCCCGAGCAGGTCGAGCACGGTAGGGGCCACGTCGGCGAGGATACCGCCCCGCGCGCGCAACTCGAGGCCAGGCGCGGTCACGATCAGCGGCACCGGGTTGAGCGAGTGGGCGGTGTTGGGGCTGCCGTCGGGCTCGAGCATATGGTCGGCGTTGCCATGGTCGGCGCACACAACGCACACGCCCCCGCTCGCTCCAACCGCCGCGAGCACCATGCCGAGGCACTCGTCGACCGTTTCTATCGCGACCACCGCCGCCGGAATCACGCCGGTGTGGCCCACCATGTCGGCATTGGCGAAGTTGACGATCCCGAATCGAAACCCACCCGCCCCGTCCTCTCCCCATGCGCTCACAAACGCGGCGGCAGCCTCGCGAGCGCTCATCTCGGGCTTATGGTCATAGGTGGACACGTCGCGCGGCGAGGGCACGAGCTCGCGCCGCTCGCCCGCCTGTGGCGTCTCCTGCCCACCGTTGAAGAAGTAGGTGACGTGCGGGTACTTCTCGGTCTCGGCAACATGCAACTGGCGCGCCCCGCTGCGCGCGACGACCTGCGAGAGCGTGACGTCGAGCCGCTGTGGGGCAAAGGCGACCGGGTAGGGCCAGCCCTCCTCGTACTCGGTGAGCGTCGCAAGACGACTCACCGGAGGGGCCTCGCCGCGCCCCCCCCAGCCAGGAAGCTGCTCCGAGCCCGTCTCCCCCTCCGAGGCGCCATGCGTGCCGGCACGAGGTTCACCGGCTGCGTCGCCGCCGAAGCCGGGCTCGGCGAGCGCCCTCACGATCTCGCGCATGCGGTCGGGGCGGAAGTTGAAGCACAAGACGCTGTCGCCGGGTCGGATACAGGCCTCCTCGCCGACGAGCGTCGGCTCGATGAACTCGTCGGTCTCGCCCCGCCCATAGGCGTCGCGCACGGCCTGCTCGCCGCTGTCCGCTCGATACGGCGCACGGCCGTGCACGAGCAGGTCATAGGCACGCTGCGTGCGATCCCAGCGGCGGTCGCGATCCATCGCCCAGTAGCGCCCCACGACCGACCCCACGCGCGCTCCCTCGGTACGGTCGAGCTCTGTCAAGTAGCCGACCCCGGCGTGCGGCAAAGTGTCGCGCCCGTCGGTGAACGCATGCACGACGACGTCAGCCGCCGGCGCGATCTCGCCGGCCATCGCTATCAGCGCGCGCAGGTGCTCGAGCGAGGAGTGAACCCCGCCGTCGGAGACGAGCCCGAGCAGGTGGATGCGTGATGGCGCGTCGCGCTCTGGCGACGGCGGAACGCCCCTCAATCCTCCATATCCACCCTCCGACTCGCCTTGCTCGCCGGCTGATGCGCCGCCCGCGAAGGCCGCGCGCAGCACGTCGTTATGGACGAGCGAGCCGTCGTCGATCGCCTCGCCGATGCGCACCAGGTCCTGCTTGACGACAGAGCCCGCGCCGAGGTTGAGGTGGCCCACCTCGGAGTTGCCCATCTGGCCTTCGGGCAGTCCCACCGCGGCGCCGCACGCGCTCAGGGTCGTGTGCGGGCAGCTGTCCCACAGCTTGTCGAACACGGGCGTATCGGCGAGCGAGACAGCGTTGCCCGGACCGGGCGGGGCAAGGCCCCATCCGTCGAGTATCACGAGGCACACACATGGCGCGCGTGCCGCTCGGGGGTCCGCCGTCGCGCTCATGGCTCAGCGACGGCCACGATCTGGGCGAAGGGCCAGACCTTCATGACGTAGCGGCGACCACGATCTCGGCGAAGGACTCCACGTCGAGCGAGGCGCCGCCGACGAGCGCGCCATCGACGTCCGGCAGCGCGAGCAGTTCGCCGGCGTTCTCAGGCTTGACCGAGCCACCGTAGAGGATCCGCACGCGCTCGGCCGCCGCGACAGAGCGCCCGCCGACGAGCGCCCTCACGAACGCGATCGCCTCCTGGGCCTGCTCGGAGGTCGCGACGCGGCCGGTGCCGATCGCCCAGATCGGCTCATACGCGATCACGACCTCAGCGAGCCGCTCGTCCGGGACGCCGGCGAGATCCTCACCGATCTGGTAGCGCAGCTTGCGCTCCGTATCGCCCGCGTCGCGCTCCTCCTCGGTCTCCCCCACGCACAGCATCGGCACGAGCCCGGCCGCGAGCGCCGCGGGGACCTTCAACGCGAGGGCCTTGTCGGTCTCGCCGAACAACTCCCTGCGCTCGGAGTGCCCGAGCACCACGCCGGCCACGTCGAGCTCTGAGAGCATCGGTCCCGACACCTCCCCCGTGTAGGGGCCCTCCGGCTCGTGGTGCATGTTCTGGGCGTACACCTCCACACGCGAGCCACGCGCGCTGTCGACCATCGCGCGCAGGTCGGTATATGGCACGCACACAGCGATGTCCACCCCGCTGACAGACGACACGCGCGGGAGCAATCCCTGGATGTGCTCCTCGGCCTGGGCCTCGGTCTTGTGCATCTTCCAGTTGCCAGCTATCAGCGGGGTCCGCTGTCCCGACATCAGGCCACCCCCGCGCCGTCGAGCGCCTGTACCCCCGGGAGCACGCGGCCCTCGACAAGCTCGAGCGTGGCGCCCCCGCCGGTCGAGAGATGGTCGACCGTCCCCTCCAACCCAAAGCGGACGAGCGCCGCCGCCGAATCGCCCCCGCCGACGACGGTCACGCCCTTGGCGGTCGCAACCGCTTCTGCCACCGTGCGCGTCCCGCCGGCGAATGGCTCGAGCTCGAAGGCGCCCATCGGGCCGTTCCAGAACACGGTGCCCGCAAGCGATATCTCCTGCGCATAGCGCTCGGCGGTGGCGGGGCCGATGTCAAGACCCATCCAGCCGTTGGGGACCTCGAGCCCCTCGAGCACACGATGCTCGGCGTCCGCGGCGAGGTGCTCTCCGATCACGAGATCCTCGGGGAGCAACAGGCGCGCGTGACCCGCCGGCGCCGCCTGGGCCAGTACTCCTCGGGCGTGCTCGACATCGTCGTAGTCACACAGCGAGTCGCCCACCTCGTGACCGAGGGCGGCGAGGAACGGGAAGCACATCGCCCCACCGATGATGACCGCGTCGGCCAGCGTCAGGAAGCGGTCGATCACCGCGATCTTGTCAGCCACCTTCGCGCCTCCGACGACAGCGACAAGTGGCCGCTCGGGGCTCTCGAGGATTCCCGTGAGCGTGTTGACCTCGCGTTCGAGCAGCCGGCCCGCGGCGCATGGCAACAGGTGCGCTACGCCCTCGGTGCTGGCGTGGGCGCGGTGGGCAGCGCCGAACGCATCGTTGACGTACACCTCGGCGAGCTCCGCGAGCGCGCGGGCCAGCTCCGGATCGTTGACGGTCTCGCCGGGCATGAAGCGCACGTTCTCGAGCACGAGGATCTCACCGTCCTTCAGGTCCTCCGCGAGGGCGCGCACACGCGCTCCGACGACTTCCGGGGCGAGCGTGACATGTGCTCCCGTGAGCTTGCGAAGGCGCTCCACCACAGGGGCAAGCGACAGGTCCGCCTCCGGCCTTCCCTCTGGGCGCCCCAGATGCGAGACGAGCACCAGTCGTGCGCCGCGCGCGCGCAACTCCTCGAGAGTGGGAAGCGCCTGCACGATGCGCGTGTCGTCGGCCACCGCCCACACACCATCGTCGTCGGTAGTCATCGGCACGTTGAAATCGACGCGCACGAGCACGCGCTTGCCGTGCACGTCGAGTTGATCGATGCTCCTCACAGGACGGCTTGGACGAGGTCGACGAGCCGGTTGGAGTAGCCCCACTCGTTGTCATACCAGGCGACCACCTTCACCATCGTGCCGTCGATCGTCGCGGTCAGCTGGGCATCCACGATCGAGGAATATGGCGAGTTGACGATGTCGCTGGAGACGATCGGATCCTCGGTGTAGGCCATGATGCCCTCGAGCGGCCCGCTCTGGGAAGCCGCCTTCAGAGCCGCGTTGACCTCCTCGACGGTCGTGGGCCGAGCGCACTCGACCGTCAGATCGACCACCGAGCCGGTCGGCACGGGCGCGCGCACGGCGAATCCGTGCAGCTTGCCCCGTAGCTCGGGGACCACGAGGCCGATCGCCTTGGCGGCGCCCGTCGAGGCCGGGATCAGATTGATCGCGGCGGCACGGGCCCTGCGCAGGTCTTTGTGCGGCAGGTCCTGCAAGCGCTGGTCGGCCGTATATGCATGGATCGTGGTCATCAGGCCGTGCTTCACACCGACCGTGTCGACCAACACCTTCGCGACGGGCGCCAGGCAGTTTGTGGTGCACGAGGCGTTGGAGATCACGTCGTGGGCCGCGCGGTCGTAGGCGCTGTCGAAGTTCACGCCGAGCACGACGGTCACGTCCGGGTCGGTGGCCGGAGCCGAGATCACGACCTTCTTGGCGCCGCCCGCGAGGTGCTTGGCGGCGCTATCGCGGTCGGTGAACAGGCCTGTCGACTCGATCACCACATCCACCCCGAGCGTGCCCCAGGGCAGCGCCGCGGGATCGCGCTCGGCGAGCACCTCGAGCGCGCGCCCGTCCACAACGATCGTGTGCTCGTCGCGCGCCGCGACCTCACCCGGGTAGGGGCCGAGGATCGAGTCGTACTTGAGCAGGTGCGCCAGCGTGTGGCAGTCGGTCAGATCGTTGACGGCGACCCACTCGATCTCGTGTGCGTCCCCCCGAGCCATGGCGGCGCGGAACACGTTCCGGCCGATGCGACCGAATCCGTTGATCCCCACGCGTACGGGCATTCACAGCCTCCTGTAGGAAGTAGAGGGGCCCGGCTCGGCGGCCTTCGGCCGCCCGCGCCACCCTCTATATGAAAAATGAACGATGCCGGGCCTCGGGAGCATCGCTCCTCCGCCCGGCGTGGGCGGGAAAGGCTATCAGCGGCCCACTCCACGGCCGCCGAACGCCTACCCGCCAACAGATAAACGCATTCCCTCGCCCATACCTCGCGCAACGATAACCCTATGAGTCGCGCGAGCGCTTGTCGATGTCGCGGTGGGCGACGGCAACTGTGAGCTCGTCACGATCGCGATAGCGGGCGGCGAGGTGCTCGGCTATCGCGACCGAGCGATGGCGACCGCCGGTGCAGCCGATCGCGATCACGAGGTGGGCCTTGCCCTCGGCCACGTACTCGGGCAGCAGGAAGTCGAGCAGCGGGTGCAGCCGGTCATACAACTCATCCAGGCGGCCGTCGCGGGCGATGTACTGCACCACGCGCTCGTCGTGACCGGTCAGCTCGCGCAGGTCGTGCTCGTAGTGGGGGTTGGGCAGGAAACGCACGTCGAACGCGAGGTCCTCCTCGCGCGGGGGCCCGTGCTTGAAGCCGAAGCTCATGAATGTGAGCGCGATCCGACCCGCGTTCTGACGGGGGAGCAGCTCGTCGGCGATCCGCCCGCGGAGCATCGCGGCGGACATGCCGGTCGTGTCGATCACAAGATCTGCCCGCGAGCGCAGCGGCTCGAGCAGCGCCCCCTCGGAGGCCACGCCGGCGGCGACACTGCCCTCGGGGGCGAGCGGGTGGCGGCGACGGGTCTCCTTGTAGCGCGTGGAGAGCGTTTGCTCGGCGGCCTCCAGGAACAGCACATGGTGGGTGATGCCAAGCGCCTCCAGGTCCTCGATCACCGCCGTGAGCGCCTCGAAGTAGACCCCCCCGCGCACGTCTGAGACAACGGCGGCACGTTCGACCTTGGAGCCCTCGTGGACGAACAGCTCGACGAGCGAACGGATCATCTCCGGGGGAAGGTTGTCGACGCAGAAGTAGCCGGCGTCCTCGAACACGTTCATCGCGGTGGACTTGCCGGCACCCGAGAAGCCCGTGATAATCACAAGATCCTGTAGACGCGACGCGACGGTCGGTCCGCTCTCGCTGCGGGGAGGCACGGGCCTGGTGGCGGCCATCTATGAACCATTGTGCCTAGATCCACGGACAGAGCGTGTCGATTGGGGCGAGACCGAGCCGTTAGGGCCTGTCCCGGAAGGGATGTGCGGCTGGGGTGGTCGAGTGTCGAGCGAGGCGCGGACGCAAGGGCGAAGACGTGGTGGTGCCACGTCGAGCCCGAGGACAAAGCCTCGCGAAGGCAATCGGCCG
>JBARJU010000358.1:0-33305 GCA_049800435.1 Solirubrobacteraceae bacterium
ACAACCTCCCGCGCGCCAACCGTCAACGACACGTCCTCAAGAACCGAACACGTCACGCCGCCACGATCAAAACCCTTCCACACCCCGCCCAACGCCAACACCGGCTCAGACATCCTCAACCTCCAAGATGAAGCGACCTACAGCCTATACCGCATACTGGCAAGGGTCCGTTGAATCGTTGTGTCCTCATGTCACCTATACAATCACGCCCCAAGGTGCCGGTGCCGGCCAGGAGTCGGGCTGACGGCTGGCCCCGACCGTCTCACTTCAGGAGACGGTGGCGTTGGTGCCCGAGCCCTCGGTGAGTGCCCCGTCGCGGAGGTTGACTGTGCGGTCGACGAACGCGATCGCGTCGGGGTCGTGGGTGACGAGGACAAGTCGATCATACGGCCGTCTCCTCCCCATCGCGAGGGCTCTGAGCAACCCAACGATGCAACATGACCGAGAGGAGCGCAATGTCCGTTTCTACAGCCCGAGCAGAAGTTCTCGCACTACCGCGAGCCGGCTGGCGAGCTCGCGAGCCTGCGCTGTGGGGGCTGCGGGTAGGCTCTGTGGGTGGCGAGAGGCTTGGTTGAGCGCGTGGATGGGTGGGCAGGTCGGGGGATCGAGGTCGCGATCGGTGGGCATCGTCGTCGTAGGTTGCGGCGGGTTGGCCGGATTGATCAGTTGGATCCCCCGCGTGGCTCGTCGCTGTGGGCTGACGGCGATCCGCCGCCACGCACGGGGTGCGCGTTTGACGTGTTGGTTGACGGTGGAGAGGCGCTGCCGCGCATCGCCGAGGCGCTCGCTGGTGCCCGCTCGCATGTCAATATCGCCGGGTGGCACATTACCCCTGATTTCGGGCTGACGCGCGACGATCAAGCGACTCGACTGCGCGATCTGCTCGGTGATCTGGCCGAGCGAGTCGAGGTCAGGGTGCTGTTGTGGGGGGGAGCGCCGCTGCCGGTCTTCACGCCGGCTCGCGCGGCCGTGCGCCGCGTGCGCGAGGAGCTCACCCGCGGCACGCGCGTGCAGTGCGCGCTTGACTCCCGTGAGCGGCCGATGCACTGCCATCACGAGAAGCTCGTGATCGTCGACGGTGAGGTCGCGTTCGTTGGCGGTATCGACCTGACCTCTCTCGGCGGCGATCGTTTTGACAGCAGTGATCATTTGATGCGCGGCCGTCTGGGATGGCACGATGCCTCCAGCCGGGTGCGCGGCCCAGCGGTCGCCGATGTCGCGGCGCACTTCGCGGCCCGTTGGCGCGAAGTGACCGGCGAGCAGGTGAAGGAGACGCCGCCGCCAGCCCCCGAAGGCGACGTGGAGTCTCCAGGTGGTGCGGACCGTCTCGCTACAGTCCAGATATCGCGTGTCGAGCGCGGCGTGCGTGAGATCCGACTCACTACCTTGATCCGCCTGCTCGCGGGACTTGAGATGCCGCCCGCCGATCTCCTCGACGACCTCTACTGAAGCGCGATGGGATGGGCCGTTCCTGCTTGCGCACGACCAGCGTCAACCACGCCCTGTCCCGCAGATCACCAACCGTCTTGCGGCGGGGCAAAATAGCATAGCCATGAGTACCCGAAGGCCGACACTGAGCCTCCTCCGTGAATGCGCGCGCGACACGTCGCTTAGCAGGCTCCGTCCGCCGTACGGTGCGACGAGCGCGCTGGACAGTCGAGGACCACCGGCCTGACGGCCGAGCAGCGACGCGGCGTGCCTGGACCGGCGCATTTACATTGGGGAGGGAACTTCCCGTACGACCACCGACGTTTTCTGGTCAGGCTATGGCTGAAGCGGGCACGGGGAGGAGTGGAGCGCTTCGCCGGAGTGGAAACAGGCGCTGATTGACGACGTGCTCGCCCGCTGGATTCCAGCCGGCGCCGTTGTGCTGGAGATCGGTCCAGGCGACGTAGGGCGGCATCGCGGCTATACATCATGCCGACGGGCGCAACCGTGGCCAACTGTCGTCTCGCCACGGTTAGCGTTCCCGATGTCGCGCGGCCCGTTCGCGGCGTTGGCGGTCGAGAGCGAGGATGCAAATCGAGTGCTAGCTCGACTCTTGTCTTGGGAAGTCGATTGACGGTATTGACCTACGCGCCTATGTGGACGCCATCACCGTCTGCTGGTGCTGAACTCTAGATGCCGACACGGTGAAGGAACAGCCCGTGGCGCTGCTCACCCTCAAACCCCAGGCGCCGCACCGCTTCCTCAACCCCCGGATACTCTGGATGGGCGAAGTCATCGAACACAACGAGGGAGCCATCTCCGAGCACCGGCCGCCACACTTGCACCTCACGCATGGTGTCGTCCCGGTCGTGCGTGCTGTCGATGTACAGAAGATCAACCATCCCACTGTCTCGTGGACCCTCATCGCCCGCGGCACCCACTAGCGTCAACCGCCGTCGAGTTTCTGGATTTACCAGCTGCAAATACCACTCACGTTCGGGGCGCTCAATCGGGTCGTAACTCAGCACCACCCGCTCTCGATCCGCCAAGGCCAGCGAGATAGCAGTCCACGCGGTCCCGGTTCCAAGCTCAACAACTATGCGACATCCGCGCGCCGCGCTCAACAGCACCGCCAGCTTGCGAGGTCGAGTGGCGGACACTTGGCTAAAAGGATCCCCCATACGCCGGGCCTGCCGCCATGCACGCCACTGGAACAGCGCCACCCTCGATGGCAAGAACCGGAGCTCCGCCAGAAAACCCATTTCCCGCCGCAGTCTTCGAGCGCGCTCCCGCACTGACCCGATGTTACACCACTAACCATGTAGCTGTATGACTACGAGAAGCCGCCTGGCGACGCACGCTGTTTGCCCAGCTCGTCGTATCGCTTGGTGATCGACTCGCGCAGGCCGAGCCCATAGTCGGCTTGCAGGACGCCTCGTGGAACTGGTCGAGCGCGATAGCCTGCTCGGCGAGTTCGAGGGCGCCGCGCACGTCGCCGCGTTCGAGGCGGACGTTGCCTGCGCGCTCCGACAGGCCGATCAGGGTCGCGTGTAGGCGGTGGATGTGCCCGTCCCAGGCGTTCCCACGGTGGGGCCATCGCCGCCGACCACCAAGCTCGACCTGATCGGCATCGCGAAATGAGCGGCAAGGCGCAGCCTGAGCACTGGGTAGATGCCTCGTCAGGGGCTATCTTGGAGACTGCGGCGCTCGGAGCGCCGGATTGGAGGTTCTTTCGCGTGAGCGAGCGTCGGTCAGGAGTGCCCTTCTCAAACAAGCAAAGCAGCGATTCGACCTCCACGCGAATCCGTTGGAGCTTTGGGGGTCCAGCTCGCATTAAGGGCATGGCCTCTCGTGCTCGTCCCTCCGCCGACCTTCGGCATTCGGGTCTGCCGCTGGTCCGGGTGCGCGGTGGCGTGCTGCGGTTGGTGCGCGCGCCGGGGCGGCGGGGGGCTTGGTCGCCGGAGGAGGTCGCGCATGTTCTCAATGGTCGGCGCGCCGAGCTTCTTGGCGTGCTCGGCCGGCGTCGGGACGGGGCCAGCGTGCCGGCCGGGGTGCGCCAGGAGATCGTTGACGAGGCGATCAGCTTGGTTGTGATGTCGCGCGATCCGATCCGCAACGAGCAGCACTTGGAGGGCTCGTTCTGGGCCACTGTGCGGTTTCTGCTGGTCGAGCATCGCAGCGGACGCCATTCCGTGCGGGTTGGCTCTCGTCGTCGGGTGGACTTCGAGCTCGCGGCGGCGCAGCTACCGGACGGGAGCGAGCCGTCTGAGATGGTCGAGGCGCGGGAGCGGATCGCCAGGGCGGCGGACTTCATGGCGCAGCTCGACGCTTTCGAGCAGCAGGTCGTGACGCTCATGGCGACAAGAGGGATCGGGGTCAAGCTCGCCGCTCGCAGCCTGGGAGTCCCGACCAAGACCGTCGTGGCGGCTGCTCGCAGCGCCGGTCAGAAGCTCGAGCAGATAGCGGTGATCGCGGCGGCTGGCCGTATGTGTGAGTACCGGCATCCAGCTATCGCTGCCCATGCTCAGGGTACGGCGCACGCTCAAGAGGAGCGCGTTGCTAGAGCGCATCTAGCGGCGTGTGCCCGATGCCAAGGCGCGTACGTGCTGATGGTCCGCGAGATGCGCGGGCGGGACTTCCAGCGTCGTGCGAGCGCCGCGTTCGTGCCGCTCCCTGTACTCGCTGCGGACGCACACGGCAGCTTGCTCGACCGTCTCACTGCGTTCGCCAGCAACTATCGACTGCCGAGCAGCGGGGGCTCGGGGGAGCGCACAGTTGGTCTTCTGGGTGGTGGAGGTTTCGCCGCGAAGGCGGCCGTCGCCGGCACGGCGGTCGTGGTCGCCGGCGCTGGTGTCGTGGGCCTCACTTCAAGCGTGCGCAACATCGGCTCGCACCATCCCCGCCATGCTCATGTTCTTCGCTCCCGCATCGCGCGCCATCAGCCATCGAACGCCGCTGAACCAAGGTTGAGAGCGGCGGCGGTATCTGCGAGGGAGGTCTCGTCAAGCAAGCGACCTGTGCGATTCGCGCAGGGCCGTCTCGGCAGCGGTGGGTTCTCCTATCTCGGAGGCGCAGCCTCAGGTGGACCGCATCGGCACAGCGCATCCGCTCCCACCAGCGGCGCGAGGACCGCCGAGGCAGCGAGCTTGCGCTACCTGGGCGGCGATTCCTCATCGACTCCCACAGGCACGACGAGCGGCCCAACTGCTACTGCGCAGCGCAACGAAACGTCTGCTGGAGGCGGGCAGTTCAGCCCGTGACAACTTGCAGAGAATTGCCCTGGACTCGAATGTGGAGAAGGTTATGACCATCGACCGTGACAGAAGAAGTGGCGCCTACACGTTCCTGATAACACTTGGTGCAACAGCAGCCTTGTTGACGCTCATATTTCTCTCGACACTAGCCGATAGGGCACTCGCTAGAGAGTACACGATCCATAACTGTCCAGCCTCGTTGCAACCTAACTTCGATGCCGGTCCGTTGCAGCCGTATAGCAACGCTCCGCTGCCGAGTGTGGGGAGCTTTCAGGGCTCATGCACACCGGGGAGTACGTTGGGTACCGCGATCGGCTGGTATGCAAACGAGCAGAGCTTGAACACCAATCTCGGCGTCATGCTTCAGTCTCCCGTAGCGGGGATTACGATCCGCGAAATGCGTTTGGTGTGGTCCGTCTCACACCAGAGCAGCGGCTCGGATACGTTCGCTCAGATCACCTCGCCTTCCTCAGAACTGATCGATCCGACACCCTACGTGGTAGGCACGAGCAATCCTGCCAAAGTGTCCTTTCCGAACGGAACGCGAACGGTCTATGTTTACAGCTACTGCTCGTATGACGGTTCCACGAACTGCTACTTCCCTTCGGGGGTCTCCCCGATCATCCGAATCGAAGGGATGGATACAACGCTCGAAGACGCTAATCCGCCAACGGCGACGATCAACGGCGGATCGCTCGCTGGCGGTGGTCCGGTATCCGGCACAGCGACATTGCAGTTCATCGCCACCGATGGAGAGAGCGGAGTGCGGGAATCCCAGCTGCTGGTCGACGGTAGTCCGATCCTAACAGATAGTTACAGCAGCCAATGTCCCTACACGAACTTCGCGGCCTGCCCGCGATCACAGACAAACTCGATGGGTTGGGACACGAACAAGATCGCGAACGGAGAGCATCAGGTCGCGCTGCGTATCACTGACGCCGCAGGTAACACTCAGACCGTCGATAACCATCTTGTGCTGATCGCGAACGAAGCATCGGCTGGAGAGGGTCCTCCCCCTCCACCATGTGCGGCTGTGGTCGGTACCCATACGACGATTACCATTACCACCAGACACCATCTTCTCGTCAGCAACTATCACCAGCGCGCGCGCCTAAACGGCAAGCTCCTCGAACCAGGAGACAAGCCTGTGGCCGACGCTACGGTGGAAGTGCTCGCACGACCGGCTGTGGGCAGCAACGAGTTCTTTTCACTCGGCCATATCACGACCCGCGCAAACGGGCGCTTCAGCGTGACCCTTCCAGCTGGTGTTTCGCGGACCATCTGCCTGCGATACCGTCCGCTTCCCGGAGGCAGATATGCCGCCGCGCTCGCCGTCACCCAACAGGTCAGAGCCAGCGTTAGCCTCGCGGTGCATCCGCACAGTGTTGAATCGAACGGAACGATCATCTTGAGCGGAAATGTACTGGGGGGCTTTATTCCTGCGGTAGGTAAGGTCGCGGAACTACAGGTGTACTATCTGGGAAGCTGGCGCGTGTTCCGCACACTGCGTACCAGCCCCGACGGAGGGTTTACGTCGTTCTACAGCTTCCTTGGAGGCCAGGGCACGTTTGCGTTCCGCGCGTGCGTGCGCAACGAAAACGACTATCCTTTCATCTTCGGATGCTCGCGTCCTGTGTCGGTCCGCACCGGATGATGACGAGCAGGGCATGATGCGCCGCTGCCGAGCGGAGATGTATATGGTGGCGGGAGTGCGCGCAAATTTTGTGTCTTTGCTGCGATGTCCAGCCTGCCGTCGGCAGGATATGGTGCTGACTGTCGGTGCGTGCGACGAGCAGGAGGTGCGTGATGGACAGTTGCGCTGCAGGGGATGTGGGAGGGTTTTTCAAGTCCAGCGTGGGGTAGCTCACCTGCTTTACGATCCGCCCGAGCATGTTGTCGCGGAGGCAGCGGGGCTTGAACGCTTTGCCGAGCAGATGCGTCTGGAGGGCTGGGATCGGGAGGCCATACGCAGCCTCCCAGATCGGCCGCATGGCTACTGGTATGTGCAGGCCCGTTCGATGCACCAACTGCTTACTAGCGTGGAGTTCCAGCCTGGGCAGCGCATCCTCGACGTAGGATCGAATACCTGCTGGGCCGCCAACCATTTCGCCGAGCGAGGACTAGAAGCCATCGCCCTTGATATCTCAACTGCGGAGCTGCAAGGACTCCACACAGCCGATTACTTCATCGAAGATGGTCACATTTTCTTCGAGCGCATCCTCGGCACGATGACCGACATACCACTGGCGACAGGCAGCCTCGACTATGTCTATTGCTGCGAGGTACTCCATCATAACGATCCGAAAGGGCTACGACAGACCCTTGAGGAGTGCTACAGAGTTCTGCGACCCGGCGGTCGTCTGCTCGTGGTTAATGAGACGCTGAAGGTGTTGCGCGATCCAGTTGGAGTCCACGCTGAGAATGTCGCGGAGTACGACGGATACGAGCACGCGCACTGGGCGCTTGCGTATATGTGGGAGGCTACACGGGCGGGGTTCCAAGTCGAGCTGCTTGAGCCACACTATGTGCCGTTCTTCGGCGACACCGACCTGCACCTGCCGCCAGGCACTCCACCCTCGCAAGCGGTACGGCAAGGGCTCGCCTACGCTCTACGCGGAAGCACACTTGCACGGCGTGCTTATCTCGCGTGGGTATACCTGGCAAGCGGCCACGCTTCGTTGAGCATGATCGGTACAAAGCCTGGCGACGAAGACCCCCGTCGTGGGTTCCGGGGTACCAGTCGTCGAGTTATGCGTACGCTGCGCAAAATTATCGAGCAACCTGAGCCAGCCGCCCCACCGCCGGTCTCGGTAGATACCGGATGACGCCCCGGTCTGTACTTACTTGATCGCGCGCACGATCGCGCGATAGTGATGCGGGCCGTCGCCGGGACGCTCATCCTCGGCTGGCTCGCCCGCGAGGATCTCGGCGTTGCTGAAGCCGGCAGCACCGACCAAGCCCATCAGGGCATCAATGTTCGGCACCCACCAATTCGAACGGTCGTTGTTGAGCTCTCCGCCGGGGAAGAAGCGCCACAGCGCCTCGGGATGACCGCGTAGAAACATCGCCTCGGTCTCGATGATCGCCTGCTCCCGCGTGACGGCCGCGACGCGGCGCAGCGCACGAACCGGGTCGGGCATGTGATAGAGCACCCCGAGATAAAGCACGACATCCCACTCGCCGACCGCAGCTAGATCACACTCGGCGAAGTCTAGGGGCATCGCCTCAACGCGGCTATGGAGCGCTTGTCTGGCGGTGTCGAAGCGCCAGCGGGTCGGTGTGGTGTCTGGGTGCCATGCCTCGCTCTCGTGCGGCGCTGGTGGTGTCCTGCCAGCGTCGATGTGCTCGTGATAGAGCCGGGCATAATGGTCGGCGACGGTCGCCCAAAGATAGTGATCGAGCACGGCGGCGCGACTCGCTCCGGCTCGCTCCGCGAGGAAAGCATAAGCGCCGTCGATGCCGCCGATGTCCAGCACGCTCTTGGCGGTCAGGTCTCCGAGCGCGAAAAGGTCCCACTCGCGCGCAATGTCCGCCTGGGACTTCATCCCCGGTGTCAGCACGCCGTCGCCTAGCTCAATCTGGTGATACCACCCCATGCAGTCCACATACTCGCGCAGCTGCTCGGGCGTCAGATCAACCGGCAACGGCTCCATCTTGTAGGACGTGCCGTAAACGGGATGCGCAGCGGAGTGGCCTATCAGCAGGCCATCCCATTGACGGCTGACGCTGAGCGAGCCGATCCGCATCACTCGGCCACGAGGCAGCAGACGAGCGAGGTGGGCGCGGATGGATCGACTTCTGGACACGCGGCGAGAGATTAGCGCGTTGGCGTGCCATCCCGCCTTCTCGCCATGCCATTCGAGCGCGACGGAAATCCATTTTCACTTTCGGCGTCTTGCTCGCATTAACGAGTATGAGCCCCCTCCCCCAGCGCTCTGACGAAAGCACACCGACACACGACATCTTAAGCGACGCTGAGCAGCCGACGCGGCTAACGGTGCGTATCGAGCCGGCTCGCTCGCGCTTCAGTCCACCAACGCGACGCTGGGCCAGCGTGCTGGTGGCGATAGCCGCCCTGTTGGCGGGGATCATCCTGGCCGCCTCTCGACGGCCACTGGGGCGCCATCGCGCGCGCCCGCACGTCACGGTCACAAGACGCGCTGCACCTGCCAGGTCGCGGCCATCGAAGGGACAGGATCACACGCGAGCTGCCCGGCGGCGCGCTATCAGGCCAAGACGAGCGGGGCCTGCCCTGCACAGGTCGATCCGCCACACGCCAGTCGTCGCTGTAAGTCATTTCGCGCCGAGTGAATCTGTCCCCGCGACAGGAGCCGAGAGCCCGCCGGTACCGAGCGCACCGCAATCCACGCCTGCACCGCGGCGAGCCTCGCCCGGCCCGTTTAGCTACCTCGGTCGGTGACGGACAGAAATGCTCAAGGAATGGTCAAGCCCGGTATTTGACTTGGTGACGGACCGTCTTGCGTTGATCGGTGACCCGACCCGTGTACGTCTGCTCGCGCTGTTGGAGCAGGGTGAGGCCACGGTCCAGCAGCTTGCCGATCAGCTTCCGAGCACCCCGCAGAACATCTCGCGCCACCTTGGGATCTTGTACAGGTCGGGAATCGTTGCACGCCAGCGAGATGGCACCACGGTCCGCTACTGCTTGGTGGACTACTCCGTCTGCCGGCTGCTCGAGCAGACCTTGGCGAGCATCAGCGGCCAGCTCGATGAGCTGGCCGACGTCGCGAAGCTCGCGGCCTAGCGAGACCCCTCACAGCGCCCAATGTTGCCCTCGGGGCCAATCGGTGCTCGCACGGCCGGCGTGTTTCACGGCGCGCTTATGAAAGTCGATGCTTTACATACTTGACGCAAAGCATTGATAATTCACCTAATGCGCAGTTGTGGTGTTTAGGTCAAGCGCCGCGTACCGTCGCCCTATGAGTATTTTCCGTAGGACGACTAACAGTGACAGTCAGTCGAGCGTCGGTCGCAATCAGACCGACGGCTTCACTCGATTGGGGCGTTTCGTGGGTCGCGTGTTGTTGTGGGGATGCGTGCTTCTGCTGCTTATCCGCGGCATCGCGTCCTACCTTGGCCCCGTCTCGCACGTCGTCACAACAACACGCGGTGTAACGGTGACTGTAACGCAGCCCGCTCACACCGAACCATCGACAGCGCGGAGGAAGTGAGCGGCATGTCACCTAAGAGACGGATCTATCTTGTGTTGTGGCTCGCGGTGTGCGCGTCGGTGTTGTTCCCGGGAGCCGCGTTGGCTTCGGGTAACAACGTCGGCGCGAACGTCGCCGGCTTGTTGAAGGGTTACGCGAGTGAGTTGTACGGCGGGATCGTGGCCGTCGTCAGCCTCATGTTCCTCGTTAATCGCCGTTACACGGAGCTCGGGGTGTTCCTCTTTGCCTCGATTGTGGTCGCGTGGATGGTGTTTGCACCGTCGGAGATCGCGAAGGCTGCGGAAGCCATCGGCAAGCAGATCTTCGGGTGAGCCAGAGGGACTGTGACCGATGAGTGATTCCTCACACCCGATCCGCTCATATCAGCGGATATTCAGGCCCGACCGCCGTATCTACCAGATCGACGGTCGGCGCCTTCCTGTTCCCGGTGGAGTGCCGCTTGAGTGGCTGGGCTGGGCGTTCGCGTCCCTAATCGCTGTTCTGGTGCTCAGCCAGCGGTCAATTGTGCTGGCGCTCGTGCTTGGCGCGATCGGCGGTGTGATTGGAGCAAGTTCGCACGGTTGGCGGGGCGCGGCCATTGCGGGCGCCGCCGGGTTCCTCGCCACTCTCATTGCCGGCGTGTTGCTGGGGTGGCTTGACTGGCCTCTTCGGCTGCTGATCGCGCCGGGGATGATCGCGACGCTGGCGGGGCAGGCATCTCCGGACGGCCGCCCCGCCCATCGTTACCTGACCTCCTGGCTCGCGCTGCAGATGCGTGCCGCACGGCGGTCTCTCGATGGTGCGATACCGGCGGAGCGTGAGGTGCATATGTGGGCGCCGCAGGTGTGGGTCGCTCCTGATGAGCACTCTCCGGTTCTGCATCACGGGCGGGTCCGTGGTCCGGCGCGGCTCGTGTTCGGTAAGCCGGTTGTGGTAGTCCCCGCCCGAGGACGGCATGTGGTGCGTCCCTGCGAGGGGCACCGTATGCGTCGAGGGGAGCGCCGGGCTGAAGTTATCGAGCTTGGCGCCGGCCAGGTCGTGGAGGTGCGCCCGTGAGCTTCCCGCTGCGATACGCGCGAGGGAACCTTCTTATCGGCCGGGGCGGTGACGGTGCAGCCCTGTACCGGCTGGGGATGACCTCCTACCCGTATCTGCCTTCGGGTGAGAAGTGGGGTTTGCAACGTCGCCTTCAGCGCCTCGCGCACACCCTATCGGCCGATTTCTCGTTGTGGCGAGTAAATCGCGCCTACCCGGCCGATGAGTACGTGCGCCACACCGCTGGTCTGCTGGACGAGCGTCATCAGGACCCCGCGGCCTGGCGTGGGTTCCTGCAGGGACACGAGCAACGGCTGCATGAACTCGGGTCACACACGCCCGAGGTCTACCTCGCGGTCTCGCTCGCCGGGCGCAAGCCGACGGGCGTGGGCTCCGGACTGGTCCGGGGCGTCGACCGGGTGCGACGGCGAGTCGAGGACATCGCGGGCATAGGCGTCGCGTCACCTGTCTCAAGCGGCGAGCTCTCGGAACTCGAGACGCGCGAGCAGCGGGTGTACGAGCGACTGAGCGGGATCATCCAGACCCGCCGGGCACGCACAATCGAGCTTCAGTGGTTGCTGCGCCGCGCGGCGTGTCGCGGTATCTCAGAGCCCGAGCTTGACCAGCATTGGGCACCGGACGCGCTTGTGGTCACCGCACCGGGCGGCGGCGTGGATTTCTTGCCGCTCGGCCACGACCTGCGGCGATGTGCAAACGCCGCGATCACCGAGCGCCAGCAGTCCCTCGTCGTGGACTCCGAGCAGGGGCAATGCCACCAGGCGATGCTCGCCGTCGGTGCGCTCGCCGACGCCCCCGAGTTCCCGGGTGCGACCGCCGAGGTGCTGTTCTCACCCCTTGAGGCCGTCGGCTTTCCGACCGACGCGGTCATCCACGCCCGCTGGCTCGGCAACCGCCAGGCACTCACACAGGTCCGTAAGCGGATCGCCGACGTAGAGCACGCCTACCACGAGCAGGTTCAGGGCGCCGCCCACGGCCCGAGCGTGCTGGCCGGCGTCGACCGCGTGCTCGCCCGCGAGTACGAGGCCCAACTTCAGGCTGGCGGACATCCCCCGATGCTCTACGCCCAGATCGGTCTCGCGGTCGGGGCACCCACCGAGGAGGAGCTGGAGCGCAGGGTCGCGGCGCTCAAGGAGCAGTACGGCGACATCACGCTACACCGACCGGCTGGCTTGCAGCACGAGTTGTTCTTCTGGCATCTGCCGCGCCCGGACGGGTGGGTCTGATGCGCGACTACACCCAGCAGCTCACGGTCGAGCAGTTCGGGGCGATGGTCCCCACGGCCACCCGCACGATCGGCTCCCAGCGAGGCCCATATCTCGGCTACACGCCGACCGGAGCGCCTCTGCCGGTGCGCTTTGACTCCACGCAGGCACCGCGTGAAGACCGCGCCTCGGCGGCGTTGCTGATCGGCACGCTCGGGTCGGGAAAGACCGTTGCGTCGGAGACGATCGAGTACGCCGCCGAGCGAGCGGGGTCGTTGGTGGTCGACTTCGACCCGAAGCCCGACCACGGGCTGCACAAGCTCGCCGAGCTCGGCGACCGCCTCCAAGTGCTCGAGCTCTCAGGCGACCCGGCGCAGCAGGGACGTCTGGATCCGCTCGCTATCGGCTTGGAGGATCTCCGCGAGGAGCTCGCGTGCTCCTACCTGCTGGAGCTGCTGCCCGGCCCGACTGGCGCGTGGGAGAACGCCGTTTCGCTCGCGGTCAAGGAAACAGTCCGCGAGGGATCACGCAGTCTGCTGCGTACCGTCGAGCTGCTGTCGGCTAGTGACCGTGCTCCCGCGATCGAAGCCGGGGAGGCCCTGGAGGTAATCCGGGACTTCGGCCTCGCGCGTCTGGGATTCGGTGACGGACAGAGCGCCATCGTCCAGGCAGACAAGCCGGTCACGACGATCCGCATGCCGGGGCTGACGCTCCCGGAACCGGCCGCCGCGAGGGACACCTACACGAGATCCGAGCGGGTATCCGTGGCGACGCTGTCACTCGTCGCGGCCTACGCGCTGCAGCTCATCTCGCGAGACCGCACGCGCCACAAGATCGTAGGACTCGACGAGATCTGGTTCCTCCTAGCGTCCCCCCAAGGGCGCCAGATCATCAACCGGCTAGTGAGGTTGGGCCGCGCGTTCAACGCGACGCTGCTCTTGGGCACGCACCGGATCGCCGATCTCGGAGACCTCGCGGACCTGATCGGCGTCGTTTTCATCTTCGGTCAGGACTCCGATGACGCTGCCGCTGCTGCTCTGCGGTTCATCGGATTGACACCGACCCGGGAGCTGATCGGCCGGGTTCGTGAATTCCGTGCTGGGCGCTGCCTAATGCGCGACCTGGGCGGCCGAGTCGGCGAGGTACAGATCGACCTCGTCTACCCGCATCTCCTCCAAGCGTTCACAACGACACCCCAGCAAGGTCAAAGGAGCGCGACATGAAAGCCACTTCTCTCTCCGCGCCGCGCTGGCTCGTGGGCAAGCGCCCGCGCCGGTTCACCGTCATTTGCGTTCTCGCTCTTGCCGGGCTGCTCTTGCTACTCGCTGGCCCCTCAGCTGGCGCCAACGATGTGTACAGCAACATCGGACCGGCGCCGCAACTCCCCCCGGGCGGGCTCGTGGGGCGCTACCCAATCGCTAACTATCAGCTCGACCAGTATTTCCCCGGTATCAGCGTCGGGCTGACAAGCGGCGTGGACGTCTCTGGCGTGGCGCCACTGATCGCGTACTTCATCGCGCAGGTCATTTGGATGATCACCGCCTTTGTCGCGAACGGGGTGATCACGCTATTCGCGTTCGCGTTCAACCTCGACTTGGTTAACGGAAACGGCAGCCCCGGCTCGGGCGCCCTCACCCCCGTCTCAACTGCGATTCACAACCTCTACACGAGCACCTTCGGGGCGCCGTGGCTAGTCGCGATGGTCGTCCTCGTTGGCTGCTGGGCGATGTGGAAGGCACTCGTGCAACGCCGCTACACCGAGACAGCCGGGGCGCTCGCCGTGTCTCTCCTTTACTGCATCCTCGCCATCGGGATCGTCACCCAGCCCGAACGCACGATAGGCCCGGCCAGCAAGCTATCCAATCAGCTCTCGACCGCGCTCCTGTCGCTCACCAGCCAGGGGACCGTCGGCAACGAATCCCAAGCGAAGAGCGCCGCGAGTGACCAGCTCTTTGAACTACTGATCCTCAACCCCTGGACGGTCCTTGAGTTCGGCGGCGTCGAGCACTGCACAACCGGCAGCGGCGAAAAAACCCGATCAGTGGCGGTGCGGCCACTGAGCAGCAACCCAACGCAGGACACCCGCCTCGCGGCCGAGTTGGCCAGCGGCACCGAACTCCAAGCGCAGGGGAAGACGTGCATTAACGACCGCAACAAGTACGCGAGTCACTTCCTCGCGTTTCCCTTCCAGTCGCACCGGCGTAACAGCGAGCACGAAGCCCTCGAAAAGGGCTCTGACGAAGCCCTCCCCGCCTCAGACCCAGCCAAGAGGAACGGCACCTACCCCCTCGGCGACGCCGACAAGCCCGCGACAGAAGCGATGGGCAAGGGCGGCCAGTACCAACGGCTGCTCCTGTCGATCGTGATCCTCCTCGGTGAGCTAGGCGCGTTCCTCTTGCTCGGAGCGCTAGCCCTCGGTGTGCTCCTCGCGGCAATCCAGCTGCTGTTGCTCCTCGCGTTCGCGCCGGTTGCGCTGCTCATCGGAATATTCCCCGGACGCGGGCACGAGTTCTTCCGGACGTGGCTGGCGAAGCTCGCGAGCTACCTCGCACGGAAGGTCATCTACTCGCTGATTCTCGCGGTGATCCTCGCCGTCTGCCAAGCCCTGAACGACGCCACCTCCAACCTTGGATGGCTCCTGGCATTCGGCCTGCAAGCGGCGTTGCTGTGGTCAGTCTTCCTGCAGCGCAACCGCCTTACCTCCGACTTTCTCGCGGCAACGGTCGGCCCACGCGCGGGTCAGGACGGGACGAGCCGTCTACAGACCCTCTACTACACCACCCGACTTGCACGGATGGCGATGGGGAAATCGAACCGTCAGCCCGCGCCGGTCGCCGGGACGGGATCGCCGCCTTCGGAATCCCCGCCGCCCAGCGAACCGCCACCTTCGAGCGAAGCGCCACCATCGGGTGAAGCGCCGCCCGAAGGTGGCGGCTCGCCACCACCGCACGAAACACCACCGTCTGGTGAAGACCCGCCTCCCGGCGAAGGCACGCCACGACCAAACGAAACGCCAACGCGCGGCCCAGGCTCACCGCGCCCAGCGGAAGGCACACCTCCAGGCGCTGAGACACCGGCCCCGGGCGAGATCCCGTCCAGTCCAGGTGACGCTTCCTCACCCGGCGGCTCGCCGACACGAGCCGCCGGCTCGCCGCGACCTGTCGAGACGTCCGCTCCCGGTGAAGACGCGGCCAGCCCAGGTGGAGCCCCTCGGCCCGGAGGCATACCGAGCCAGCAAGGAGGCTCGCCGGCTCCGAGCGCTCCCCCGCCCGAGGAAGGGCAACTGCTTCCAGCTCCACGCGGACCGCTGCCCGAGCCAGGACCGGCCCTGCCCGCACCAAGTGCTCCACCGCCAGGTGTAATCGCGCCGCGGTCCGATGAGGACCCCTCCCTTCCCGAGCCCAGCGCGCCGCCGCCGCTGGCTGCAAGCACACACCCACCCAGGCAAGGCGCAGTGCTCGCCCCCCGAACCTCGGGGCCGCCCATCCCGCCCGGCATTTCCGCAGATGACCCCGTCGCGCTGCTGCTTCGGGAGCGTCAGACCAACGCCGCTACTGACCCCGCAACCCAAGGAGACGAACTCGCATGAGCTGGCGCATCGAACAGGCAGACACCCTCACACTTCTGCGCGAGCTGCCCGGGGGATGGGCTCAGAGTTGCGTTACAAGGCCGCCACGGTCTGTGCCGGTGCCGGAGTTGCTCGCCGTGCTCGAGGAGGTTCACCGGGTGCTCCGTGCCGACGGCACGCTTTGGCTCGCGCTTACCGGCGGGGGTAGCACGCCGGACGTGCTCCGGTCCCTGGAAGAGACGGAGTGGCTCCGTCCCAGCACTCCGAGGACAGCCTCTAGCGAGCGAACCCCCAAGAACGTGGTCCTGTTTACCAAGCAGCCCGCGTATCTCTTTAACCCTCGACCCTTTGCCACGTCGGCACCCGAGCCCTGCCCGATGTGGGCGACGCCAGCTCGGACGAGACGGGTCTGCGGACGATGTCGCTCTCCTCGTCGAGCATTCTGCGTTCCGGCTCCCCGATCGTGCGGCTCGCTCCCACCGGAGGTCATCGAGTGGTGCATCCTCACGAGCACCGTCCCGCAGGCGTGCGGGGTATGCGGCACGCCTTGGCAGCGGATCCCCCAGACCACCCATCGCGACAGGGGCTGGCGCCGAGGATGCATTCACATCAACGGACGGGGGCGTTCCCTAGTTCTAGACCCCTTCTGCGGATCGGGCAACACCGGCCTGCTGGCGCAGCGCCGCTGCCGTGATTTCCTCGGGATCGAGCAGAACCGCGCGATCGCCGAGCTCGCACGCCGACGGCTGACCTCCGGGCAGCAGGGGAGCCGGCGATGAGCACGGGTACCTGGATTCGCCGGCAGCGCGACCGTCCGATCGCTGAGCACGAGCGCCGCGCGGCGATGGCCGCGGTCGCCGTGCTACTGACTGCGACGGCGCTGTTGCTGGCGCTCACACAGGCAAGCAGGACGCCTCGCCACGTCACGAGCAGCGAGCCCCGCAGTGCGCCCAGCAGCGCACCGGCAGTTCCCAGGTCTGGCACGGAAGCCCGGGCGGCTCTCTCTCCGGCTATCCAAGCGGCGGCGGCCCATTTCCTGGCGGGCTACCTGCGCTATCTCTATGGGCACGCCCCGGCAAGTCAGGTGCAGGGCGCGACTGCATCGTTCGCGTGGTCCCTCGCGCTCCTGGCGCCGCGTGTCTCGCCGAGCATGCGAGCGAGCACGCCACGCCTGGTCGCTCTTCGCCCGGCCGCCGCGCCTTCGGGTGCGCTTGCGGTCACGGCGGTAGTCAACGACGGCGGACTTGTCGATTACCCGATTGCGCTCCTGCTTGTTCGCCACGGTAGCCGGCTTCTCGTCAGCGGATTGGGCGGCGCATGATGCGCGGTCGAGGATCGAGCATAGGCGGCAAGGCGCGCTTGCTCTGGCTCATCGGGGGGCTCGGTGGCACCGGCCTGGTGCTGGTCGCGATCTTCGGTCTCGCTGTCGCGGTGCTTGGAGCGAGTTTCGGCGGCTGTGAGCCCAGCAGCGAACCTCCGTTGGCGTCGACGGGACCGATACCGTCGGCCTACGCGCTTCAGAACATCCCGCCGGAACGGCTGCGGCTTTACCAGCAGGCCGGGACGAAGTTCAACATCGACTGGTCGTTCCTGGCGAGCATCGGCGCGCAGGAGTGTGGCAACGGCTCTTGCGCGGGGACGAACTCCGCCGGATGCGCGGGGCCGATGCAGATCGCTTACGTCCGTGGCAGCGCGTGCAGTCCAGGCAGCGGCCCGACGCTGTGGGAACGCTACGGGGTCTCTGCGCACCCCGGACACGCGCCTTCGATTAACGACCCTGGCGACGCGATCTACACGGCCGCCCGGATCCTGCGGGAAGACATGGGCGCCCCGCCAACCGGCGGCTCCTATGCCGAATATCACCAGGCCGCCTGCCACTACTACGGTGCTTGCGCCGACGCGACTGTCAGCTACGCCGAAGAGGTGATGGCGCGTGCCGTCCAGTACGGGTTCACCGGCAGCGGTGCCCCGATTGCGACGAGTCCGCCGCTGGCGCAGCCCGTCAGCGCGGGCGGTTGTGAAGCGAGCACGTTCTCACCGGAAGCGGCCAGCAGTTCGCAGATAGTGAAGGTCGCCGAAAGCCAGATCGGTCAAGGCGAACACCCCGAAGGCTCCAACTGCACGATCTACGGGCCGTGCGAGGAGTGGTGCTCGCTGTTCGCCGCCTGGGTGTGGCAGCACGCTGGCGTCCCGCTCCCTGGCTCGACCGCTGTTTACGGGTACTCCGGGTCGCTGTACACCTGGGCGCAGCAGCACGGCGGAAAGGTGCTCCCGGCGACGGCTACGCCCGCACCGGGCGACGCCGTCTTCTATGGCTCGGGGCCGAGCGCGAGCGCTCACGTCGGGATCGTGCAGCGCGTCTACCCCGATGGACGAATCACCGCGATCGAGGGCAACTACGCCAACCACGTAACGCTCGTCGGCCCATTCAAGCCCGCTGACGCAACCAGCGCCGGGGAGGCCGCACCGATCTACGGCTACGCCCAACCACCAGCTTCCGCGCCCCCAAAGGAAAGAGGGACCGGATGACACCCCAGGTCTTGTCAAATCGTGCGCGAGCCCCCGGGTCGCGCCCTATCGAGAAAGGACTCTCGATGCCACAGTCAAGGAAGACAACGGCCTCCCAAAACAGCCGCCGCTCCAGCGCGCGCAAACAGGCGGGAACGATTCTCGACCTGTTCGCTGGTGCCGGCGGCTGGGCGGAGGGCCTGCGCATGCTCGGCCTAACAGCCATCGGGATCGAGACGGAGCCCTGCGCGGTCGCGACCGCGCGCGCCGCGGGCCACGAGTGTCTGCAGGCCGATGTGACGAGCCTCGATCCGTGCCAGTTCTCGCCTGTGTGGGGCCTGATTGGCTCTCCTCCGTGCCAGGCGTACTCATCTGCGGGTAAGGGGCTGGGGCGCGCGGACAAGCCTCTCGTGATTGCCTGCGCGCAAGAGCTTGCGGCCGGTCACGACAGCCGTGCCGAGCGGCTAAAGGAGTGCCGCGATCCCCGGTCCCTGTTGACCGTGGAGCCCCTGCGATTCGCGCTCGCCCTGCGACCCCGGTGGGTCGCACTGGAGCAGGTCCCAGCGGTACTCGAGCTATGGAGTCTGTTCGCCGGATTGCTTTCGGCTCACGGTTACGAGACAGCCGTCGGCGTGCTGAGCGCCGAGCGTTATGGAGTGCCTCAAACTCGCAAGCGTGCGTTTCTGATCGCGTCCCTCGACGGGCCGGTCAGCCTCCCAGGACCGACGCACCGTTCATACAATCCCCGCCGTCAGGAGGTCCCGGAGGACGAGCTGTCCTTGGAGCCGTGGGTCAGCATGGCCGAGGCCCTCGGATGGACGCATTCCGAGGAAGTCGGGTTCCCCCGCCGCAACGACACCCCAAGCAACCACCCGACGAAGAGCGACACCGGCACCTACCGGAAGAGGGACCGTCGACCGGCGTGCAACCCCGCTCCGACGCTCACCTCGAGGACCCGATCGTGGACACGCAAGCCGTGCGTGCAGATAAGACGAAGCGGCGAGCGGATCACCGAGGGCTTTGACCCCACGAGCGCCCCGGCGCAGGCGGTGACCACGAGGGTCAACCGCTGGCAGGCACACGGCGTCACCGGCCCAGGCCCATCGGGCTCCTCGACCGCCGCGACCGACTCACACTGGACGGCGCAGCGTCCCGCTCCGACGATCGTGACCACCCGCCGCTCGAAGGACGGGGCGCTCGTCGGGCGTCAGCTCCCGCCGGGTGAGGGTGTCGAGCGCGGAGGCTGGGCGTGGCGCAATGGCAACCAGCGCAACGCCTCAGTCCGCGCCCCCGAGGAGCCCGCACCGACAGTCCACTTCGGTCACAGCGCAAACCAGGTCGAGTGGGTGCCCTGCGCGTATGAGACTCGACAGCGCGGCGCGCGACCCCGGCCCATCAGCAAGCCGGCACCGACGATGCTCGCCGCCGACGTGGCGAAGGGCACCCCAGTTTGGGCGGCCGAGCGTCCCGCGACCACCGTTGCGTGCGACCGGCGAGTCCATCCCCCCGGCCACAAGGAGAACGCGGGAGATCCTCCCGGCCGCTACCAGCAGCGACGCGGCGCGAACGCCGTCCGCGTCACCGTCGAGCAGGCCGCGGTGCTCCAAGGCTTCCCGCCAGACTACCCGTGGCAGGGAGCCAGGACCCGTCAGTTCGAGCAGGTAGGTAACGCCGTCCCGCCACCACTCGCTCGTCGGGTGCTCGAGCAAGCGATCTCCGCTGGTCGCGAGAGCGGAGGGCGGTCGCGATGATCCCCTCGAAGGATCGGGCCTGCCGTGACGAAAGGAAGCTGGGCAGCGGGCCGCCCGCCTGGGTCAGGCGTCGGCCGGCAACTACGGTCGTGAGCGCTAAGGACCGTTTCAGGGACCATCTCGGGGACCGTCTGAAGGGCCGTCTCCGGGACCGTCTGCGGTTCCCACGGGGCTTTCCGAGAACGGCGCTTTCGTGCCGCACACAGGCGGTTTTTGTGGGCGGTTCGTTGTGCGACATCTCTATGCCCGGTTGTAACTCCCTGTCGTCCAGCCACGCATCGGATGAAGCTAGGCCGCTGGTGGCTGTAGGGCTGCTGGGTGCATCGCCGTCAACGCTGGCAGCGGTCCCTGGCGCTGGTGCTCTGCTCATGCGCCCGCTCGTGCTAATCCCGGTGACCTCGCTGGTGGGTGTGTCGGTCGCGCATCGTGTCGTCGCTAGTCGTCGTCCGCTCGTCCTGTGCTCGCGGCGATCGCGCCTAGTCGTGTCGCTCTGCGAGTTCGCCGTGTATTCCGCCGCCGTGGTCGTCAGTTACACCGCCCATCCATCGCAACTGCGACAGATGGCCGGAGGATGTTGTCCCGCGGCGCGGCCGGGGCGGGCGCTCGCGGTTGGGCCGCGAGCGATGGCGAAGTCAGCCGGGCCGGACGCGATGCCCTTCAGCCGGGGTGGTGGGCCGCGATGAATCGCCAGCCCTCTCAGGACGTTAGGCCGCTGGTCGCCGTCGTGGTCGGCCTCGCAGCCGTCTCGCTGTTGGCCGCGGCGAAGTCGCCATCGGGAATCGCCCACCAGACGGGTGCTCTCTTGGGACGCCCACTCCTCTTGATCCCGGTGGTGTTGCTGGCGGCGGTGGCGATCGCGGCTCGCGCCGTGGTCAGTCGGCGCTCGCTGAAATCGCGGACGCGACTGGTTGTTCTTGCGCCTGACTCGTTCGATCCCTCGGCCGATGCGGTCCTGCGGTTCGCCGCCCAGCTCTCCCGTGTACGGCGTCTCGTCGGTGGATGGCTCGACCCTCGGGCGCGAGCGGTGCGCGTGCTTCTCGACGCCGACGAGGAGGGCCGGATGCGCTATTCGCTCAGCGTGCCCGAGCGGGCACTGCCAGCGGTGCGCTCGGCACTCGGCGTGTTCGACCGAGTGCAGGCGCAGGTGCTCGAGCCGGAGCCCGAGGCCGATGAGCGCGCGGTGCGTGGAAGGTCTGTCGAGGTGGTGCGCGCCGAGCTTCGTCTGGCGCGGCCGAGCAGCGAGCCACTTGCTCATCTGCCGCTGAGCCCCGATCCGCTTCAGAGCTTTGCGAGGGTGATCGCGCGCCTTGACCGCACGCACGAAGAGCAGGCGCAGGTCGCGGTCGACCTCCTCCCGACGACCCCGGCGACCCGCAGACGCCTTCGGCGTCGCCTGCTGAAGGAGGCCCGCCGTCGCGGCGGTGAGCCTGCGAGCGGCGGTGATGATCGTGGGCTGGCCGGGATTCTCGGTGGCGGCGGTGCTCGCCAGGGCGGGCGGCGCCGCCCGGCGGAGATGGTCGAACAGAGAGCCGAAAGGGAGGAGATCGGCCAGAAGCTCTTGCAGGCCGAGCCGCTGTTCCGGCTGCAAGTCCTCATCAGTTGCAGCTCGCCTGAGCGGGGCAGAGCCGTTGCGTGCCTTCAAGGTCTGCTCGGCTGCTTTGACGGCTTCGCGGCATCTAACTCCCTTCGCGTCGTCGGCGTTCGATTCCTCGGTTTGGCGTTCGCCGGATCGGACCTCCCTGGTCGTCGCAGCTGGTTTGACCGGCGGATGAGGACCGGCCTGTTTCGTCCAGGCCGTAAGGACTACGTCACCGCAGGAGAGATGGCGGGGCTGCTGAAGCCGCCGAGTGTTCATTGCGCTGCACCGGAGGTGTTGAGGCTCGGCCCGGCTGTGTACCCAGCACCGAAGGCACTGCCGACGTTCAATGGACAAGCCGACCTCGTGCCGCTCGGCCGCGTCGAGGGGGAGAGCGGCGAGCGCAGGATTGGCCTTCGCGTCGAGGACTCGTTCTTCACCTACACGGCCGGGCGGAGCCGGTGGGGCAAGACGGAGCTGGCGCTCACGCAGTTCCTGCACTTGGTTCGCAGCGGCCACGGCGGGTTGTTTTTGGACCCTCACCAGGACGCGGTCCAGCGCGTCAAGAGTTGTCTGACCGAACCCGAGTTTGCCGAGCGCGTGATCGAGCTTGATCTCGTCGGACCACGCTCACGAGACGGGCAACCTGGGTGGAACTTGTTTGCCGCCAGGGGCCTCAGCCCGGAGGCCGCCGAGAGGCGGGTCGAGGCGATCGTCGACAGCTTCGCCTCGGCGTTGCAGTGGGGCGAGCGGAACAACCGCGCGCTCACCCTGACGACCCAGGCGACCGCTGCGTTGATCGAGCTCGCCGCGGTGCTGCCGGCCGGTCTGCAGCCGACGATCTTCCAGATACCGTCGATCTTGGGGAACCCGGAGTGGCTGCAGGTCGCGTTGCCGTTCCTCTCGGTGCCGCGCCGGCAGTTCTTCACCGAGCGCTTCCCCAGATTGTCAGAAGACGCGATAACGCCGGTGACGAACCTGATCGACCGGCTGCGCTCCTCCACGCAGCTCGCGGCGCTGCTCGGCGCGCAGACCTCTACCTATGACATCGCGCTGGCGATGAACGAGCGCAAGATCGTCCTCGCATGCCCCGGCGCCGACGGAGCGAAGGACAAGCTCGTCGCGAACCTCCTCGTTTTCGACCTGCTGCACGGGGCGAAGAGCCGAGCTTCGCTGCCGCCAGAGAAGCGCCTGCCGTTCTACGTCTTCCTGGACGAGGTGCAGACCTACGACGGCGCCTCGAACGGGACGCTCGCCTCGATGCTGGAGCAGACCGCGAAGTACGGGATCAGGGGCACCCTTCTCAACCAGAACCCGGACAGGCTGACGAGCGACACCCTCAACGCGCTCACGACGAACCGCAGCCATCTAATTACCACCGCGCTGAACGCGCACGCCGCCGGAATGATCGCGCGGGAGTGGGGTGGTGACCCGCCGGCCAGCGCGATCATCGGCCTGCCCCGCAGGACATTCATCGCGCAAGTCACCCACAACGGAAAACTCACCCGGCCATTCCTCTTCGGCAACGAATCTGTCGAGACTGCATTCGCCGAGGCGTTCCACCCGGACGCTCTAGCTGAGATTCAGCCAACGATCGATGCCGCGTCTGGGAGAACCCCGGCGGCCGAGACTATCGGCGCCCTGGACTTCCTCGATGAACGCATCCGCCAACACCTCGAAGCCAACAACGGCGCACCACAGCGTCCCTCGGACGATGACCCCGACAGGCCGTGGACCGCGCCTGCGCCCGGACCGGCGATGGCGGGGCAGCGATGAGCCCGCGCGTCGCAGGCGACCGGCCGCTCCCGGCGGGAGCGACAGAAGTCCTCTCGGGTATCTACCAGCACCGGCTGCTGAGCACGACCCAGCTTCACGCGCTCTACACACCACACGCGACGCCGCGTTGGATGCGACGGGTCATCGGTCTCCTCGCCAGCCGAGGGCTGGTCGATCGCACTCAAGGTCCCGGAAGCCTCTCGCTCTGGTTCCTCACCGAATACGGAGCCGAGACAGTCGAGACGGCTGGTCCTCGGGCTGAGACTCGCAGGCGCCTCGTCGGGCCGGCACAGGCCGAAGGACCGTTGCGCAAGCACACCTTGCGGGTCAACGACGTTGGGATCGCGTTCGTGCGCGCGGCGCGCGAGCGAGGTGACGAATGTGGCCCGGAGTCCTGGCGCCACGAGATCGCGCATCCGATCTCCCTCGCGCGTGGCCGCAGGCCCCCCGACATGGCCATCGCCGACGCGCTCCTGACGTACCTGCAAACCGGCGAGGACGGATCGCTCGCATTGCATCAGCGCTGGATCGAGCTTGACCGCGGGACAGCCCGTCCGGCGGAGCATCTCGCCTCGAAGATCAGCGCCTACACAAGACTTCGCTACTTCACACCCCCAGGCGGCTCCACCGATCAGCCAGCCGAGCTGTGGCGCAGCTACTACCGCTCCTGGCCGCACCTCTTGATCGTGCTCGCCGACCAGTCACGCGAGCGCATGCGCCTGCGTATCCAGCGCACGCTCGTGCTCCACCGATCCGACCCCGCCAACCTCGAAGGCGCCGCGATCCCGCTCGCCTTCGTCGCCCTCGAAGACCTGCTGCGCCAAGGGCCGTTCGCCGCGATCTTCACAGCCGCCGAGCACCCCACCCAGCCGGTGGACTGGCTCGGCCAACCACAACCCAAGGACAGGTGAGCAAATGCCTCCCGCAGCCAAGTCAGCTCCGCCGCGACCCCGTCGCCCGACAGCAGCCGCGGGCACTCGCCGCACGCGGTCCTCATCGGGCGAGTGCTCCGCTCTGGGTGTGGCAGATCTGCCGCTCGCACTGTGGCCTTGCGCGCAGCGCACAAGCCAGTGGCAGCGCCACGGACGGTTCGTGCCCGAGTCAAACCGGCACCCCGCGAAGATGCTGCCGGAGATCGCGCGGCGTGTCATCGCCGCCTACAGCGACCCTGGCGATCTCGTGCTTGACCCGATGTGCGGGATCGCGACCACGCTCGTCGAGGCGATCCACCAGGAGCGCTGCGCGATCGGTGTCGAGCTGGAGGGCCGCTGGGCATCGCTCGCCGCCCAGAACATCGCGCACGCCCGCGGTCAAGGCGCGGCGGCGAAGGCTCTCATTCTGCAGGACGACGCTCGGTATCTCGGGCGCGGTGTCCTGGATGAGTTCGCCGGTCAGGTGCCGTTGATCCTCACCTCTCCGCCGTATGGCAACGCGACGCTCGGCGACCCGCGCGGGGGTAAGGGAATGGCCCGCTCACGCGTGTTCGAAGGACGGCGGATGACCGCAGCCGACCGTGCTCGCGCGGCCAAGGCACCGAACTGGTGCCGCTACGGCGACAGTACCGGGAGCGTCGCGCGGCTTCGCTACGGCACGACCGAGGAAGCACTCACTGCTGGCACCCGGTCAGGGGAGAGTTACCTCGCGGCGATGGCCGCGATCTACACGGCCTGCGCAAGGATGCTCAGCCCCGGCGGATACCTCGTGCTCGTCACGAAGAACCTCCGCGCGGACGGGGCGCTGCGAAACATCGCAGGGGACACGATCACTCTCTGCCAGCAGATCGGGCTGGTGTTCCAGCAGCACATCGTCGCGCTGCTCGCAGCCCTCCGTGACGGCGAGCTGCTGCCGCGCCCCTCCTATTTCCAGCTGACACACGTCCGTCAAGCCCGCGCACGAGGCGAGCGCACCCATCTCGTCTGTCACGAGGACGTCCTCGTGTTCCAACGCCCGACCCGCAAAAAGGGGTAACCCATGCAACGCTCACCAGGAAACCGCCGCTGGCAAGTCAAGCAAGCCGACTGCTTCACAGCGCTCCCACGGCTCGACGCTGACAGCGTCGATGCGATCGTCACCGACCCGCCCTACGGCATCGGCGTCAACGGCATGGCGTGGGACCGGCCCGCCCGCCTCGACCCATCCACGCCCGCCGGGAAGCGCCGCCGACCGAGCGAGAACCCGAACCAGGCATTTCAGGAGTTCTCGCGCGAGTGGAGCAGCGCCTGCCTGCACAGCCTCAAGCCGGGCGGGCATCTCGCGGCATTCGCCGCCCCGAGAACCGCCCACCGCCTCGCGTGCGGTCTCGAAGAAGCCGGCTACGAACTCCGCGACGTCCTGATGTGGATCCAAGGCCAGGGCTACCCGGCGACGCGTGTGCTGCCGAGCGGATGGGGCACGGGCCTGAAGCCGGCGTGGGAGCCAATCATCCTCGCCCGCAAGCCGCTCGACGGCACCCTCGATCACAACCTCAAGAAGCACAGCACCGGCGCGATGAACATCGACGCCACGAGGATCGCGCTCGGGGCGCAGGACTGCCCCAGCGAAGGACGCGCGCACGGCCGGCGGATCACCGCGAGTGAGCGCGGTCGATGGCCAGCCAACCTGCTCCTCTCCCACGCGAGGACATGCACCGCCGCGCGCTGCGAGCCGGACTGCCCGATCGGGCTCCTCGGGGACCGCCACCGCTTCTTTTACGCAGCGAAGGCCAACCGACGCCAGCGCGAGGCCGGCTGCGAGGAACTGCCCCGACGAGTCACGCAGACGTTCAAGATCGGCGCCCACAACGAGGATCTGTGCGAGGCCAACCCCGTCGCGAACATCCACCCGACGGTCAAGCCGATCGAGCTGATGCGCTGGCTCGTCCGCCTCCTAACGCCGCAGGGCGGACTCGTGCTCGACCCATTCACCGGCTCCGGCAGCACCGGCGCCGCCGCGGTGCTCGAGGGAGCACGGTTCCTCGGGATCGAGCGCGAACAGGTCTATCTGCCAATCGCGAGAGCCAGGATCAAGTACTGGTCAAGCCCGCGGCGGGGATGCGCTTCGGCGAACGCTCGGGCGAGGCAGAAAGCCAAAGCATGACCCTCGACGCCGACGACATCGAGTCCATCGCGACTCGCGTGGCCGAGCTTCTGCGCGACGAGGTGCCTCCCTCGCCCGCGCGCCTAGCTGACGCCGCAGAGGTCGCGCGCGAACTCGGCGTCGACCGGGATTGGGTCTACGCGCACGCCCGCGAACTCGGCGGCGTTCGGCTCGGCGGCGAGCGTGGCCGCCTGCGTTTCGACCTCGCAAAGGTCCGGCGGCAGCTCGCCTGCCCACGCGAGTCCAAGCGGGTAGAGAGGCCCCGAAGCCGCCCGCGGCGACACTCCCGAAGACCCTGCGGGAACGTTGATCTTCTGCCCTATACAGAGGTACGATCCACCGGCCAAATAGGTGGCCGGGCGGCGCGGGAACGCCCCCGGCCCGACAACGGGAGATGCCCCGATGTACCCATACCGTAGAACCTCATCGCGGGAGCGTGCCTGATGCCACGCCCCGCCACCGGAAGAGTCGAAGTCGAGACGCACGCGGACGGGACGCTCAAGTTTCGGCTGCGGTTCTCCGCCGACGGCGAACGCCAAAGCCTGACGCTGCACGAGGCGCGCGACTGCGCGTGCGGCTGCACTGGCGGCTGGACCGAGAACAACGCTCGCCGCGAGCTACAGAACATCCTCGCTCGCGTCCAGGCAGGAATATGGGAGCGACCGAAGCCGGCGCCGAAGGTGGAGAAGGCATTCAAGGGAATGCCTAGCTTCCACGAGTACGCCTCCTATTGGTTGAAGGCAAAGCTCGAAGGTGTTATCGGCAAGAAGCCGATTTCCGAGAACACGCACGCCGGCTACGAGATCTCGCTGAGGCTGCACCTGCTGCCCTTCTTCGGTCGCTACGCCGTCGATGAAATCGACAAGGAACTCTGCGAAGCGTTCAAGAAGCACCTGATCAAAGAGGCGCACGAGCTGAGGGACGCACTCGCTGCCGGCGCCGATCTTCGTGACATCAACAATCGCAAGCTCCGCCCGCTCGGCCCTGCGTCGATCCGAGGACAGCTCACCCTGCTTGGGCAGATACTTGACGAGGCCGTAGAGGACGAGTGGATCCCGTTCAATGCCGCCCGCAGCAAGCGGCTTAAGGTTCACGTCCCCAAGCCAAAGCGCACGTTCCTGGAGATGGACGAGCTGGCTTGCATCGAAGACGCGGCAGCCGAGCAAGACCCCTCCCTTGAGCGCTTCGCCCTCGCCGCTCGCGAAGCGAAGCCCGGATCGACCGCCGAGGCGGTCGCGCTCCGCCTCTCTGAAGGCAAGCGCCAGAAGCTGATCGTGGCCGAACTCGGAGTCGCCCCAGGCACAGTCCACTTCCACGTCCGCAAACTCGGTGCCGTGGGTGTCGGTGTCTACGTCGGGCGCAAGGCGATCGTCCGTACCCTCGGGCGCGCTGGCGTCCGAAACGGCGAGCTGTGCAGCATCCAGATCGGCCACGCGCGTCTGCACGACGTCAACAACGCCCGCCTTGATATCCCCGACTCCAAGACAGAAACCGGCATCCGCGTCCTAGAGCTGAGCCCGGAGCTAGCCGAAGCACTCATCGAGCACATCGGCCGGCTCGCCCGAGCCGGCAACGACACGAGCCCGACGGCTCCCCTCTTCCAGAACGAACGCGGCGCGAAGATGACCCGCAAGGCCGTCGGCAAAATCGTCCGCGAAGCCACGGTGCTCGCTACCGAGAGAATGCAGGAGCTGGGGATGCCCCCGCTGCCGCACATCACGCCACACAGCTTCCGGCGCACCTACATCTCGATCCTGCTGCTCGCCAGCGAATTCGATCTCGAATGGGTGAAGAAACAGGTCGGCCACGCCGACTCGAAGATGACGCTCGAGGTTTACAACCAGCTACAGCAGCGCGTCAAGCGGGAGCACGGCGCATCGTTCGACCGGCTCATCCGCGAGGCCCGTGAGCGGCTACACGGCAGCCAGGAGCCACCACCAGGCGCCAGCACGCCCGACACCGGCGGGGTTTGTGCCGAGGTTTGTGTCGTGGCCGCGAAAACACCCGCCAAGCCCCGTCCTCCGCGCCGTCCTGGGCGGGGTAGAAACCTAGCGATTACCAGGGCAAACGGCGGGCTGCGGCGACGCGACTCGGCTGCTGGGCATAAATGTTTTCAGTCGTGTGCTCTACCAACTGAGCTATCTCGCCGCTGGCTGATCAACGATCCTACCGGCTGGCACGCGTCCTCCGCTCAGCCGGGAGACGGCCTCCGCTCAGCCCGGAGACGGGTCCTCCGCTCAGCCGCCGGCGCCATGATCCCAGACTTCCAGATAGGGCAGCGGGTCGATCGGGTGCCCACCGACGGCCCGCCAGCCGCCGACCCAGATCTCGAAGTGAAGGTGGGGGCCGGTGGCGTCGCCGGTTTGGCCGATATGACAGATCGGCTGGCCGGCGCTCACGGCCTGCCCGGTGCTGACGGCGAGCGAGCCGGCCTGGCAGTGGGCGAAGAAGAAGTCGAGCCCATCAACCGTGTGCTCGGCCGCGTACCAGCCGGCGCCACCGACCTGGTAGCCGGTGATGACGATCGTGCCCGCCAGCGGCGCGAGCACCGCGGCGCCTTCGCTTGCGAGCACGTCCTGGCCCTCGTGCACGTGGCCCGGGCGACCCGCGCCGAAGCGGTTGGCGGCGTCGCCGAAGCTATGCGGCCCCGGCACCGGGAACAGGGCACCTTCGGTCGCCGTCTGGGCAGGGCTCGGGACGCCGGCTTCCGTCGTGGGTGGCGGCGGCGGTACAACGGGGGGCGGCGTCGTTATCTCGGGCTTCCGCGGCTTGGCTTTAGGCTTGGAAGTCACGCGTGGACGGCGCGGCGCGTGAGCGGACTTGTGACGCGTCGCCTTGCGCGCTGCCTTGGGCTTGGACGCAGGCACGCCGTATTCGCTGCCGCCGGTCCCTTTCCCCGACGGCGCGGAGGAGCCACCCGAGCCACCCATATCCGCAGCGGGGCCAGAGGAGACCGCGGTACCCCCCGACCGTGCGGTGCCAGACGGACTTGCGCTCGGCGCAGGCGCGGATGTGCCCCCGGGCGAGTTGGTAGCGCGGGCAGCGGCAATCGGCGTCGCGCAGAACGTCGCGCAGAACGTCGCGCAGAGCAGCACGGCCGGCTTGGCCTGTGCGGCTGCCTTCCTGGCATGCCTCATGCTCCGATCTTCGACCGGACGGCGGCGTTCTCAAACCGCTGGGCGTCAGCTTGCCGCTTGGAATTCCTCCACAAGCGCCGCATATGTCCGCTGGAGGCCCTCTTCGATCGGCACCGTCGCGCGCCAACCGAGCTCACGCTCGGCGCGGCTCGAGTCAAGACAGCTGCGCCGTAGCTCCCCGGGGCGCAGCTCCGCCAATCGCGGCTCGACATCCGAGCCGGCGACCGCCCGGAGCACGTTCCAGAGCGTGAGCACGTCGGTCTCCACACCGGTGGCGACGTTGAATGTGCCGGCGGTCCCGTTCGCGGCGATCAGCGCCGCGACCACGTCGCCGACGTAGACGTAGTCGCGCGTGGGCTTGCCGTGGCCAAACATCTTCGGTGCCCTGCCCGTATGGAGATGCTCGGAGAAGATCGCCACCACGCCGGCCTCGCCGTGAGGGCTTTGACGCGGTCCGTACACGTTGCCGAGGCGACAGATCGCGTGGGGCACGCCAGAGGACAGCGACCAGGTGTTGACATACGCCTCGGCCGCCCACTTCGACGCGCCGTAGGGAGCGAGAGGAGCGGGGATGCGCTCCTCGGAGGTCGGCAACGGCGCCTCGTCCCCGTAGAGAGCGCCACCAGTTGAGGTAAACGATACGGTCGCGCCGAGCTTGGTGGCGGCATCGACCACATTGAGGGTGCCCTGCACGTTGACGGCGCAGTCGCGGCCGGGGTCGGCGACGGACGCCGTGACCGACGCCTGCGCCGCAAGGTGGTAGACCGCGCTCGGGGAGACCTCCTCGAAGACTCCGTCGAGTGCCGCACGGTCGACGATGTCAAGCTCGCACAGTCTCGCGCCCACCGGCACCTTGGCGGCGCTGCCAGAGGAGAGATCGTCCACGACCGTGACCTCCTCGCCCGCGGCCAACAGGGCGTCGACGAGGTGCGAGCCGATGAAGCCGGCCCCGCCGGTGACGATCGAGCGTGCGGACATCCGCCGGAAGCCTATCCACGTGCGGGCGGCGACGCGCGGCGAGGCCTCGTAAATTTCCTCCCATACGGGCGTGGAGGCGTCACCTGAACCTGACCTCCCACGCGCGCGTGGGGCACTGCATGTTTGCAAGTGCTCCTACCCGTGTCCTATCCGCGAGCCAGCATGTAGCGGTTCACTGTCGCCATCACCCGGCGAGTGATGGCATCGGCGCGGTGCTCGGCGTCGAGGTCGAGCTCGCCGCCCTCGCGCAACTCCTCGATGCGATGCATCGCGGGCGCGAGCACCTCCTCCTTGAGCGTCTTCGGGGCGATGCCGTCCTCGATTGCCTGAGCGATCGCCTCCTCGGCGAGCTCTGCGTCGCCGAGGCGCATCGCGTCGGTGTAGATCTCAAGGGCGCCCGCGAGCAGCGAGCTCGGGTTCGAGCGCTCGCGCGTACGTGCGTCGGCGCCTGAGGAGTCGAGGACCTCCATGAACTTGTAGAGCAGCACCGGGTCGAAGTGACGGTCGGCCTGGTCGAGCATCATCTCGACAGCCTTCTCGACCGAGAACGCCTTGCGGTAGACGCGATGACTGGTAAGAGCGTCGAACACATCGGCGATCGCGACGATGCGCCCCTCGATCGGGATGTTCTCGGCCGCCAGCCCGCGCGGGTAGCCGTCGCCGTCCCAGCGCTCGTGGTGGCTGAGAGCGATCGTGGCTCCCATATCGAGGATCGAGGAGGAGGAGCCACGCAGCAGGCGGTGGCCCTCCTCAGCGTGGGTCTGCACGATCGTACGCTCCTCGGGCGTGAGCGATCCGGGCTTGAGCAGGATCGCATCGGGGATCGCCACCTTGCCGACGTCGTGAAGCGGGGCGGCGTGGCCGATGCGCCGGCAGAACTCAGGGCTCATGCCGGCCGCTTCGGCCAACAGCACCGAGAAGCGCCCGATGCGCTCGATGTGCGCGCCCGTGTCCTCGTCCCTGAACTCGACTGCCATCGACAGGCGCCGGACCGTCTCGGCCTGAGCGATCTCGAGCTCGGAGAGCGCGCGGCGCAGGTCGTCGTTGCGTTCGTCCACCTCGCTCTGGAGCGCTTTGCGGCGATCGTCGCCGAGCAGCCAGCCGGCCGCGGCCGCCGCGATCGCGAGCACGAGCACCCCAAGCACGGTGAGCGCCGGACCACCCTCGATCACCGCGGCTACGCCCGCAAGCGCCGCGAGCGCCATGAACGCCATCCTCCCGCGCTGCTGGCCAGGGCGGCGGCGTTGACGTTCCGAGGCGCCGCCGCCGGGGTCGTCCTGGCCCGAGGGCTCACCCGTGGAGCCGCCGAGCAGCGCCCGCAGCTTGTGCGACTGAGCGCCATCCTCGACCGTGGTCGCGTGTGAGGAATCTTTTGATGTGAGGCCGTGCGCCAACATCGCCCCGTGAGGGGCGGGTCGTTGCAGGCCAACCTTTGTGACTCCACGCACGAAACGCACTCCGTTCTTTCCGCTCCCCGTCTATTCGGCTGCTATCGCGCTTCGCTTGAGCCAATCGAAACCGAGTCACGCGAATCGGCGCATATTTCGGGTTTCCCGAAAATGGGTTTCCCTACACCCCCAGCGCCACATACTTCGTCTCCAGATACTCGCCGATGCCCTCGAAACCGCCCTCGCGTCCGAAGCCCGACTGCTTGACGCCCCCGAAGGGCGCGGCGGGATTTGAGACGACGCCCTGGTTGACGCCCACCATGCCGGCTTCGATCGCCTCGGCGAGGCGGAATGCGCGCGCAAGATCTTGCGTGTAGAGATAGGCCACCAGGCCGTACTCGGTCGCGTTGGCCGCAACGAGTGCCTGCTGCTCGGTCGAGAAAGTGCTGAGGGGGGCGACAGGGCCGAATATCTCCTCGCGCAAGAGGCGCGCGGTGGGGGGCACATCGGCGAGCACCGTGGGCGCATAGAAGTAGCCGGGATGGGCGGCCCCCGACAGCGGCTCGCCCCCGAGGAGCAGCTTGGCTCCGCCATCGGTCGCGTCCTTCACGAGCTCTTCGACGATCCCACGCTGGCGCTCGTCGATCAGGGGCCCTATGTCGACGTCCGGATCGGTGCCGCGACCCACCTTCAGGGCGGCCATGCGCTCGGCCATGCGCTCGGCGAACTCCTGTGCGACGGATTCATGCACGTGGAAGCGGTTGGCGGCCGTACAGGCCTCGCCGACGTTGCGCAGCTTCGCCGTCAGGGCGCCCTCCACGGCGGCGTCGAGGTCGGCGTCCTCGAACACGATGAATGGGGCGTTGCCACCAAGCTCCATCGACACGCGCAGGATCTGGTGGGCAGACTGTTCGATCAAGCTTCGACCCACCCCGGTCGAGCCTGTGAAGGAGAGCTTGCGCGTACGTGGGTCCTTCAGCAGCGGCTCGATCGCGGCGCCCGCATGCTTTGCGGTGATCACGTTGAGAACTCCCGCCGGCAGACCCGCCTCCTCCAGGATTCCAGCGAGCGCAAGCATCGACAGTGGAGTCTGTTGGGCGGGCTTGACCACCATCGTGCACCCTGCGGCGATGGCCGGGGCGATCTTGCGCGTTCCCATCGCGGTCGGGAAGTTCCACGGCGTGACGAACACGCACGGCCCCACGGGCTGGCGCATCGTGAGGATGCGTCCCGTACCGGTGGTGTTGGTCATGTAGCGGCCGTGGATGCGCACCGCCTCCTCGGAGAACCAGCGCAGGAACTCGGCCGCATAGCGAAGCTCGGCGCGCGACTCGCCGAGCGCCTTGCCCATCTCGAGCGTCATCACGAGCGCGAGCTCGTCGGTGCGCGCGAGCAGGATCTCATAGGAGCGGCGCAGGATCTCGCCGCGCTCGCGCGGCG
>JBARJU010000359.1:0-1560 GCA_049800435.1 Solirubrobacteraceae bacterium
CGCGACCCGCATGGGCGGCTCGCTGGCGCTACTCGACGACGACGGCGAGGCCGATGCGAGCGGCGCCTGCTTCGTCTTGCGCCTGCCCGCGGCGCACGTCGAGCAGGACAGCTCGCGATGAGCACCGCGGCGCGCAGGCGCGGCCGATCGGCGAGGATAAGCCGGTGACGGCGCCCTGCGAGAACACGAACGACCCCGGCACGGCGGCGGTGCTCGAGCGGATCGCGGCGCGGGCTCGCACGGCCGGACGTATCGCGCTGGACACCGAGTTCATGGGCGAGGGCCGCTATCGCACGCAGCTGTGCCTGATCCAGATCGCGGTGGCAGATACCCTGAAGGGCACACCCCACGGGGCGCAGGCAGGCGGCTCGGGAGGCGAGCAGATCGAGATCGTCGACCCGCTCGACGGGCCCCTGCGAGGCGAGCCGCTCGCGCAAGTACTCGCCGACAAGCAGGTCGAGGTAGTCGTGCACGCCGGCCGCCAGGACATCGCGCTTCTGCGGCGTGCGCTCGAGTGCGAGCCCACGAACATCTTCGACACGCAGGTGGCGGCCGGCTTCCTGGGGATGCCCGCACAGTGCTCATACGACACGCTGCTCGCGGAGCTGCTCGGCGTGAGGCTCTCAAAGAGCGCAAGCTTCACCCGCTGGGACACTCGTCCGCTCTCGGCCGAGCAGCTCTCCTATGCGCGCGAGGATGTCGTGCACCTGACGGCGCTCGCGGCAGAGCTCGAGCGCCGGCTCGAGCAAGCAGGGCGCCTGAAGTGGGCGCGCGAGGAGTGCGAGTTCCTCGAGCAAGTGAGCGACGAGCGTGACCTCGACGCGATCTTCGGGCGCCTCCCCCGCGTCCGGGGCATGAGCGCCTCCTCGCAGGGGGTCGCACAAGAGCTCGTGGCGTGGCGCGAGCGGACGGCCGCGGAGCGCGACAGGCCCGTGCAAAGCGTGCTCAGCGACGCCGCGCTTGTGGAGATAGCCAAGCGCAAGCCCTCGTCGCTACGCAGGCTCGAAGAGATCCGCGGTGTGGGCCAGGGCAGTCTGCGCAAACGCGGCGAGGAGTTGCTCGCGGCGGTGCGGCGGGGCCTCGAGCTCGAGCGCGAGCCACTCGCTCATGGACAACGACCGGCGCAGCCCTCACCCGCCGACGCCCCGCTCATCGCCCTCTCAGAGGCGCTCGTGCGAGCCCGCGCGCGCGAGGCCAACCTCGCATACGAGTTGCTCGCCTCGCGCGCGGACCTACAGGCGATCGTGGTGGGCGAGCGCGTTGGAGAACGGGCCGACGTACGCACCTTGCGAGGCTGGCGCCGCGAGCTAGTGGGCGAGGAGCTGCTCGCGCTACTCGACGGGCGCATCTCTCTCACAGTCAGGGATCACGGCGTGCAAGTCAGCCGAAGCTAAACAATCACAGCCACCCACGGTGCGTAGAGTCGAGCCTGGCAAGACCGTATGGGTTGTGTCGACCGGTGTGCGCGGTAGTGATGGTCGGCACCCCGCGCATGAGTGTGCGGGGACTGGGCTGGAGGGTGGCCTCCGGCCGACACCCTGAGTCATGGGAGGTGCCGAC
>JBARJU010000360.1:0-9524 GCA_049800435.1 Solirubrobacteraceae bacterium
TTCCTCGGCCGAGCTCCACTCGGGCGCAGGGCCCGGCAGCTCGCGCGCGGGTGGACGACGTGCGAACAGGCGGCGCCTCAGGCCGCCATCGAGCGCGCCGGCGAGAGCGTCGTGCAAGTCGGCGAGCGTGCCTCGATCGTCAGGGCTCGGCCGGAGCGCCGCGTCGAGGGCGCGCGTCAACTCGCGAGGGAGGTCGCGCCGATGGCGCTCCAGCGGCTCTATCGGCGCGCCGATTCGACGCGCTGTGGCGGCGGGCGTACGGCCGCGCACTGGGTTAACGCCGCTGAGCGCCTCGTAAAGGACGAGCGCAAGCGAGTACAGGTCGGCGGGCGGTCCCGCCTCGTGTCCTTCGCTCTGCTCGGGGGCCATGTAGGCGAGCGTTCCGAACACGTCCCCGGTGCGCGTCAACGCTTCGTCGCCGGCCAGTCGGGCGCCCCCAAAGTCAGCGAGCTTGGCTGCGGTCGGGAGGGCGCCTCGGGAAGGCGTCTCGTCGACCGCGTCCTCAGGTACGAGCACGTTTTGGGGCTTGACGTCGCGGTGAATCACCCCACGCGCGTGGGCGTGCTCGAGCGCTTGCACGAGCGACAGGCCGATCTCGAGCACTTCCTCGTCACAGAGCCGATCCTCGGCGATCATCTGGGCGAGCGTCTCGCCCAGCACGAGCTCTGAGACCAGGTAGAAGGCATCGTCGTCGGAAGTTGCCTCGTACAGCGCCACAATCGCCGGATGGGACAGGCGCGCGGTTGCGCGCGACTCGCGGGTAGCTCGCTCGCGGTCCTCCTCCCAGGGCAGCGGGATCCGCTTGAGCGCGACGGCGCGGTCGAGTTGCTCGTCGTGTGCGTGCCACACGGTGCCGAAGCCGCCGGCGCCCAGGCGCTCGATCAGCCTGTAGCGGCCGAGCAGCAACTCGGCCCGGCGCTGAGAGCGCTCGTCGGAAATGCGTATGCGCGCCCCCTCGGCGCCCGCGCGGAGCGGTGGCCGGGACGGGTCTGCCCGTTCGTCCGCCGGGGCTCCGGCTGGATCGTCCGGGGGTCTGGCAGAGCCGCGTGTGTTGCCTTGGACGAGCGTCTTTGAGGAGTCCACCGCCTCCGCGTTCGCCGTAACGACGGCCTTTCCCTGCCGTCTGGGAGCGCAACAGCGCGCTGACTGAGAACTTGCAGCGAGTCCCCTCGCGACAATCCAACTGCCGGTGGGGTCATACTGGTGAGCTTCACAAGCCCTGCAAGGAGCACTTTTTGTCGTTCTTCGACGACGAGGACGGGGAGCCGCCGACCACAGTCCGGCCGGTGCACGCCCAACAACAGTCGCGCCCGCAGCCGCGGCGCCCTTCGGGCACGGACGGAGTGGGCGGGTCTTCACAGATCGACCACCACGCGATGATGGTGCGCCGGCGGATCGCGGCGGCGGTCGGGGTCGTGCTGCTGATCGTGATCGTGCTGCTCGTCAACGGCTGTCTCAAGCGCGGCAAACAGCAGGCGCTCGAAGGCTACAACCGCAACGTCAACCAGGTCGGGCAGGCCTCGGAATCCGAGGTCGCTCGTCCACTGTTCGCCACGCTTGCCGGCGCCGCCGGCAAGTCGGCGCTCGACGTCGGCTCACAGGTCGACCAGCTGCGGATGGTGGCCCAGCAGCAGGCCGAACATACCCAGGGCATGAGTGTGCCGAGCGGGATGAGCGCGGCGCAACGCAACCTGCTGTTGGCGCTCGACATGCGCGTCGAAGGCCTCACCAAGATCGCGAACCTCGTGCGCGAAGCGCTCGGTGGGCAGGTGCAACCGGCCAGCGTGAAGATCGCGGGCGCTATGGAGATCTTCCTCGCCTCCGACGTCGTCTACTCCCAGCGTGTGGTGCCGCTGCTACAGCAGGAGCTCACGTCCGGTGGCATCAGCGGTCAGGCGACGGCGCAGAGCCGCTTCCTACCCAACCTCGGCTGGTTGACGCCCGCCACCGTCCAGTCGAAGATCACCGGTCAGGCGGCGGCCGCTGGAGCGGTGGCGCCGGGGACGCACGGGCACTCCCTGACGGGAGTGAGCGTGGGCACGAACACGCTCGCGGCCTCACCGACCATCAACCATGTCAGCGGCGGCGCCAACCCGACCTTTACGGTGATGGTCGAAAATGCCGGCTCGAATGCCGAGACAAACGTCAAGGTGGATGTGTCGGTGACCACCGAAGGCAAGACGCTCACGGCGTCGCACCTCATCAACAAGACCGAACCGGGGAGCACCTCGAGCGTGGACATCCCGGTGAACGGCGTCACCCTCGGGGCGGCCTCCCGCGTGACGGTCAACATCGAGGCGGTGCCTGGCGAGACGGCCACGGAAAACAACAAGGGCACCTACATAGTCTTCTTCGGAAAGTAGGCGTCCGAGCATCCCGCGCGGGAGGGGCGCGAAGCCTCGAACGTGTCGATCCTCCTCCCACGACTGCACGAGCGGCTAACTTGTCCGGATGGCCACCACGCTCACCGACACGCAGGGCATCCTTGCGCTCGCCGCGCTCGCGCTCGCAACCCTCGCGCTGATCGGGTGCGCCGCATTGCTGCGCACGGTCCGCCGCCTGCGAGCCGCCCAGAAGGTGGTTCTCGGCGACGGCTCCGAGCGCGACGTGGTCGCGCACGGCGCGAGGCTTCAGGAGGCATTCGAAGCGCTGCAGGAGTATGTCGGCGACGTCGTCATGCGTCTGGACAACCGCCTGGACGACGTCGAGACGGCGCTCACCGGAGCGGTTGCGCACCATGCGCTGATCCGCTATGACGCCTACAACGAGCTCTCCGGGCAGCAGTCGGTCTCGATCGCGCTGCTCGACGGGCGCGGATCGGGGATCGTGTTGACCTGCATCCACCATCGCGACCAGGCGCGCGTGTATGCCAAGCAGGTACACGGCGGGCAGGGCGAGCTCGAGCTCTCGCCCGAGGAGGCCGAGGCGGTGCAGGTGGCGCTGGGCGACCTTGTCACGACATTGACGCCGCCCGCGGCGCGTGCGCGGGCGGCGGTACCGACGAACATCGCCGATGCCCCCGACGCCTAGCGTCGCTCGCGCGGTGCCGCGCGCCGGCTATCTCGGGCCGGAAGGAACGTTCAGCGAGGAGGCTCTGCTTGCCGAGTTGGAGGCCTCCGCGGTCGAGACGGTCGCGCTCCCTACGATCAGGGACACAGTGATGGGGGTTCAGGACGGGGCGCTCGACTGGGCGCTCGTACCCATCGAGAACTCGATCGAGGGATCGGTGACGGTGACTCTCGACGCACTCGTGGGCGAAGCGAGCGATGTGGAGATAGTGGGCGAGGCGGTGCTCCAGGTTCGCCACTCTCTGATCGCTCGCACGCAGATCGATCTCGAGCGGATCGAGACGGTCGTCTCTCACCCGCACGTGCCTGGCCAGTGCACCCGCTTCCTACACGACCGTCTCCCCCGCGCGCGCATCGCGGCGGCGACCTCGACCGCTGAGGCGGTTCGGCTGGTGGCCGAGCGGGGCGGCGGAGGAACCGGCGGCGGTGTGGGCAGCGCGGGCCCGACACCGAGCGCGGAAGTTGGAGGCGGCGGAGAGTGGGCCGCGATCGGCACGCGATTGGCGGCCGACCTGTACCGGTGCACCGTGATCGCCGAGGGGATTCAGGACCGCGAGGACAACGAGACCCGCTTCGTGTGGCTCGCTCGCAAGGACTCTCCGGCGGGAGCGCCGCCGCTGCGCTCGCCCGTGGGTACGGGGCGCAAGACCTCGCTCGTGTTCTGGGGCGCCGGCGCCGACCACGCCGGCTGGTTGGTCTTGTGCTTGGGCGAGTTCGCCCAGCGCGCCATCAACTTGACGAAGATCGAGTCCCGTCCGATGCGCGAGCGCCTCGGCCACTACATGTTCTTCGTCGACCTCGAGGGGTCGCTTGCCGGTGAGGCCGTCTCCGAGGCGCTGGCGGCGTTGCGAGGCAGGTGCGAACAGGTGCGCGTGCTCGGCTCATATCCGACTGCTTGAACGTTTGGGAGCGCCCACAACGAGGGTCCCGGACGCTATGAAGGTAGGCTGCCGGGCGCGCGAGGAGGCCCCAGGAGCGCCGAGCGGGCTGACGGGTCGCTACACTGCGGCGCTGAAGATGGAAAGCACGGCGCCCACAGAGCCAGTGGGGTCCGTGCCGCCCGCAGAGCACCAGCGGCACGGACCGAGCTCATCGTCGAACACGGCGATGGGTGGCCGGGTGCTCGTCCTCAACGCGACCTTTGAGCCGATAAACGTGTGCTCGGTGCGCCGCGCCGTGGTGCTGCTGCTGAAGGAGAAGGCCGAGCTGATCGAGCGCGGATTGTGGGAGCTTCACTCGGAGACCTCCACGCTCGCGCGCCCGGTCGTGATCCGGCTGGTGAGCTACGTGCACGTGCCGCGCGACACCCACCGCCGCAAGATCACCCGTCGCGCGGTTTTCGCAAGGGACGGCTGGACCTGCCAGTACTGCGGGTCGCGCTCCAGCCTGACGGTCGATCACGTGATCCCGCGGTCCAAGGGTGGACCGTCCAGTTGGGAGAACATCGTGGCCTCTTGCGCGCCGTGCAATCGTCGCAAGGGAGACATGCTGCCGCGCCAGGCCGGCATGCACCCGCGTCACAAGCCGCGCACCCCACGCGCCGAGATCTTCATCCACGTCGCGAGCCCCACGATCCCGGCGGCGTGGCGACAGTACCTGCCGGCCGCGGCGGCCGCGGCCTGAGGGGAGTCCTGACGCACGAAGGGCGCCTCGACTGGGCGCCCTTCGCTTACAACTGTGCTGGACAACGACCGCGTCGGTTTCGCATGGCCGCGCGCGCCCGGAGGCACGACTGAGACGCTGCGAGCCGGGGGGACAAGTCCGGCGACCTACGCGATGGTGGCCCGGGTTGGATTCCGCTAGGCGGGTCCAGCCGAGTGCTTCGGCCTAACGGCCGGCCACCTCCAGAGTCCCGCAAATACTGTCAGCCAACGTAGGACCACCTCCTTTCTCTGGTCCTTGAAATGTAGCGGACCCGGGCGACGGTGTGGGTCGGTTCGTCCCGGGCCTACCTACATCTCGAAGGCAGTGGCGCCGATCGTCACCCCAGACAGGCGAGTGCCCCCCGCGCTGTCGGCGCGGAGGGCACAAGCCAGGCGGGTAGCCTTATGTGGCTGTGATGTAGCCGCTCATGTAGCCGGGGTTCTGCATCGCCCATCCACCGGCGTCGCTGTCGCACGGGAGCATGCAGGTCCACTCGAACTTGCCCGCTTTCGAGACGGCCAGCGTGTAGGTGTGCACGCCTGGTTGAGTGATGATGTGCACGCCCGCCACCGGTGAGTCGATGCTGTGCGGGACGTCGTCGGTGTTGTCGATCCGCAGCTTCAGCGGCTGGCCCACTTTCACCGCGAATTCGGTCTTGGTGAACGCATCGTGCATCTTGCCATCGGGGCCCTTCTTGTAGGAGCCGACGATCTTCAGGCTCACCGGCTTTGCGGCGGCGGCCGGCGCACTCTGCGCCACCGGTTGCGCCGGGGCAGCCGCTGTCGTCGCGGCCGCCGGCTTCGCCGACGCGCTCACCGTCGCTTCATGCCGATCGCCGCTCTGGACGAGCGCTACCATCGACATGAGCACCGCCGCAAGGATGCCCACGCCGGCGAGCACCTCCAGCACGAGCTTGCCCTTCCTATCGACGACTCTGTCGAACTGCTCTTGGTCTGTTTTCTCAGGCTCCATGGTTACCCGCCTTTCGTGTTGCCATGTCCTGCCCTATACATTCCCTCTGGTTGCGTTCTTGGGCCCGGGAAAAGAAGAAAAGTCATGCACATACGCACTGCAGGGCATAACCTGTAGATATGACCCGGCACGACGCCAGTTCCGTCCGCGGCCCACAGCTCGACGAGTTGAGGGCGTTTTGCGCCGCCGTCGACCTCGGTGGGATCGGACGCGCGGCACAGCGCCTGCATCTAAGCCAGCCGGCCGTCTCAAAGCGTCTGAGGTCGCTCGAGGAGCTCGTCGGTGCGCCATTGCTCGAGCGCTCGGCGCACGGCGTCACGATGACCGATGCGGGCGAGCGACTCTACGCGCATGCGCGGCGCCTGGTGTCAGACATGGAGGACCTGACCGGGCGACTGGACCAGATCCGGGGCACCAACGAGACGGTCCATCTCGCGATCAGCCACACCGCGGCCGAGTTCCTGATGTCGAGAGCTCTGGTCCTGATGCGCCGCCAGACGAGCGCGCCGGTCGAGGTGCTGATCGCCAACTCGCGCGTGGTCAAGCAGATGGTGCGCTCGGGCCAGGCCGACCTAGGCGTGGCGGCCTGCATGCTCGCGGAGTCGGTGCCGGGCGCGGTCGAGCTCCCGCTGGTGGATGACGAGATCGCGATCGCCGTTCCGCTTGCGCACCCGTGGTCGCGCAGGAGCTCGATCGCACCGGACGAGCTGCTGGGCACGCCGATCGTGCTGCGCGATCCGGGCGCCCACACGCGACAGGTGATCGACGCGGTACTGGCCGAGCATGGGCTCGGAGCGCTTCAAGCAGCATCCGAAGTCGGGTCGACACAGGCGGCAAAGGACGAGGCCCACGAGCTGTGCCTGCCGACCGCGCTCTCGCGCTTGGCTCTGTCGCCGTCCGACCGCCTGGAGATGGTGCCGGTTGACGGGTTGCGCTTCTTACGACGCTTCTGCATTCTCCACCCTCTCGACGGCATCTCCTCGTCGAGCGTCCATCTGGTGGATGCCTTCGGGCAGAGCGCAGCGGGCCCGAAAGCGGCTTGAACAAGAGCCCCGCGACGGAATAATCAGATGGCTGGGCGCCTATTCGCCGTCCCTGGGCTCCTCAGGTTCCTGAGGTGGATCGGGCTCACCCGGCGAATCGGGCTCACCCGGCGAATCGAGTAGCTGCATGGCGTCGAGCGGCAGGTTCTCCTGGGCCTCCTGAACATCCTCTGTCTCGCCGCTGTCCACGACGAGCGCCACCGCGCTGACCACGTCGTCCTCCTTGAGATTCATCACGCGCACGCCCGTGGCGGAGCGGCCCTGCTGGGATATACCGCCTGCGGATGTCCGCTGGACCATGCCTCCCACGCTGATGAACACGAGCTCATGATGCTCTCGCACGACGAGCGCGCCCGCGAGAGCGCCCTTCTTGTCTGTGAGGCTGATCGTCTTGACGCCCTTGGCGCCGCGGTTTGTCTTGCGGTACTGGCTGATCAAGGTGCGCTTGCCGTAGCCGTTCTCGGTCACCACGAGCAGGTCCATGTCGTCGCGGGCCACATCCATGGCGATGACCTCTCCCTTCGCGCCCACGTCCATCCCACGCACACCGGTCGTGTCGCGCCCCATCGAGCGCGCGTCGGACTCGGCGAAGCGCACGGTCAGGCCGGCCCGCGACACCATGATCACCTCGTCCTCCGATTCAATCGCGCGCACCGCCAGGAGCTCGTCGTCGTCGCGAATGTTGATCGCGATGATGCCGTCGGCCTTGATCGGCGTGTTGTACGCAAGCAACTCTGTCTTCTTGATCGTGCCTTTGCGCGTCGCGAAAACGAGGTACTTGGTCTCGGTGAAGTCGCGTGTGGAGAGCACCGCCTGCACTCGCTCGCCCTCGCGCAAGGGAAGCACGTTTACGAGAGCGCGCCCCTTTGCTGTGCGCGAGGCCTCCGGCAGCTCGTAGACCTTCGAGCGGTAGACCTTGCCGCGATTGGTGAAGAACAGCAGGTAGTCGTGGGTCGAGCAGATGAACAGGTGCTCGATGAAGTCGCCGTCCTTCATGTCCATCCCGGTGATCCCGCGCCCACCACGCTGCTGCTGGCGGTAGGTGGCGAGCGGAAGCGACTTGATGTAGCCGGTGTTGGTGATCGTGATCACCATCTGCTGGTCGGCGATCAAGTCCTCGATGTCGATCTCATCCTCGGAGTGAGTGAGCTCGGTGCGCCGCTCGTCGCCAAAGCGCTCTGAGATCTCGCTCAGCTCCTCCTTGATGACGGCAAGCACCCTGCCCTCATCGCCGAGGATCGCGCGCAGCTCCGCGATGCGCTCGGTGACGTCAGCGTGCTCCTGCTTGATCGCGTCGGCCTCGAGCGCCGTGAGCTGGGAGAGGCGCAGGTCGAGGATCGCTGTCGCCTGGATCGGGCTGAGCGCAAAGCGCTCGACAAGCTGTTCGCGCGCGGCTTCGCGATCGCGCGATCCACGGATCAACTCGATGATCGCGTCGAGGTTCTCGAGGGCGACGAGCAGCCCCTCGAGGATGTGCGCGCGAGCCTCCTTCTCGCTCAGCTCGTGCTTGGTGCGCCTGACGATCACCTCGCGCTGGTGAGCCACATAGTTGTGGATCACGGCTCTCAGGTTCAGCGTGCGGGGCACGTTGTCCACGAGCGCCACCATGTTCACGCCAAAGGTGCTCTGCATCGAGGTGTGCTTGTAGAGCTTGTTGAGCACCACCTTCGGGATCACGTCGCGCTTTAGCTCGATCACGAGGCGCATGCCGCGCTTGTCGGACTCGTCGCGCAGATCTGAGATCTCGGGGATCTTCTTGTCGTGCACGAGGTCGGCGATCTTCTGGATGAGCCCGCCCTCGCCACCCTTCTTGACCATGAACGGCAGCTCGGTGACGACGATCGCCTCCTTGCCCTGCTTGAGCGGCTCGATATGCGCCCTGGCCTGCACGCGCACGCGGCCGCGACCCGTCTCGTAGGCGTCACGAATGCCGGCTCGTCCAAGGATCACGCCGCCGGTCGGGAAGTCGGGACCCTTCACGTGCGCCATCAGCCCCTCGATGTCGATCTCGGGATTGTCGATGTAGGCGACCGTCGCATCGATCACCTCGCGCAGATTGTGCGGGGGGATGTTCGTGGCCATGCCCACCGCGATCCCAGAGGAGCCGTTGACGAGCAGGTTCGGGAAGCGGGCCGGCAGCACCAGCGGTTCCTGACGAGAGCCGTCGTAGTTGGCCACGAAGTCGACCGTGTCCATGTCGAGGTCGCGCAGCATCTCGGTGGCGATGCGGGCGAGGCGGGCCTCGGTATACCTCATGGCTGCAGCCGGATCGTCGTCAACCGAGCCGAAGTTGCCCTGGCCGTCGACGAGCTCGTAGCGCATCGAGAAGTCCTGGGCCATACGCACGAGCGTGTCGTAGATCGCCGAGTCGCCGTGGGGGTGATAGTTACCCATCACCTCGCCGACGATCTTGGCGCACTTGGCATAGGAGCGAGTTGGGCCGAGGCCGAGCTCGTTCATCGCATAGAGCACGCGCCTGTGGACCGGCTTCAGGCCGTCGCGCACGTCGGGAAGCGCACGGCCGACGATGACGGACATCGCGTAGTCGAGATACGCGGTGCGCATCTCGTCCTCGAGAGCGCGCGGCTCGATGTTGCCGCCGCCGATCACATCAGCGGATGCCATTCCTCACCTCCCAAGCCCGATGTGTGACGTCAGGACCAAGCAGGTCAAGACCGTATGGGTTGTGTCGACCGGTGTGCGCGGTAGTGATGGTCGGCACCCCGCGCATGAGTGTGCGGGGACTGGGCTGGAGGGTGGCCTCCGGCCGACACCCTGAGTCATGGGAGGTGCCGAC
>JBARJU010000361.1:0-5249 GCA_049800435.1 Solirubrobacteraceae bacterium
TGCCTGCACGGTCGGGTTGCAGGGCCGCATGCGGCCCTGCGCCGAGCGGCGCATGCGCCGCTCGGCCACCTGGCGCATGCGCCAGGTGGAACAGCAAAAAGGGTCATAGACTCAACCGATGCGCCGCCGCGTCACCTTCTCGCGCAACCTCACGCTCTCCCTCTCGCGCACCTGCCGCTGCTACTGCAAGTACTGCGCCTTCGCCACCCACAAGGCCCACCTCTACGCCCCTGAGCAGGTGCTCGAGATCCTCGACGGCGCAGCACGCAGACAGGTCAAGGAGCTGCTCGTGCTCACCGGCGAGCACCCCGAGGTCAACCCCGAGGTGCGCGCGCGGCTGGTCTTCTACGGCCACGAGGACTTCACCGCATATGTCGTGTGGACGTGCGAACGGGCGCTCGAGCGGGGACTCCTGCCGCATACGAATCTCGGAGTGCTCACGCGCGAGGACCTGGCTCGGTTGCGCGAGGTGACGGCCTCGCAGGGCCTGATGCTCGAGTCGGCGTCCGAGCGCCTCATGCAAACCGTCCACGCCGGCTCGCCCACCAAGCACCCCGCCCGTCGCCTGGAGACGATCGGGATGGCGGGCGAGCTTCGGATCCCGTTCACGAGCGGCATCCTCGTGGGCATCGGCGAGACGCTGGAGGAGCGCATTGCCTCGCTCGAGGCGCTCGCGGCGCTGCACGCCGAGCACGGCCACCTCCAGGAGGTGATCCTGCAGAACTTCGTCCCCCACCAGAGCTACTACGGTCAGGAGCCCGCCGAGATCGCGGAGGCGGCGGCGCGCGAGTACTGGCGCACGGGTGTGGATGACTCACACGAAAGGGGCGCCCTACGCGCGCGCGTAGGGCAGCCTCTGCCGGGATGGGCCACCGAGGGCGCCGGGCCTGTCTCGATCGAGGATATGAAGCTCCTGATCGGCGAGACGCGACGCTTGATGCCGGACGTGGGCATTCAGATCCCGCCGAACCTCGCCGACTGGTGGAGCGAGCTCGTGGCCGCCGGCGCCACCGACCTGGGGGGGCTGTCGGCCAACGGCGACCACATCTCCCCGGAGCACCCCTTTCCCTCGCCCCACCAGGTGCGCAAGCGCTTGCAGGCCGATGGCTTCGCGTTGACCGAGCGGTTGTGCGTCTATCCGCGGTACATCGACCCCCGCTGGATCTCCCAGGGGGTCCTTGACACGATCAAGCTGAAGTACTGGAGCTTCATTCCCAGACGGGGATCTGGAGGCCCGCCCACCCGCAGCGACCCCCCGACTCCGATCCGCCCCGATCTTGTGGGTGGCGCCACGGAGAAGGGCCGCGAAGGCAGGCCGCTGGACCCACAGGAGCTCACCGCCCTGTTCGCCGAGACGCGCCCTGATGCGATCGAGGAGATCCGCGCCGCCGCCGACGAGTTGCGCGAGGAGCTCATGGGAGAGACGGTCACGTTTGTGGTCAACCGCAACATCAACATATCCAACGTCTGCACCGTGGGGTGCGCCTTCTGCGGCTTCGGCCAGGGCAAGCGCTCGCCCGACGCCTACGAGCACGACGAGCGGGAGTTCGTTGGGCGCGTGCTCGAGGCGATCGACTACGGGGCGACCGAGCTGTGCATCCAGTCGGGCATTCACCCAGACTGGAGTCTCGAGGACTACCTGGGATGGCTACGGCTCGCGAAGGCCACCGCGCGCGACGCTCAGACCGACTTGCACCTGCACGCCTACAGCCCGATGGAGATCGCCCACATGTGCGACATCTCAGGCCTGCCGCCCGCGGAGGTGTTCGCGTATCTGAGGGACGCGGGACTCGACTCGACTCCCGGTACGGCGGCCGAGGTCTTGCACGACGGCGTGCGCGAGCGCATCTCCCCGAACAAGCTGCCGGTGGCTCGCTGGGTGGAGATCGTCGAAGCGTCGCACGCCGCCGGCCTGCGCTCGACCTGCACCGTCATGTTCGGTCACATCGAGGAGCCGTGGGAGATGGCCGAGCACATGCGCGTCGTACGCGATCTCCAGGAACGCACTGGTGGCATCACCGAGTTCGTGCCGCTCTCGTTCATCCCATTCCAGACCCTGCTGGGGCGCACGCACGGCGTGGAGGAGATCTCGCGCGAGGAGAACCTCAAGCACACCGCCGTCTTCCGACTCGCGCTCGGACGCACCGTCCCGAGCCTGCAGGCATCGTGGGTGAAGATGGGACTCGACGCCGCCACCGAGTCTTTGCGCTGGGGCGTCAACGACCTCGGCGGCACGCTCATGGAGGAGTCGATCTCCCGCCTTGCGGGCTCCTATCACGGCACCAAGCTCGATCCCGACCAGCTCGTCGCCGCTGCCCACGAGGCCGGACGCCCGGCGGCGGAGCGCACGACGCTCTACGAGATCGTGCGGCGCTATCCGCTCGACGGCTCAGATCGGCTGGACGGCTCCGACGGCTCCTCGGGCGCCGAGCCCTCGCTGGCCGCGAGCACCTGAGCTTGGCGTTCGCTAGCCGCGGCGAAACGCTCGAAGATGTCGATCATCTGCCGGTGGTATTCGATGCCGCCGAGCACCGTCGTTTCCGGTCCCCGCCACTCGTCCTCGCGCCGGCCCTTGCGGCCCTCTTTCAATGCCTCCAAGTAGCCTTCCAACTCGGCCTGCTGGGCACGGTGCCACTCCACGCGTCCCGCAAACGCCGCTTCCGGGTCGGCCCCCGCGAACACCTTCAGCATTGCCTCGTCGCGATACTGCGACGGCGAGGCGCCCGGCGCGTCGGTCCAAGCGCGCAGCGCCTCGCGCCCCACATCGGTCAGCGCGTATCTCTTGCGCCTGCGACCCCCCCGCTCTTGGCTCTCCGACAGGTAGCCGGCTTTTGCCAGGCGCGACGGCTCGTCGTAGAAGGTGGTGTGCGGCACCGGCCAGAAGTGCTCGATCGAGTGCACCAGCATCTGCTTGAGCTCGTACGGGGTGGCCTCGCCGGCGAGGTCGAGCAGGCATAGCACCACGTAAGAAGTCGTCGTGAGTCGGATCTGCTTGTCATTCATAGTTCGTCCTGTATAGTACGGCTCGAACTATAGATAAGGAGCTGAGGATGTCGGACACCAACACTTCGGACATGGTTGTCGATCGCTCGGACTACGACGTGGCGATCGTCGGCGCCAGCCTCGCCGGCTGCGCCACGGCGATCCTGCTCGCTCGCGCCGGCATGCGCGTGGCGCTCGTCGAGAAGAGCCCCGACCCGAAGGCCTTCAAGCGCATCTGCACGCACTACATCCAGTCCTCAGCCCTCCCCACGCTCGAGAGGCTCGGGCTGCTCGAGCCGATGATGCGCGCCGGGGCGCTGCGCGCACACGCCCGCATCTGGACCCGCTGGGGTTGGATCGCCCCGTCCGCCAGCAGCACCGCCCCGTCCGGGGTCAACCTCCGCCGCGAAAAGCTCGACCCGTTGATACGCGAGATGGCCGCGCAAACGCCCGGCGTCGAGTTGATGCTCGGCTACACCGTCCAAGAGCTACTCCGCGACGGTGAGCAATTCACAGGCGTGCGGGCACGCGACTCCCACGAACACGCCGTCGATCTCCGCGCGCGCCTCGTCGTCGGCGCGGACGGTCGCGACTCAAGGGTGGCCAAGCTCTCGGGCGTCCCCACCAAGACCGCCCCCCACGGGCGCATCGCATACGGCGGCTACTACGAAGGTCCCGCGCCCGTCACCGCTCCCGACGCCGCGCTATGGCTGCTCGATCCCGACATGGCCGCCGCCTTCCCCACAGATGGTGGCCTCGTGTTCTACGCGACAATGCCCACCAAGGCGCGGCTGCCCGAATTCCGCGCCGATCCTCAGGCGGCGCTGGAGAAATTGGTGTCGAGCATCCCCGAGGCCCCACCAATCGCGCAGTCGCGCCTGGTCGGGCAGGTGCAGGGCAAGATCGACATGACAAACGTCCTGCACAGGCCGACCGCCCCCGGCCTCGCTCTCGTCGGAGACGCGGCCGGCGCGATCGACCCGCTGTTCGGAGTGGGCTGCGGCTTCGCGCTGCAAACCTCCGAATGGCTCGCCGACTCCGTCTCGCCGGCATTGAATGGCGCGGAGTCCCTGCAGGCGGGCCTCAAGCGCTACCGCCGCCGTCACGCTCGTGGCCTGGGCGGCCATACTCGCGTGATCCTCGACTACGCCACTGGCCGCAAGCTGAACGCCGGGGAAAGGATGCTCTTCTCGGCAGCGGCTTCTGACGAGCGCACCGCCAAGGTCTTCGAGGCATTCGGCTCACGCAATATCGGGCCCTTGCGGATGTTCGCGACCGGTGCCCCGCTGGCGATGCTCGCGACGGCGCGCCGCTCGCTCTCCCGGCGAGCGGCGACCCAGCCCGCCCGCCCGTCAGCGGTAGCCGCCGCGAGCGGCGACGGGGTCTCGGACACGCGCTGAGCGCGAGCCGCGAGCCGTCCGGCACTCAGCGAAACAGGTCCTCCTCAAGCGGTCGCAGCAGGGCTAGCGCGCCCGGGCCGTCCTGCTCGATCACCCACCGCTCCAGTCCCTCCACGATCACGACCGGCTCGCGCGAGTCCTTGGCGCGCGCGAGATCGGCGAGCGCCGCGATCGCGTCCGCAACCGCGATCCACGTCGCACGCAGCTTCATGCCTTTGCTGTCTTCGCGTCCGCGCCAGTCCTCCAGCGGGGCGACCCCCGCGCACCCGATCGCCACGTCGCACTGGCCGTGGCGCCACGCGCGCCCGAAGCTGTCGCCGATCAACACGCCCACCCTCGCTCCGGTCAGTTCGCGTAGGCGGGCACGAATGCGCCGCGCCGACATGTCGGGGTCCTTGGGCAGCGTTATCAGTGTCTCGCCGTCGATCGAATTGGAGGCGTCCACACCCGCATTCGCGCACACCAGGCCGTGGTGGGTGCGGCAGATCAGCACCCCGTTCGCCGCGCGCACCACTTCCGCGGACTGGTCGAGCACGACCTGCACCGCCCGCGGGTCCTTGGGTTGTCCGCGAGCTTCGGCGGTAAGTGCCGCGGCGAGCCGCCGCGCGCGCGTGTGGGGCACCACTTTTCGCAAGTCCACAACCGCCCCCTCGGCCTTGGAGACGACCTTGTGCGCGATGGCGAGAATGTCGCCGTCGCGCAGCTACCGTGTCGCCGGCTCGCTGGTGAAAGCGTCGGGGACTGCGCCCGACGAGGAGTCCAGGGCCGCAGCGACCAGCTCGGCGATATCGGCACCGAGGGCGATCTCAGGCAGGCCGGGGACGCTGCGAGCGCAAAGACCGCCCACGGCTCAGGCTGCCCGCGGCG
>JBARJU010000362.1:0-3112 GCA_049800435.1 Solirubrobacteraceae bacterium
GTGTCGGTCAGGAGCGACGCCACCGGCCTGCCCATGCGCCGTCCCGCGCGATCCCACAGCGCGAGGTCGATCGCCGCGAATGCCTCCGGGAGGTCCTCCAGGCGACGGCACGCGTCCACGATCCGCGCGCCGTTCATGCCCGCCGCGCTTTCGACGAGCGGCCGGTAGCGCTCCAGCGCCTGCTCCACACACTCAATGCTCACGCCGTCATATGGCTCGAGTGGCGCCGCCTCGCCATATCCGGCGATGCCGTCCTCGTCGGTGAGCGACACCGCCAGCAGCTCGCGCTCCGCCACCGTCCCGTAGGAGGTCTCGAGCGGCTCGCGCAGGCGCAGCATATGTCGTTGCACGACCAGCTTCACCGCCACGGCCCACCGGCAAAAGGCCTTATGGGTGCCAACAAAAAAGGAAACCGGTGCCGCCACACTCGTCGCGAACACGGGCGACAGTGTTTCCCGAAAACGAGACCTCGTCTCAGGACCCGATCCCTCCGCTGAGCAGGATCCCGGCCGAGAACAGCAGGCAGAACACGAGTTGGAGGGCGCCGGTCTTGGCGAGCGCGCCGTTCAGCGTGGGTCCGTCCACGCGTGTCCTCACGATCTTCACGAGCCCGGTCGCGAGCGGGATCGCGCACCACGGCAGCAGCAGCCACGCCGTCATCGACCCCAGCAGCCATGGCAGCGGGGCGAGCAGGAACGCGCCCGCCACCATCGCCGTGTACAGAGTGCGCGTGCGCGTCCGTCCGAGGCGCACGGCGAGCGTGCGCTTGCCCGCGCGACGGTCGGTCTCCAGGTCGCGCACGTTGTTCACCACCAGGATCGCGCTGGCCAGCAGACCGACGGGCACCGCGCACGCGTAGGCCTCCCACGGCAGTTCCCGGACCTGCACGAAGTACGAGCCGCTGACGGCCACGATCCCGAAGAACAGGAACACGAACATCTCGCCCAGGCCCTCATAGCCGTAGGGCCGCGGGCCGCCCGTGTAGAGCACGCCCGCGAGGATCGACACGGCGCCGACCGCGATCAGCTCCCAGCCCGCCACCGCCACGAGGTACGCGCCGCACAGGACCGCGAGCCCGAAGGTCACGTACGTCGCGAACAAGACCCGGCCGGGCGGCACGAGCCCGCCCGCGGTCACCCTCACCGGGCCGAGCCGATCCTCGGTATCGGCGCCCCGGCGCGCGTCGGAGTAGTCGTTTGACAGGTTGGTGCCCACTTGGATGAACACCGCCCCCAGTAGCGCGGCGACGAACGCCAGCGCGCGGAAGTGTCCGGCGCCGAGCGCCAGCGAGGTGCCTACCAGCACCGGCGCCACCGCCGCCGGGAGCGTACGCAGGCGCGCCGCCATCAACCATATGTGCACCGCGCTCGAGGCTTTGGGGTTCGGCGCGGCCGCCGGCGCGGGCGCCCCGATGGCTCCAAGCGCGGTCATGCTCGTCTTGGGAAGCGCGCGAAGTCGGGCTCGCGCTTCTGCTTGTAGGCCTCGCGTCCCTCCTTGGCCTCCTCGCTTCCGTAAAACAGGAGGTTGGCGTCGTGTGCGAGCTGCTGGATACCCGCCAGCCCGTCCTCGGCGGCGTTGAAGCTCGCCTTCAGCAGGCGCAGCGAGAACGGCGACAGCGCGAGCATCTCATGGCACCACTGGACCGTCTCCCGCTCGAGGCGCTCGAGCGGCACGACCGTATTCACGAGGCCCATATCCAGCGCTTCGCGCGCGTCGTACTGGCGGCACAGGAACCAGATCTCCTTCGCCTTCTTGACACCGACCACGTTGGCGAGCAGCCCGGCGCCGAAGCCGCCGTCGAACGAGCCCACACGCGGGCCGGTCTGGCCGAAGCGCGCGTTGTCCGCGGCGATCGTGAGGTCGCACACGAGGTGCAGCACATGCCCGCCGCCGACCGCATACCCCGCGACCATCGCCACCACGGGCTTGGGCAGGCGGCGGATCTGCATGTGCAGGTCGGTGACATGGAAGCGACCGGGGCGGGTGGGATCCGGATTACCGGCCTCGTCGTCGGCCAGGTAGCCCGAGTCGCCGCGCACGCGCTGGTCTCCGCCCGAGCAGAACGCGAGCGGGCCCTCGCCGGTCAGCACGATCGCGCCCACCTCGGTGTCCTCGCGTGCCTGCTCGAACGCTTGCGAGAGCTCGACGACCGTGCGTGGACGGAAAGCGTTTCTGACCTCCGGACGGTCGATCGTGATCTTGGCGATTCGGGGGGCGGGCTCCGATCCGAGCTCCGCGGACTTCTCGTAGCGAATGTCCTCATAGCTGCCTGCTGCGATCCACGTGGTGGTCAAGGCTCGTCAACGCTCCTATCTGGGACCTGGCGCTCCTGTGGGCGCGCGCCTGCGATTCACCGCGAAGGCTAGCTGTAGCTAGCCTGTGAGTCATGCAGGTCGAGGCATGGCTGCAACGCGCCGCTAACTCGGCGCCAGATCTCACCGCCCTACAGACAGCGCAGGAGCGACTCTCCTACGCCGAGCTCTGGCAGGCGGCGCGGCTGGGAGCGGCCGAGCTTGCGGCACGTGGAGCGCGCGAGGGAGCGCGCGTGGCGATCGCATTGCCTCCCGGGATCGCGTTCGCTCAGGCTCTGCACGCCAGTTTCCTGCTCGGCGCGATCGCCGTCCCCGTGGACCTGCGCCTCACTCCCGCCGAACGGGAGCGGCTCGCCGCCCGTGCCGATGTGCTCGTCGAGCACCCACTGCACACGTGCTCGGCCTCCGACGCCGAGGCGCTCGAGAGCGCTGAGAGCTCGCTCACACACGATCTCGACGCCGTCTGCGTGACGATTCACACATCCGGCACCACCTCCGCGCCCAGACCGATCGAGCTGACCTACGGCAACCTCCTGTGGAGCGCGCTGGGCTCGGCCGTCGCGCTCGGCGTCGATCCGCGCGAGCGCTGGCTGTGCGCCCTGCCGCTCTCCCACGTCGGCGGCCTTTCGATCCTCGTGCGCTCAGCCATCTACGCCACGACCGCCGTAGTCCACGAGCGCTTCGACACAGAGCGGGTGCTCGAGGCTCTGCGCGGGGATCGCATCACGCTCGTCTCGCTCGTCTCCACGACGCTCGCCCGCCTGCTCGACGCGGGCCTGCGCGACCCGCCGCGCTTGCGC
>JBARJU010000363.1:0-4050 GCA_049800435.1 Solirubrobacteraceae bacterium
CGATAGCCACAACAGCCATCATCACCCCTCCCGCATCGATTCTCAACCAATGCCAAAGGAGTTCGCCGAACAACCAAGAACACCTACAAAAACTCTAACAAAGTACTACTAAGAACGTGTTTCAAAATAGGCGGTGCGTCTGGTGCGTTCATGGACCAAGCTGGGCGCCGCGGGATGTCGAAGCGCGTGCTGGTGGCACGTGCGAGACGTCACGTGGCGATCCAGCGCCGCGTCCAGGGACGCATTCCGGGCGTGCCGATCTTTTTGAAACACGTTCTAAGGCGCCGCTATCCCTCCGCGGGGATCAGCCGGCCACCCGCGAAGTCCACTGCCTCGCGTAGGTAGCGAGCGAAGGCGGCGTCGACGACGAGGCGCGAATCCCACGCCCACGGATCGTCCGGCGCGATGTCCATCGCCAGTTGCAAGCACCACGAGGTGCCGCGCTCGTAGAACTGGGCGAGCTCCTCGGCGGAGAAGCGCCCGCCGAGTCGTTTGCGCAACTCCACCACCAGGGTGTCGGCGATCCGTTGAAGCAGCGCCGAGCGCTCGACGGGCGCCTGCGAGAGACGCCGCTCGCCCTGTCTCCACTGCTGGATCGCGTAATCGAGGCCCGACACGAGGGGCGAGGCTAGCAGCGCGCCGTCGCACACCAGGTCGCTTGCATGGAGCAAGTGACCTGGTTTGACATGGAAGGGATGGTCAAGCGGCAGCCGGAGCCGGTGCGCTCGGGTTGGAGCTACGGCTCCTGTTCCCCCACCCGGTCGCTTGCATGGAGCAGGTAACCTGGGTTCAGTTGGCTGGGAGGCCACTCACCATGAAGGCCTGCTCGCCCCGGCGGATCATCCCGAGGCGCCGGGCCTCGGCCTGTACGGTGCCGGGGCTTGCGAGCGTGGCGTGCTGCTGCGCGAGCACACGGTACTGGCGCTCCAGCCCTCGCGCCTGGGCACTGTCGCGCTTGGATTCGTCCCAGGCCGAGAACAGGCGCACGCCGGCGCTCAGGTAGAGATAGACGATCGCCACCGTCACGCCAAGCATCGCGATGCGTCCCAACCGATCCCAGCGCACTCGCGGGACGCCGCGGGCTCCAGCTCGCCCACGGGCCGCGACGGGACGGGTGTCGGCGGAAGCAGACGGCCGAGAGCGCGGAGCGCGGGTGGCGGTGGTTGACGCGACGGGCATACGGTCGCATTCGCCTCCGCCGGCCAAGCTCCTGCAATCAGCCGCGGAAGACCGAGCGCCCGGGAAACTCCGCGTCTGAGCCGAGTTGCTCCTCGATGCGCAACAGTTGGTTGTACTTGGCGACCCGATCCGAGCGCGAAGGGGCGCCGGTCTTGATCTGCCCGCAGCCGGTGGCCACGGCGAGGTCCGCGATCGTGACGTCTTCGGTCTCGCCGGAGCGGTGGCTCATGACGGCGGTGTAGCCGGCCTCGCGCGCCATCGCGATGGCCGCGAGCGTCTCCGAGAGGGTTCCGATCTGGTTGACCTTGATCAGGATCGAGTTGGCCACGCCGAGCTCGATGCCACGCCGCAAGCGCTCGGTGTTGGTCACGAACAGGTCGTCGCCGACGAGCTGCACGCTTGCCCCGACACGCTCGGTGAGTGCCTTCCAGCCATCCCAGTCCTGCTCGTCCATGCCATCCTCGATCGACACGATCGGATAGCGCGAGGCGAGCGTCGCCCAGTAGTCGGCCAAGTCCGCCGCGCTGAGCGTGCGCCCCTCGTGCTCGAGCACATAGGCGCCGTCGCGGTAGAGCTCGCTCGTGGCGGGGTCGAGCGCGATCGCCACGTCATCGCCGGGCCGGTAGCCGGCCGCCTGGATGCCCTCGACGAGCATCTCAAGCGCCTGCTCGTTTGAGCCAAGGTCGGGCGCAAAGCCGCCCTCGTCGCCCCCGGCGGTGGAGAGACCACGGTTGTGGAGGGTTCGCTTCAAGGCGTGGAACACCTCGACGCCCATCCGCAGGCACTCTGAGAAGGTGGGAGCGCCGCAGGGGACGATCATGAACTCCTGGAAGTCCACCTTGTTGTCGGCGTGAGCGCCTCCGTTGAGCACGTTCATCATCGGGACGGGCAGCACGCGGGCGGCCTCCCCGCCGAGGTAGCGCCACAGCGCCAGGCCCTCCTCCGCCGCCTGCGCGTGAGCGACCGCCAGCGACACTCCGAGGATCGCGTTGGCGCCGAGACGCGACTTGTTGGGGGTCCCGTCAAGCACGATCAGTGCCTCGTCGATGCCCTGCTGGTCCGAGGCATCCATCCCGACCACGGCACCCGCGATCTCGCCGTTGACGCCCTCAACAGCGAGTGTGACGCCCTTGCCGTGCCAGCGCTTCCCACCGTCGCGCAACTCGGTGGCCTCGAACTCGCCGGTCGAGGCGCCGGACGGGACCGCCGCGTGGCCATGGGCTCCCGAGCGCAGCGCCACCTCGGCCTCCACCGTCGGATTGCCCCGACTGTCGAGGATCTGGCGCGCGTGAACTCTCTCGATCTGACTCATTTCTCTCCCACGTCGCTGTCCACGTACGACGGGCTCGCGGCGCGAGCCCTCCACAATGCCCGGGAGATTATCCGGATCGGCCGACCAGGAGACGACCGGGACCGGCCCTTGGGCACGCGACGCGGGCCCCTAACGACGACCGCTCGAAGCGGAGGCTATTTCTTCGTCGTCGTGGTGGTGGTGGGCGCGGTGGTGGTCTGCGCCGGCGTGTTCGTCTGTGGAACGGGCGTGCTGGGCAGCGCGGAGGTCTTGGGCGCCTTGTATCCCTTGCAGTCCTGGACCAAGTACTGGCTGCGACATTCGGTCCGTGCGGTCCACTTCTTGCGGAAGTTCTTGACGAATTCGCTCAGTGCCTTCTGCGACTTCTGAGCGGTGATCTGTTGCTGAATCGAGGACTGCACCGTTGAGAGCGCCTGCTGGCTCGCGGGTAGCGTCTTCTTGACTTCGTAGATGTAGTAGCCGAACGGTGTCTTAATCGGGCCACCGAGCACGTTCAGCTGAGCTTTGAAGACGGCTTCGTCGAGCGCCTTCTCCTCCTGGCCTTTGACGACGCCGGGAAGCGAACCGCCGGCGGTCTTGCTGACCGGGTCAATCGAGGATTTCTTGGCGACGCTCGCAAAGCTCTTGCCCGATTCGACTTCTTTCTTGGCCGCTTCGGCCTGAGCCAGAGTCTTCGTAAGAATTATCAGGATGTTGCGTCGTTCAGGCTGGCCGTACTGAGACTTGTGCTGCTGGTAGTAAGCCGCGATTTCCTGCTGGCTGGGCTTCTTGCCGGCGTCCTTGCTGACCTTCTGCTGAACCTTTCGGGAGAGCAGGTCGAGCTTCACGCGAAGCAGCACGTCAGAGACGGTGTAACCGGTGCTGGCCAGGAATTTCTGGAAGTCGGCTTCCTTGGGGAACTGCTGGTTCTTAATTTGGTTGAACTGCTTCGTGACTTCCTTGTCGGTGACCTTGATGCCCTGGTCGGAAGCCTCGCCGATCACCCAATCAGCGGATATCAGGTAGCCGAGCACCTGCTGCTTGAGCGCGGTGTACTGCTGTTCACACTGCGTCTTGAGCGTTGCCGCGGTCGGCTTCGCCTGTCCCTTGGCCGGCTTCGGCGCAGTCGCTTCGAGATGAGCGATGCAGGCTTTGTAGGTGGGGGGATCGGGCACGACCGCTTTGGGCGCGGTCTTGCCCGCGGCGGCGGCCGAGGCTGAGCTCGAGTTCGCGGCGACCCCCATCCAGTGGTTGAACGTGGCGTTCGAGATCGCGTTGCCGTTGACGCTGACGACGGCGTCGCCGGGAATGCCACCTCCGCACGCGGTGAGCGTGACAGCGGTGATGAAGACGGCGCCGAGCGCCGCGATTTGACCCGATAGCTTGGACACGACGCGGGCACTCTAGCGGAAACTTCCCAAGTCGTGCTTAACGACTTCATTAATGCTCGCTAAGGGCCTGTCCCGGAAGGGATGTGCGGCTGGGGTGGTCGAGTGTCGAGCGAGGCGCGGACGCAAGGGCGAAGACGTGGTGGTGCCACGTCGAGCCCGAGGACAAAGCCTCGCGAAGGCAATCGGCCG
>JBARJU010000364.1:0-2141 GCA_049800435.1 Solirubrobacteraceae bacterium
GCCCGGGTGCGGGCCAGGACTCCGGCCCCGCGACGCCGGCGCGAGTGGTGGCGGCAGGGACCCGGGCGGTGGCCACGGCGGGGCCTGGGGCATGAGCACCGTGCGGGACCCCGCTCCCGTGTCCGCCGCGCGCTCCGGGACCCACGCGCGCTCCGGGACCCACGCGCGCATCCCCGACTTCTTCATCGTCGGCCACCCCAAGAGCGGCACCACCGCCCTGTACGAGATGCTCAGGCGCCACCCCCAGATCTACATGTGCGAGGAGAAGGAGCCGTGGTTCTTCGCCGCCGAGCTGCGTCATCGACCGCCGCCGCGCACCCCGATCGGAATCCCGGCCACGCTCGACGATTACCTGCATCTGTTCGACGGCGCCAGGCCAGACCAGCGCGCCGGCGAGGCGTCGACGCCGTACCTGTGGTCTGCCACAGCCGCCTCCGCGATCGCCGCGGTTCAGCCCGACGCGCGGATCGTCGCGATCCTGCGCGAGCCGGTCGGTTTCCTGCGCTCGCTGCACCTGCAGTTTCTCGAAGCCCACATCGAGACGCAGGCCGACTTCGCCAAGGCGCTCGCGCTCGAGGCGCCGAGGCGCCGCGGCCGAGCGATCCCTCGCCACACTTACTGGCCACAGATGCTCCTCTACTCCGAGCACGTGCGATACGTCGAGCAATTGCGCCGTTATCACAGCGTGTTCCCGCCTGAGAACGTGTTCGTACTCCTATACGACGAGTTCCGTGCCGACAACGACGCCACTGTCCGCAAGGTGCTGCGCTTCCTCGACGTCGACGACCACGCGGCGATCGAGGTGCTCGATGCCAATCCAACCGTCCGGCCCCGCTCCCAGCGCGTCCACGAGCTGGCGCACGCCGTGACGGTCGGCCGGGGACCCGCCTCGCGCGCTGTCAAGGCCACGCTGAAGGCGCTCACGCCCGAGCGCTCCCGGCGCGTGGCCCTGCACGCGTTTCGCCATCGCCTGCTGTACGGCGCTCCGTCCGCGCTCGAGCCCGGTACCACGATCGAGCTGCGTCGCCGCTTCAGGGGGGAGGTCATCGCCCTCAGCGAGTACCTCGACCGCGATCTCGTCGGGCTGTGGGGATATGACGGGATCGGCTGATCCGTCGGCTGTCGCCGCCCCGCCGCGGGGGAGGGTCGAGTCCTCGGCTGTCGTCGAGGCGCGGACGGTCGAGCGACCGGCTGTCCCACTGCCGCGGGGGAGGGCCCCTGACTTCATCGTCGTCGGCCACCCCAAGTGCGGCACGACCTCCCTCTACCACATGTTGCGAGGCCATCCCCAGATCTACATGCCGGACCTGAAGGAGCCGTGGTTCTTCGTGCCCGAGCTGCACTCGCGCTTCCGCAACGCGGCCTACGGGCGCCCGGACACGATCGAGCAGTACCTCGCCCTGTTCGAGGACGCCACGCCCGAGCAGCGCGCCGGTGAGGCCACCCCCTCCTATCTGTTCTCGCGCACGGCCGCCGCCCGGATCGCCGAGGCGCTGCCGCACGCCCGGATCGTCGCGATCCTGCGAGAGCCCGTCAGCTTCCTGCGCTCGCTTCATCTCCAGTTCGTCCAAACCCACGTCGAGGACGAGTGCGATTTCGCCACGGCCTTGGCCCTGGAGCCGGCCAGGCGCGGGGGCGAGCGCATCCCGCCCCGCTCTCCGCGACCGCAGGTGCTCCTCTACTCCGAGCACGTCCGCTACGTCGAGCAACTGCGCCGCTTCCACGCCGTTTTCCCACCGGAGCAGGTGCTCGTGCTCGCCTACGAGGACTTTCGCCGCGACAACCGCGCGACCGTGCGCACCGTGCTCGACTTCCTCGGCGTCGATTCCACGGTGGCGCCGGCGGCGATCGAGGCCAACCCGTCGGTGCGCGTGCGCTCACAACGTCTCCACGGCCTCCTGCAGGCCGTATCGGTGGGCCGGGGGCCGGCCTCGCGCGCGGCCAAGGCGTCGGTCAAGACCTTCACCTCGCGGCGGCTGCGCCGCACCGCGCTTCGCACGCTGCGGCGGCGGGTCGTGTTCGCCCGCCCGCGATCGGCCGACGAGGCTCTGACGTTGGAGTTGCGTCGTCGCTACCTACCAGAGGTGCTCGCCGTCAGCGATTACCTCGACCGCGACCTCGTGTCCTTGTGGGGCTATGAC
>JBARJU010000365.1:0-19400 GCA_049800435.1 Solirubrobacteraceae bacterium
AGTACAACACCTACCGGCCACATTCAGCGCTAGACGGACTCACACCCACCGAATACGCAGACACCCCTACCGACAATCAACAACCAGACTGCGCATAGGCCCTGGACCACCTACAGGGACCCCGTCAATTGAAGCATTGCTTGACCTCACTGGGGAGCACGTCCCCAGGATGCATGAACGCCGAGACAGCGCAGCGTCATTCTTCAAATACAAGAACGGAGACAGCTTTCGGAAGACCGAGAACATGGATCATCGTTTGGTCGAGACAGTGATCCTTGAGAAAGTGCAAACCGCGCTCCTTGATCTTGCCGCCGAGCACCAACATAAAGTGGCTCCGAAGCCGTCGAAGCCACGCCCAAAACCACAGCCTCGAACGCGGCATCCTCGAACGGCTCGCTCGACTCCATCAGCGCCCCGCAAACAACGCGACACTGAACCCCGCTACATCGCTGGCGCAGACAGAATCCTGGCCTGGAGCGAGCGCTTCCCGCTAAAGGTGGATCACCGTAGAGGCCTTCCACGAATGATCCATGAAGGCCGCTACAGTCTTGCTGATCCCCAGATAAGGCAACTGTGTTTCAAACCATCCGCGAATGACAGCCTGGTAACAGGCCATCTGCTGCGCCACGAGTCGAGTCTGGTTTACGACACTGTGACTATCGACACCGTGCTTCGCGGTATGAGGAAGCGTCGGTTGCGTCCAGCCTCGGTTGAGGAGCTGCTAGCGCTTGGCGCGCAATATCCTGATGAGCAACGCCAAGCACCTATTGTGGCGCTTGGAGCGCAAGGCAAGGCCCAGAATGGTGTGACCTATATACCGTACCTGTTTGGCTCAGGGTCCAAGCGATTTCTGAAACTCCGCCGGGACAGCCAACAATGGCCATCAGGGTACCGGTTCCTCGCTATAGGACGATAATGTAAAGGAAGCAGGACTTGCGCTATTAGAGATAGTATGAAATAATAGACATAGTAATAGGAGTAAGCTATGTCCATAGACATAGAGCGGGGTTTGATGCTCGCCCAAGGCGAGAGCCCATACGGCATGACGGGTGGTGAAACCGGCGAGCACGCTTTGGGTCTGCTCGAAAACCTGCTGACACCGAAGACACCAATGCCGTTCAAGCCCGGCGAGACGCCCCGCTGGGACGATACGGATATCGAGGCGTTTGACTACGTTATGGAACTCGACGGCGACATGCGGTGCATCGACCCCACTTTTGAGGAAGGCACTGTCAACACCGGCGAAACCCACAGGGCGTGGCAGCCACTTGAGCTTTCGTTGCCGTTTAGCGAAGGTGAACGCCGCTGGCTGATTCAGGCTTTGCGTAAACCGTCAGGGAACACTCATAAGCCGAGTGTCCGAGCACGCTACCCAAACGCTTTCCTGCCAACTGAAGCCACAGTAGTATCTGGTGGTATACGACAGCAAGTCGAGGGTCGCGACCTCGTCCGGCGTTGGGCAAGCTGGCGTCGTGAGACAGACGAGTTTGCCGACCAAGGCAATATCACTCGGGCTATCTTCTTGCTCGATCACCTAGCATATGAACTTGTACCCCAAATGTTCACCACGCCTGGTTTCAGAACCACCTATCCGCAGATCGGCGAGTTTGATGACCGGGTTCGTCCCGACGCAGTAGGTCGTTGACGAGGGCTTCCAAGCCTAGCAAGAGTAACCTAAAGTCAAATTATCTCTTTAGTGTAAAGCCTGTAGCGACGTTGACAATAGCTCCACTCCTGGGCGCGAATGTTCCCTTCGCTGTCAGCGTCATCCGTTTAGCGTGCCTCAGCACCCGCCGCCCCGCTGACGTCAGCCTGAGATTGAGCTTGCCTGTCCCCGCTGCTTGAAACGTCACCTTGCCTGACGCCACCAGCACCGGCTTGGCCTTGGTATGTCCGGCGAGCTTCGCACCCTTTGGCAGCTCATACCACTGAACCGTCAGACCGCCAGCCTCGGGCGCGGCAAAGCTGAAGCTGTAGCCACCATGCTTGAGCAAAGCCGGAATGGTGGCGGCTTTGCCCGAAGGGACGAGCTGACGGGCCAGTAGCGCCTTGAGCTGGGCCACACTGATAGGCGGCGCTAAGACTGGCCCATCGCAGCACGACACCACCAGCGGCGGTTTCGGTTCTTTCGGTGCTTCATGCGGCAGTTCCACCACACTCACCGTAATAGCCTGAGTCGCGGATTCTGAACCAAAGTAGCCACTGTCGCCGTCGTAGCGCACCGTGACCTGATGCGTACCACTAGCCGGGTAACTGAGCTGGCAACTGGCCGTAGAGGACGCCGCACCCGGTACCAATGCTTGGGTCGTACAACCAGTGATTGGTTGACCTTCATCTAGGAATGTAACCGAGCCGCTGGGCATTGATGCTCCCAAGGTCTTGGGCGTCACCGTCGCCGTGTAGCTCACGACTTCGCCGACATGCGGCGAAGCTGGTGATGCCTGAAGCGTAGTAGTGGTCGCAGACCTGCCCGACGACGCTGGACAAACCGTTTCAGCCGTCATGTGTTCGTGGGTTTGTTCAGTAAAGGTGCCATTGGTCGTATAGGTCACATCAGCCGCCCACGGAAACATGCCGCTGACTGGACATTCCTGGGGAATGGTCAGACTGCTCACGAGCTGGGCATTTTCTTCACGAGAGGTACCCAATGTAAGTGTCAGCGAGGTAATGCTCGCGAACGGCTGCGCAGGGATGCTTTCTATGAGTGGAAGTTCAAGCCTCAGCATCCGTCCATAGGGCGACGTATCTTCGACAGAGTAAGCGGGAGCCACAGCTTGAACGCCAGGCGCTTCTATGTAGAAAAAGAAGTCGTCGTTAGTTTTTTCCTTGTCGGCAAAGACCGGCTGAATCGTGCCAGTCTCATGGATGCGTTCTATGACAATGACACCGCCAGGCTGCGATTGACCCTCTTCAATATCCAAGCCAATACTGCCAACCGGCCCTGCCAGCGACCCAGCCGGACATCCAGCCGAGCCGGATTCATGGAGTGTCTGTTCACTGCACGTCGGAAAACCGGCGCTCGACCCACCAACCCCAGCCGGTAGATGTACCATCACTTCCGTCACCGGATCGGGACTGCCGTGGTATTCGCTCCCCGTGAACGTAAACTGAGCATTCAAGGTGCTGCCTTCCCCCAAGAACTGACTTGGCGAGAAGGCAGGCTGGAAGGAGAGTGTCGCGGCGTCGGCCACCGACCCCAACGAAGCGACGCTCATGAGCAGCGCCAGCAGCACGGACAAGGCCCATAAAGCCAGCGAACCGGCGGGCCAGGGCAAGAGGGATGGCATGGGCAGTGGTCTCCTTGGTCTCGATTCGGATTGCTTGAGGCCGATGCGAAAGGGGTCGCACCGGCCTCAAGTTGCGACGATGGGCGGACAGGTCGTCCCGTATTGACGGGCCATATCCTATATCACGGGAACCGGCAAGGAGCCCGGCCATGCGGCTTGTAGCTTGGGAACATGACCAGTCTTCGAGGCAAGACCGAGGCCAGTCGTGCCCTGGCATTGGGCGCATTGATACGCAAGCTGCGGCGAGAACGGCGCTTGACGCTCAACCAACTGGCCGAGCGGGTGCCGATGTCGGCCTCCAACCTCTCGCGCATCGAGTTGGGCGCGCAGGGACCACCGCCAGACGAGATCATCGAGCGTCTTGGCGTGGCCCTCGACGCCGACCCCAGCGAGCTACTACGCGCCGCTGGGCGCTACGCCACCGGCAAGACCTTCGAGGAGACGGTCCTGGCCCGCCTCGACGCCATCAGCCGGGACGTGCGCGAGGTCAAGAAGGCCCTCACCAGCACCCGCAAGACCTGATAGGCTCGTCCCGCTCGCCGGGCTATCTGCCGGGCAAGCGCAAACACCCACATAGGAAAAAAGTGGCCCCGCGCAGTTGTGAGCTGCCGGGGCCGTGGCACAGGAGGTATGCGCTCCCATGCAGCCCTATCGTAGACAGAGCGACGACCCAAGGATGGCCCAGCGAGCCATCTTCGTCACATTCACGGCCCGGATTCAGTCGGGCGACTTGCCGTCTGACGCGCGGGGAGAGCCATGCGCGTCGCGGAGCTAAACATCAGCGCGGCCGCTTTCGCCTGTCTAGAAGCGGCCGGTATCACCGACGTAGACCAGCTCATCAATCACACCGCCGACGATCTGCTCGTCCTGCCCCACCTGGGCGCGATGGAACTGCACGAGATCGTCTGCCAACTCAACGGCCACAACCTATCGTTGCCGCCGAGGTCCGGCCACGGCTTTAGAGGCGGCATCAATCCGCGCAACAGGGAGGTATTGCGACTGCGCATCGTTGAGGGCATGACGTTCGTGCAGATAGCCGAATGCAGCGTCCTCAGCAGAGAGCGAGTCCGCCAAATCCTGCGCTGGAATCACGGCCTGCTCGTCCAACCACCAGCCGTCCGGGCGCGACGACGACGAGAAAAAATCAGGCAAGGCATGACACCAGAAACGTAGGGCCGTGCTCGGACAGGACGGCGGGGCGTTGACCAGCCCCCATCCCCCGGCGTAAACTACGAAGGGCGCACGAGCCGGTAGCAGCCACGAGAGACACGCTCAAACTGCGGTCCACTCCCCCGGCTGCCCGTGGACAAGCACCAGCTCACCGAGTCCTTGGAGACCGGATGCCCCAGCAGCTTTTCGACTGCTACCCGCACGTCGGCCGCCGTCATCGAGCGATCCGCCGTCGCCAGGACTTCGACAATGGCCCGTTTGACGATGCCATTGCCGAGCCTCTGCATCGCTGGCTGCGGCACGATAGGCCCGTGATTGTGCGCAGGCGGCGTGTCCGGAAAGGCATCGAGGACGACGCGCAGCCTTGACGACGGGTTTGAGAGCTGTCCTATCAAGCGCATTGGGAAGGCGGTGGGAAGACAGACAGGCCGTCTCCCGCCTCCCGGCTGTCGTGAGGTCAGGCCCCTGACCTCAGCCTGCAGAGCCGTGTCCGAAGGGTCGGCCGATCCGGCTGGCAGACTGCCGGGGTGCCCTCCGTCGAAGAGTTCCTGGCCAGGGTCGAGCAGCGTCGCTCGCTGACGAGCGCGGCCCTCGACCCGAAGGTACGCGCAGCTTGGGGTCAGTTCTTTACGCCGCGCGCTTCGGCCGGCCTGTTGGCTTCGATGGCACCTCTTCCCACATCGGGAGACTGGCGACTGATCGACCCCGGCGCCGGGGTCGGTTCGCTCACGGCAGCGCTCGTCGCACGCTGGCTCGTAGAGACGGATCTCCCGACAATGTCGGTTCTCGCCTACGAGATCGATCCCCAGCTCATGGAGCCGCTCGAGGCGACCCTGGCGGAAGCTCGGGCTCTTGCGATGGGCGTTGGACGCACGCTAGACACGACTGCTCGTGAAGACAACTTCGTACTCAGCCCCCCGGCAGCCGGGGCAGGCAACATCCTGCTGATGAACCCACCCTACAAGAAGCTCGGTGTCAGCAGCGATGAGCGTGCTGCGCTGGCGTGGAGCGAGCATCCTGTCCGAGTCACCAACCTTTACTCAGCCTTCTTGGTCTGCGCCGTGCGCGCCCTCGCACCCGGCGACGGGCTGGTAGCCATCACGCCGCGGTCGTTCGCCAATGGACCCTACTTCCGAGATCTGCGCTCCGAACTGCTGACGCGGGCCAGCTTCCGCCGCATCCATGTCTTCGAGGCTCGCGATCGTGTCTTTGCCGATGCCGACGTGCTTCAGGAGAACATCATCTTCTCGATGCAGCTCGGCACGTCCCCGACCGACATCGCGATCACCACCAGCCGCGATGCCATCGAGAACCTCAGTGTCGTGACTCGTCACCCCGATCAGGTTGTTCATCCAAACGACCCCCAGCGCTTCATCCGCCTGCCGCTTGACGACGACGCCCTGTCGATCGCCGAGCATATGGCGGCGATGCCCTGCACCCTGTCGGAGCTCGGCTGCAATGTCAGCACCGGACGAGTTGTTGACTTCCGCTCCAAGGAGCAACTCCGTGAGACACCGGATAAGGGCACCGTTCCGTTGATCTACCCACAGAACCTTCGTGCTGGACAAGTCGAGTGGCCCGTCGTAACCCGCAAGCCCCAAGCGCTACTCCTCACCACTGAAACTGCCAGCCTGGTCCTCCCCAACGAGCACTATGTCGTGGTCAAGCGCTTCAGCGCGAAGGAGGAGCCACGGCGCGTGGTTGCCGCCATCGCCAGTCCCGAGGCATTCGGTCAAGCCGAGGTCGTCGCCTATGAGAACCACCTCAACGTCTTCCATGTTGCCAATCGAGGTCTCGACCCACAGTCCGCGGCGGGGCTTGCCGCTTACCTGAATTCGCGCTTTGTCGACGACTACGTGCGCCAGTTCAACGGCCACACCCAGATCAACGCCACGGATCTTCGTGAGCTGCGATACCCGACGGCCGAACAACTCCGCACACTTGGGTTGGCGGCAGCTGAGCTCAGCGATCCTGTCGATCCCGACGCGCTTGACGACTTGCTGAACTCCGTGGTAATAGAGCCCGTCGAAGAGAGACTCGTGGCCGCAGCATGAGCAGTACGCGCGACGACCTCATCCAGCAAGCTCGTGACGCGCTCTCGATGCTTGGTTTCGATAGCGCACGCAGCAACGAACGTTCAGCATTGACGTTGCTCGGCCTCCTTGGTCTGCGCCCAGGCGACTCCTGGGCTCAAGCCACCCGCGGCTTGCACGGCGTTACGCCGCTCATGAATTGGATGGACGAGCACTTCGACAAGCACTACGCGCCCAACTCACGCGAGACCGTGCGCCGTCAGACCCTGCACCAATTCGTTGACGCAGCGCTGGTCGTACTCAATCCCGACAATCCATCAAGACCCATCAATAGCGGTAAGAACGTGTACCAGATCGACGAAAGCGCCTTCGCTCTCCTACGGCAATTCGGGACGCCGCAATGGGACAAGAACCTTCCACTCTATCTTGAGCGCCGCCCGGGACAGCAGGCAGCCTATGCCGCCGCGCGCGAGCAGGCCATGATCCCCGTCACGCTGCCCGATGGCGCGGAGATCAAGCTGACACCGGGTGGCCAGAACATCCTGATTCGTGACATTCTCGAGCAATTCTGTCCACGCTGGACGCCCGGGGGACGCGTGCTCTACGTCGGCGACGCCGGCAAGAAGAATCCGATTTACGACATCGAAGGCTTCGCTCAGGACGGGCTCGTGCTCGACAAGCACGGCAAGCTCCCGGATCTTGTGGTTTCTCTCCCGAATCGCGACTGGCTCGTCCTCATCGAGGCCGCAAGCTCACACGGCCCGGCTGACAGCAAGCGCCATGCGGAGCTGAAGGCGCTCTTCTCCGCCAGCCTCTCCGGCTTGGTCTACGTCTCATGCTTCACCTCACGAGTCGAGATGCGCAAGTACCTCGCCGACATCGCATGGGAGACTGAGGTGTGGTGTGCCGACAACCCGACTCACCTCATTCACTTCAACGGCGAGCGCTTTCTCGGACCGTATGACGATCCGAGTCACCCATAACCCGCTAAAAGACTTGATCACGACTAGTCCCGTAGTGCGTACCGGGTTCGCTCAATCCGGGTGGTGGCGTAGCTTTGTGGGGTGTCTCGCCCGGACTATCCGTTGACGATCTTGGAGTTCCAGCGGCGGTTCGGGACTGAGGAGGCGTGCCGCGCGTACGTGTTTGCGTCGCGGTGGCCGGCGGGGTTCGTGTGCCCTGGTTGCGGCGCCCGCGACGCTGGTGGTGAGACGCGCCGTCATCTCTGGATCTGTACGGCGTGCGGCCGGCAGACGTCGGTGACTGCCGGTACTGTGATGCACGGGACACGCCTGCCGTTGCGCACGTGGTTCTGGGCTGCTTACTTGGTCTCGACGTTTCATCCTGGGATCTCGGCCAAGCAGTTGCAGCGTCAACTCGGGATCGGTTGTCATGAGACCGCGTGGGCGATGCTGCACAAGCTGCGGGGCGCGATGGTCGCTCCGGAGCGTGAACAGCTCAAGGGCGAGGTCGAGGTCGACGAGTTCTTCCTCGGCGGGCGCGAGGAGGGCCTCAAAGGTGGGCGTCAGCGCGGGAAGAAGACGCTGTGCGGCGTCGCGATCGAGGTTCGGGGACGCGGCTCGGGTCGGCTGCGCCTTCAAGTGTTGCCCGACGCGTCCGGACCCGGACTGCTCGCGTTCACCAAGGCCACCACCGAGACGGGCGCGATCGTCCACACCGATGGTCTGCAGTCCTACCGCGTCCTGGCCAAGCACGGTTACGACCACCGCCGGCGACCGCAGACCAGAGCCGCCGCGGGCGAGCAGCTATTGCCGCGCGCGCACCGCGCGATCTCGAATCTGAAGGCATGGATGCACGGCACGCACCGCGGGGTCTCGCCCGAGCACCTGCCCGTCTATCTCGACGAGTTCGTTTTCCGCCACAACCGCCGCCGCACCCCGATGGCTGGCTTCCAGACGCTACTCGGACTCGGACTCGCGCACGAGCCGATCACCTACCGAGACATCATCGACCGAGCCGCCTAACGGCTACTTGGACCGAACCCGGTACGCACTAGTCCCGTAGACCGTAACCGTCAATCTCACGCCCGTCGACAACGCCCTGGAGGCGCGCTTCGCGCAGTTCCTCGACCGGGCGAGCGATGTCGCGGCTTGGGCGAAGCTCACGATGAACAGCCGCTTCGCGCTGGAGTACATCTCCAAGACCGGCGCCCTGCGCTACTACTACCCAGACTTCGTCGTTCGGCTGACCGACGACGCCTGCCTGATCGTCGAGACCAAGGGCCAGGAGGACCTCGACGTCGCGCTCAAGGACCGCCGCGCCCGGCGCTGGTGTGTGGACGCTACGCGCCTGGCGGGCCGCGAGTGGGCCTACGAGAAGGTCGGCCAGCACGTGTTCGACGCCTACACTGGAGGGGACCTCGACGGACTGCGACGCTTCATCGCCGCAGCCGGCGAGAGCAAGCCATAGGACCGGCGCAGAGTTCCGTCCCAAGTTGGTGGGAAGATAGATCGTATGGAGCAGCCCAACCCATGACCACCGCGATCGGCACCCAGATCGACCTCTTCGCGTGGACGCGCGACCTCGAGCGCGAGAACAAGCGCATCGCCAAGATCAACGAGGAGCGCGCACGTCGTCGCGGATACCTCGTGTTCGCCACCAACCCGACCATCTCCCCGACGAGCCGGGCTACTGCGAGGTCTACGCCACCGAGGCGAGGACCCCCAATCAGGCAGCGGCCAAGATCCGGCCGCTCGCGTCAGGGCGCCGCCTGCACACGTACCTCGCGACCGGCAAGTACAAGAACGAGCTGGCAGACGCTCGCTGGGTGGCGTAGGTAGCCCAACCACGGCCCGATGGCCCCACGAGTCGGAGATTCAGGCGCCGGGACAGTATCCCGCGGCAGTCGAGCGTCAGAAGGCATGGGACCGCGAGGTCACCAGCGAGCTGCCCGGCCTGCTGAGACAGCTCCTTGACTCACCGGTCTACGGGCTTACCAGGGACCGCCCGTTGCCCCCGGAACAGCATGGCATCACACCCCTCGCCCACCCAAGCGGGCCTGTTGTACCCGACAAATAGACTCCACTCTGTGGACGCCAGCCGATCGTGCGCTGTCCGCCGCTCACGCGCCGGCAAGTAGCCCGTCAGGCTCACTCATCTACACCGCCCACGTGACCGCCGGTGCTGACCGGTCCTCAGAGCCGTATACCGACCATCCTGCGGTATCATTTGGGCTGCTATATCGAGCTAATTCACGTAATCCGTGTAATATCTAGATCATCTTGCCGAACCGTACCCTCCAACTCCTCGATGACAAGCTCGCGGCCGGACAGGCTCGTCTGACCGCGCGCGAGGTCCGCGAGCAGTTGGGCCTCTCCCCGCAGGCGGCCTCCAACCTGCTCACGCGCTGGCGCGAAGCGGGGCTGGTGGACCGGGTGGCGACCGGTCACTATGCAATCCGGCAGATCGGCCTGCTGGGCACCCGGGCAGCCTCTGAGGACATCACGCTCGCTGTGGGCGCCTTCTTCGCCGGCGAGCCACACCGCATCGCCTATCGATCAGCGCTCGACCACCACGGTCTACTGACCCATCCGGCACGAACGATCCAGGTCGCCTGCCCGCGCGAGGTCACGGTCAAGCAGCTCAGCGGTCGTCCACTGCGCACGATCATCGAGCAGCGGGAGACCGTACTCGTCGAGGCCGTCCAGGCCGGCCATGGCGCGTACGTCTCGAGCATCGAGCGCAGCCTGCTCGACGGCGCGGCACGCATCGACTTGATCGGCGGCGCCAATGTCCTCGCCGAAGCTCTCAACGTCGCGCAGCCGGACCCCGCTGTACTCCAGAGCCTGGCCCGGGAAATTGGCGCCGCGCCGGCCCTGCGACGGATCGGCTCGCTGGTCGACCAGTTGCCCATCCCGGATCTCGTCAACCGCCTGGAGCCACTCGCGGCACCCGCAAGCGACATCCAGCTCGAGCCGCGATACCCCGCAGACCGCGAACGACCCTTCCGCGATCGTCGCTGGCGCGTCGTCTGGGCGCAGCAGCCAAGCGTGATCGCCAGCGGTCTACAGCAGTGATCGATCGCAACCAGATCATCCGGCGAGCCGATGCCGACCGCGTCCCAGCCCCCACGGTCGAACGCGACTACATCCTGAGTCACGTCCTCGCCGCTGTCGCGGATTGCGATCAAGCGGAGCGAATCGTCTTCAAGGGTGGCACCGCACTGCGGCTGTGCTACTTCGAGGACTACCGCTACTCCGCCGACCTCGACTTCAGCTTGATCGGCGGGCTCGACCGACCCGATGCACTCGTGCCGTTCGCCGAGCGCTCCGTGACTCGCTGCGTCGGCGCTGAGATCGCCCGGTGTCGAGCCTCCTACGATCCTCCGGGCTGTAAACGGCGGGAGCAACCTCGACGCCGCGACGCGGCCTCATGTGTCGTTGGCGCGCGGGCCTGGCGTCCGTCACTCTCCCCGCCAGCATTCGAGTGCGCGATCGACGTCATCGCGTACACGTTCTCTGGCCTCGCCGCGATCGACGCCGGCCATCAACAGCCCGTCGTAGCCGGTGTCCTCGTGGCGAATCGACGCGATCACCGCCAACTCGACAGCATCGGCCTGCAGGTTGCGTCCGGCGGCGGTGCGTCCGACTCGCCCGCTGCCGCGCGCGGAGGCGCGGCGTGCGATCGCCTCCGCGCGCTCGGTGGGACAGCCGGGGAACACCGCCTTGATCTCCGCAGCGAAGCGCCTGATGAGCTCCGCGTCCTCACCGGCGCACCTGAGACGTTCACGCTCGCGACGGCGATTGCGCGCCTCTTCGTCAGCCAGGCACTGCAGCTCGGCGACGGTGAGCGCATCCTCCTCCACCAGGATGCCCTGGCGCTCGTAGCGCTTGCGCGCACGGCTGAAACGCACGACGACCGCCGACAGCGTGCTGGCCGCCTTCGCCCGCCGCGTCAGCGCGGCGTCGCCGGCTGCGAGGAAGACGAGGTGGTTCATATCCGCGCAGGCCAGGCACAGCGGGCCGGGCTCCTCCATGATCAACAGCTCACCGGTCCCCTCGCAGGCGGAGCACGTCCAGTCACGGACCGGTGAGATCACCACGAGCTCCGGCGGCTTGCTGTGACGCTCGGCCAGTCTTTCGCGCTTGCGCTCCGAGAGCTCCGGCGAGACCCAGTGCGTGCGATAGGCACGCTCGATGCTCTCCTTACCGCTCTTGCTGAACCGCAGCGCGCGTCGGCCCCGCGAGCGGGCCACATACGCGGTCTCGGAGGGCTTCAGGCCTCGCTGGCGAGCCCAGGTTCCGAAACACCGCATCGCCGTGGTGATCTTGCTCAGATTGGCGGTGACCACCCTCTCCAGGTACGGGATGCGGCCCTGGCGCCACGCCTGCTCGTTGGAGGGTGCCAGCCAGCCCAGGCCGAGGAAGACGTCGATCGCAGTGACGAACCCGCGCTCTGAGAGCGCCGCCTCGGCGACCGCCGCAACGCGCTGTTCAAGGCGCCTGTCGTTCATCGGCAGGCCGCACGCTAGCGCCTGCCGCGCCGTCTACGCCGCCCGCCTGACGGCCCTCCGGGCATCATCGCCGCTGCCGAGCGCCCTGTTGACCTCGTCCACATCGAAGCGAGCCGGTTCGAGCTCCGCCGCCGTCTGAAGGCCAAGCCACTCCAGCATCTCTCCGTGTTCCTCGTCAGCTGGATCGGCAAGCACCTCGCGTAGATGCTCATACCCCCACACTCCCCCGCAATCCTCGGGTGGACATGCGCCCTTGCCGGCGACGCAGACCGGATAGCGCACACCCGGCTCAGCGGCGAGCACTTTCTCAACCATGATCTCGTGTTCCCAGTCATCGCCGAAGTCGTAGGTGTAGCGAATCCGCTCGCCCTCTCGCTTGAGCAGCCGGCCGAGCGTCGCCTTGCGCTCGTCCCGGTGTCCCAACTCCGGATCCGCGAGCCCGTACTCGCAAGAGCCGTCCGAGAACACGTGCATGTGGTAGTCCTCCCAGCCCATCGCCGCCTGGATCACCCCGTGCAGCCGGTCCAGCCGGATGTCGGCCGGGATCAGCAGCCGCCGCCAGACCGGCGGCTTCGAGGACCCGAGGAGACTGATCTTCACCTGCAGGATGGAATCCACTGGTCCACTCATGTCACCCTCCGATCGCAAGCTCTCAGTCCGAACACCGTCTATGCGCACCGTACACACCACCCCAGATGGACAGCTCGACCCGACCGTCACCCGCCCGCCGGGCGCGAATGCGGCCGAGACTGCCTCGACTCAGTGGCAACACTTTGGCAACGTCCATACCGTCCAATGCGTCCAGCGTGTCGCGGAAACCGCGCAAATCTGGACGTTTTGGACGCCCCTGAACGGGTCTGCAAGTCCCGATTAAGGTTGGGGGCCTTGTGGACCGCTTGGTCCGTGGTCGTTCGAGTCCACTCTGCTTGCATCGAGTGCTGTAGGGCGCGGCGCGTGACTGGCCGGCCTCAGGGCAGGGCCACCGCGACCTTCTTCCGGAATGCTGCCGGGTCAACCGCCGGGTAGCGGTACAGCTCGGGCTCGATCGCGTCGTAGAACTCGCACAACCTGAGCGGCTCCACGAGCCCGCTTTCCAGCATGCTCCCAACGTCATCGAGATCCTGGCTGAATCCCCGCTCGATCTTCGGACAGCGCCTGCGAGTAGAAGTCGAAGTGATGGATGTCAATCTTGCCCTCGCGGAAGACGAACGGGCTGCGATCACGCCAGCCAGGTAGCTCGGGAATGAAATCCGGCGGCGAGACCAGCTCGATGTTCACGCCAAGATCGTCCTTCAGTGCGGGAAGCTCACGGAGGAGCGCGTCAACATCGGGTTCGAACCTCAGATCGACGTCGATCGTCGATCCGCGCCAGCCTTCCAGGACAGCCGAGGCCCCGCCCGTCAGATAGATTCGCGTCGGCCCACTGGCGACCCGCCCCAGGCGACGAGCCATCTCCCGAAGACGAGCCTCGTCAACCGGCAGACGCATGCTCGGCCGCCCGGACAAAGCTCACGACGCGAGCGACAAGCGCGTTGTAGCGACTGTGAGGGCCTTCATCTGTATCCGTGAGCAACTCGTAGAGACGATGCGACGGCTGCTCTCCCCCACCCGCCGGCACGTCGTAGCCGAGGGTCCGAAGTCGCGGCGCTGCCATTGCCACCAGCAAGGCTGACTCGCTCTCACGACCCGACGCGAGATCCTCGAGGCCCTCACTCACGAGCTCGTGTCCCGGCAGGTCGACTGGCACATCCTTCATGCTCCAATAGTAGGTCGGAGACCGGAGCCCCGCTCCCGCCGCTCACCCGGGCATCACTCACCGAGTCCCGCGATGCCCTACCGCATCGCGGGCGGGGCCCAGTACGCTGTGTCGATGGAGCAGACAAGCGCGGGCGAACTCGTCAAGGTGGCCGACGGCGGCCTCGAGTTCGACGGGATCGTGTTCGACACGCCGAGTAGATCGAAGGTCGTAGTGGCGGTCGTGGACCCTGGCCGGGGTCCCGTGTTCCGAACGGTTCATCCGACGGCGTTGACCGAGCGAACGGAGGAAGGCCCTGGCGACCGAGCGCTGCGTCTGCTCGTCCGTCGGACGCCGCCACCCGTTCGCGGCACAGCCGGCGACGAGGCGCCTGCCGGGAGAGGCAGCCGCGCTCACACGCGTGCGGCGATGCACCGCACGACCGGCAAGTAGCGGCGCTCGTCACCGAGCCCCGCTTGACGCCTCGGCCTGGCGCTTTGCCTTGCGCGCCGCCGAGCGCTCAGCGTTCTTCTCGCGCGCCTCTCCGTAGGACTGCGCGACGAGCGTCCTGCCGTCAGACCAGCCGAATGCTCGAACGAGCAGCGCGATGGCGAAGAGGATGCCCCACGCCGTGGTCACGAGCTGCTGGGCCACCGAGTAGGCGGTCGCGTTGGAGGTGCTGGTGATGCCCTTCAGCGAGAGCACGTTGAATCCCTGCACAACGCCCGCCCCGCCCGGGGTCACCGAGCTCACGTTGGCGATCGAGTTCCCCGCCACCACGCGCATGAGCGTGTGAAAGCTAACGGGAATGCCATAGGCGGCCAGGAACACGGCGATCACCCCGAGCATCGCCACCCAGCTGATCGCCTCCGGGAGCACCACGCGTCCGAGAAAGGCACGGGGGCGCGTGAGGATCTGGGCGCCCACCTTGGCCTCTTCCCACCACTTCCTGACCCGTTGGCGCAGCGCCCGGGCCACAAGGAACAGGAGCACGACGACGCCCACGAGCAGGATCACACTGGCCCACACATGATCGGCGATGAACCCCAGTTGGAGGGAGAACGACCCGCTGACCGTCAGGAACAGGTACAGGTAGCAAAACGTGCCGATCAGTGTGAAGAAAATCTTCTGGACCGCCATACCCGCCAGCACGCCGGCGAACGTGGCGGCCACGACGATCGTGGTGTACATCAACAGCATTACCAGCGTTCCCAGGTTTGCCGGCAGCACCGAGTTGAGCGCCACGGCAGCTGCATAGCACGCAAGAACGTGTATCCATCTAACATCGGAGTCTGGATATCCGTAGCGCAGGATCGAATACCAGGCAAACGCGGTCGCAGTCGTTTGCACGGTCATGAGTGCGATCCCTGCCAGCAGGTAGCCGAGTGAGATCCCCGTGATCGTGTCCCATATCTGCCTGAACCAGCTCGCGATGTCCCATCCGGCGAGCGTCGCGGCGGCGCCGATCACGAGGATGATCAGCGCGCCGATCAGTATCCGCCTCGCATGAATTTGCCGGCGCGGGGGAACAACCGCCTGCCGGGCGCTACCGGTCGGCCTTGGCGTCATGACAAAGGTGCCGAATGAACTGTGGCGCACACCGGCCGTGTGGGCGACTCAGTTGAGAACCTTTGCCTTCGCCGCCGCGAACTCCTCGTCGGTGAGGACGCCCGACTCGTGCAATTGCCCAAGCTCCTTGAGCCGCTCCATCGGGTCGGCTTCCGGCGCCGGCGCCGCTGGAGGAGGAGCATATGCCTGCGGCTGCGGCTGCGTAGCCGTCTGCTGCTCTTCTTGAGCGGCCCAGCGTCCTTGCTGGCGACGGCTCACACGGTTGGATACTGTCGTCGCCGTGCCGGCGACGACAGCGGTACGGGCCATGGCGCGAAGTAGTGGCATGACATACCCCTTTCAGTTCAGGATGCGGTTTCGAGCGCGTCAATACTGTCCAGGACGTCCTGCGCGGCAACCCGCTGGAAGGCGAGCACCTGGCCGCCGTTGCGGCGCACAGCGGTGGCGAACGGTGCGGCCCACGTGTTCTCAAAGCAGATCAAGAGCGCGGCTTCGCCAGGCTGTAGCGCCTCAGCGGCCGTACTCGCGTCCTCGTCGCCGAGCATGCCCGTGCGTGCTCCGGCGAACACCACCAGATCATCGACCCCGTCGCCGTCGAGATCGGTGATCTCAACTCCCGAGACGTTGCCCTGCGCATCCTTCTGGACCATGAGCACGTCGAGCACGCGAATGATCCCCCGGTCGACGAGATCTACGAACAGCGGAATCGCCTCCCCCGTTCGGGGAGCGTCCGGCGGATAGCCGATCACAACAACGTCAACAGGACCGAGCTCCAGCTCCTCGTTGCTCACGGCTCCTCCTTTGTGTTGGTCCCCGGGTCAACCGCGATGGCGGCCTCACCAGGGGTGGACCCATCAGAGTGGTGCATTCGAGTGTAACGCTCTCCACTTCACCGTCTATCGCCCAAATCGGGTGAAAGGCCATCCCACCTAGAGCAACGTCTGCTCGCCGGGCTTCAGGATTCGCACCTCAACGCTCGGGGCCAGCCGCGCCACGTGCTCGGCAAACAGCCGTGGGGGATCGCCGAGGCGCGCGCGGTGACGACGAGCCAGCGCGATCGACAACAGAGTTCCCCAGTGGATTGGGATCGCGACACGTAGTTGCATCGACGCGACGGCGCGAGCCGCGTCGAGAGCATCCATGTGGCCTTGACCGAGCCTTGGGCCCCATCCCGCAACGGGGACGAGGGCGACCTCAGGCGAGGGCGAGAAGTTGGCCATGTCCGCGAACAGCTCGGTGTCTCCCGCAAAGTAGACGACGCGCTTGCCACCGATGAGGTAGCCGAGCGCCGGCGCACGCGGGCCGCCCAGGCGTCGACCATCGTGGTGCGCCTCCACAGCGGTGATCTGGAGCTCACCGACGCACACGACATCGCCAACGCTCAGCTCACTCACGGTGGCAAATCCCCTACGCCGCAGCCACGCCGCGGCCCCGACAGGCACAATCAAAGGCGTGTCGCGCCCGAGCAGTCGCAGCGAGCCCGGGTCGAGATGATCGTGGTGCATGTGTGAAATCAGGACCGCGTCGGGGTCGGCAAACACAGCCGCCTCGAGCAGCGGGGTTTGACGGCGCAAGTGAGCGACCCCGCGGCGCAGCAACGGGTCGGTGAGCACACGCACGCCGTCAACCTCGATCAGGACGGTGGCGTGGCCCACGAAAACGATACGGTCTGCGGGCGTGCCTGTGTGACGGGCAACAACCGCGCCATCGGCCATGGACGAGAAGGTAGCAACGATGCCCTCAGCGATCGACGAGCACAGCGCCCAGCAACGCCGGACCGGCTTGCGGCGCCTGTTGGGGTTCGTGATCCGGACGGTTGTCATCTTGGGAGTCGATGGGCTGGCATTGGTTGCCTTGACCGCGCTCCTGCCGGGCCACGAATCGCTCTCCTTCGACGCCGCGATACTCGTTGCCGCCGTGGTGGCGATCATCAACGCGGTCCTGTGGCCGATCGTCATACGTCTTGCGCTGCCACTCACGATCGTCACATTCGGACTTGGCTCGCTTGCGCTCAGCGCCGGCGTGGTTGCGCTCGCGTTCTATGCGGTGGACGGTAAGACACCGTCATTCTGGTCAGACGTGGCGATCGCGTTTGGCCTTGCCCTCGTCTCGATGCTTGTAGCTCCCCTGCTCGATGTCGACGGGGACGCCCGCCATCTGCGTGTGGTACGCCGACGGGTGCGAGGCACACGCCGCGAGAATCACACCGATGTGCCGGGGGTGATCCTCTTTGAGATCGACGGCCTTGGAGAGGGAGTGTTGCGCGAGGCGATCCGTGACGGACACACACCCACGATCGCGCGCTGGCTCTCAGACGGCACCCACCGACTGCTTGGCTGGGAGTGCGATCTCTCCTCACAGACGGGTGCAAGCCAAGCCGGGCTGCTGCTCGGCAGCAACTGGGACATGCCCGCGTTTCGCTGGTATGAGAAGGAGTCCGGGCGCACGATGGTCTCCAATCATCCCGCCGACGCGGCCGAGATCGAGCATCGGCGCTCGACGGGCGAAGGTCTGCTGGCCGGCGCCGGCACCAGCCGAGGAAATATGTTCTCGGGCGACGCGCCGCGCTGCACGGCCACGATGAGCGTGATCCGCGACCGCTCGCGCTCGAAGGCCGGGGACCTGTTCGCCTACTTCTCCGATCCTTACGGGTTCATGCGCACGATCGTGCTCTCGCTCGCCGACATCGCCTATGAGCGCCGAGCCGCGATCCACCAACGCCGCAGCGGCGCGGAGCATGTCGATAGGAAAGGCCTGTACCCCCTGATCCGGGCCACGATCACGGTGATAATGCGCGACCTCGTCACGGCGCTGCTGATGGCCGACATCGTCGAGGGCGTGCCGGTCAGCTATGCCACCTTCGTGGGCTACGACGAGGTGGCGCATCACTCGGGGATCCGCGAGCCCGACGCCTTGGCGGTGCTCAAGCGACACGATCGCCAACTCGCCCGCCTGGAGCGCGCCACGGCGCAATCGCCTCGCCCCTACCACCTCGTGGTGCTCTCAGACCACGGCCAGACGCAGGGCCGACCGTTCCGCCAGCGCTACGGTAAGACGCTGCAGGAGGTTGTGAGCGCGGCACTCACGCGGGGCGAGGTGTACGCCCCGGCCGCGATCGACGAGGCGTGGGGCGATGTGGGCGCCGTGCTGGCCGACGCGCGCCAGGAGCCAAGCGTCGGAGGACGCATGCTTGCGCGTGCCACGCGCGGCAGATCGGTCGAGGGCACGGTCGCACTGGGACCGAACCGGGAGGCCCTTGCGCAGCGGAGCGAGCAGGGCCGGGCTGTGGAGAAGGAGGCGATAGTGCTTGCCTCCGGCAGCCTCGGGCTCATCTACCTGCCGTCCAGCCCACAGCGGCTCACCGCCGAGCAGATCGCCGAGGCGCATCCGCGACTGTTGGACACGCTCACCGGCCACCCCGGGATCGGATACGTGATGGTGAGCTCGCAAGCGCACGGAGCGCTCGTGATCGGCGGAGCCGGACAGCGAAGGCTCGCCGACGATGCGATCGAGGGCGAGGACCCGCTCGCTCACTTCGACGCGACGGCGGCTGAGCACTTGCGTCGCCACGATCGCTTCCCGCACTGTCCGGACATACTCGTCAACGGCATGTATGACCCGAGCACGAACGAGGTGGCCCCGTTCGAGGAGTTCATGGGCTCCCACGGCGGCCTCGGCGGACCGCAAACGCGGCCGTTTGCTGTCGTGCCGGCCGACTGGAGCGAGCCGCCAGCCCCAATCGTCGGCGTAGAGACGATGCACGAGGTGCTGCGCGACTGGCTGGCGGATTCACAGCAAGGCGCAGAAAAGCACGCTCCCTCCAAGCACTAGCGGGAGTTTCCCGCTTTTCGACCGACTCGGCCGCTGATCGCCCGTAAACACTGGAGATTCGCGGCATCGGAGCATGTGACCTAATTACCCTCCGAAGACGGCCGAGGCAGGAAACGGAGCGGCAATCTCGAACACCGTTGGAGCATTTTCCTCGTCGATCACGGCGAGGTAGGCGACGAGCATCCATCTTCGGTTGACGCTGCCCTCGCGGAGTTAGGTCATACGGCCGCATCGGCGAAAATTCCCCGCCAGCACTGGGGATAAAGTCCCTATCACCCCGCCGATCCGGAAAGTCCCGCTAG